>NZ_OY759861.1 GCF_963662805.1 uncultured Cohaesibacter sp.
TCCGCGCTCGACGAAAAGACGCGCGTAGGCCCGGACCAACTCGCCCGGATCCTGCACCGACCAGGTTATCCTTGACCCAGAGGCCTTTGGCGAAAAATCGGCTTGAGGCCCGGATCATGATCGTGGATGCCGTCGGGGTCGAGGATCTCCATGTCGAGGCCATAGCGGGTGTAGATGTTGCGGGTGTAGGCGGCAGAGTCGAAGTCCTTCTGGCAGCGGTAGACAAACAGCCAGCCATCGTCGTGGAACATCTGCTCGGCGCGGGCTTCGCCCTTGAGGCGATCATGCTCGGTGCGGGACAGCTCGATCAGATCGAACAGAGCTTTTGTCGTTTCCTCGAAGGCGGCTTTTGAGGTGCGCCGCAGGAAGCCGAGACCCCCAACCGATTGTTGCGCATCATGAAGGCGTTGGAATAGCGGAAAGAGGTGGAGCGGTTGAGCATCAGCTTGGGCAATTGGCGCCAGAGCATGGGACTGTTGATCGGAGCCAGTGATGTGCGCGTGATGATGCCCGCATTGCCGTGCGAGGTTTCTTCCCCCGGTCGGCGGCGATCAATCAGCGTGACCGACATCCCGCGGCGTTGCAATTCGAGCGCCCGTCGCAACACCGACCATTCCCGCCCCGCAGACCCAATATTTTTTGGGACATCCCTTGCTCCTTCTTTGGCGTGTCACGCGAGGGCGCGACACGCGCTTGTTTTTGTCTTTCCTGACAATATTGCTTGTCGACAGTGTTTGCCAGTCGAAAATACCCTGATGAAAGAAAGGCATCCCTGTTTTCAATCTCTGACAAAGATCAAAAAATCTGTAGGCCAGTTGAAGGCCTCAAACAAGATCCAGATTGTCTTTACGTTACGTCCAGATCTATCTCCCCTACCCGCCAGCCCGACGATCAACGAGGCCGCCGAGCTGTTGCACGAACCGCCCCCTCCTGAGCTACCCTAGGAGAAGATGGCACGATTGGCCGGGATGAGGTCTGCGGTCCAGTCTTCCGCGTCGCCATCGGTCATGTCGGCAAGGATACGTGCCGTGGTCGGCCCGAGGGTCAGGCCCTGATGGCCATGGGCCAAAGTTGAACCACAGGCCCTTGTGGCGCGGGGCCTCGCCAACCATGGGGCAGCATGTCTGGCAGGCAGGGCCGATGGCCGAACCAACGACCGCCCGACTGCTCATCACCGACAGTCAGAAGCTCTTTGGCGCTCTTGATGCCGTGATTGAGCTGCTTGAACGTCTCGCCGCCATCTCGCCGCACGAGTTCGGCGCCTGTGGCGATGCGCAGACCACCCCGGACGGGGGACATGACGATACCATTGGCAAAGTCATGCAGTGGGCGGTTTGATGGGGACGGACAGGTCGAAGTGTCCGTGATAGCCGCGCTTCCAGACCATGCCGATGCGATAGCCCAGACCTGCCAGCAGATCCGGGGCCCACGGGCCGAGAGCGACGACGACATTCTCCGTCGTCAATTGCCCGTCCTCGGTAGACATGGTCCAGCCCGTGCCGGTCTGTTTGAGGCTCATGGCATCGCCCCGAACCAGACGTCCACCACGCTTTTCGAGCAGGCGGGCATAGCTCTCTGTCAGCGCCAACGGATCAGAGGTGCTCCAAGTCTCGGACCAGAGCACGGCACCGGCGAGCTTGGCTTCAAGCGCGGGCTCTTCCCTCGCCAGTTCGTCCCCATCAAGAAGGCGGCATGGGCACGCCATAGGTTGCCTTCAAATGCACGGCCTCGGCTGCCTTGCTGTCATAGGCCTTGGCTGTGCGGCAGAGAGCGAGAAGAAGCCATTGCGTCGGATGAGATTGTCTGCACCGGCCGCCTCGATCAGTGGCTGGTGATCATCGGTCGAATGAACGATCAGCTTGTTGTAGAGACGGGAAATCCGGGCGTGGCTCGCTGGCGACGAATAGCGATAGTAGGAAAGAAGGGCGGGCAGCAGCTTTGGCAGATCCCGCCAGTGATAGACGATATCGTTGGTCTGCCCGAGACCATATTTGATCAGCGTCGGCAGGTGATGGGTAATGTGATAGGGCTCGGCGGCCTCACGCTGGATAATCCCGGCGTTGCCGTAGCTTGTTTCCCGTCCCGGCTCGCGACGATCAAGAACCGTAACGGAATGGCCGCGCTCAATGAGAGCAAGGGCCGTGCTGATGCCGACAATGCCAGCACCAAGAACAACGAAGTCTGCCATATATTCACTCGTTCAAAGAGAGATTGTGCTCGGCCTGTGACAGGCCTGTTCTGGCCCCGCGCCTTACGCTTCGGCGATGACGGTGATTTCGACCTTGGCCTCGATCATCAGAGCGCAGCCGATGGTGGTGCGCACCGGCAGGGGATCGCTGAAGTAGTTCGCATAAACCCCGTTGAAGGCCGCGAAATCGGACGGGTCGGTCAGATAACAGGTGCAGGAGATGACGTTGGACAGATCCAAGCATTCACCGGCGAGGGTCTTCTTGATGTTCTCAAGGCAGTTTGTGGTCTGGGCCTCGATGCCTTCGGGCATCTTGCCATCGGTATCAAAGCCAAGTTCACCAGACAAATAGACGGTGGTGCCTGCACGGCGGACCTTGGAAAGAGGAATTTTGGCCATTTCATAGTTCCTTGGGAGGAAGAGGAAAGAAAAGAAAGAATCTGGTCAATTGAAGTCAAGAAAGCCATCAGTTTCGCAGAGAGGCGCGGCCGCTTCAAGCATGGAAAAATCAGGTGAGCGCGGCGCAAGATCGGACAGCCCGGCAATGACCGCTTCCAGCTCGGCGGCCACGGCGAGTACGCCGAGATCATCATGACGTTTGCCGACAATTTGCAAGCCGAAAGGCATGTTGTTGGCATCAAAGCCACAGGCAATCGTGATCGAGGGATGACCGGGGATCGTCGAGGCGTAGGCCATAGCGAGCCAATGGTAGTAGCTCTTGGTCGGCACACCGTCGATCTCGGCGGGATAAAGCTCGCGCCATGGGCGGGGGCTGATCGTGACCGCAGGCGAGATGAGATAATCGTGTGTCTCGAAGAAGGCCTGCCAATCGCGATAGTAACGCCCTTGAGCGAACATTGCTTTGGCGACATCCTCGGCGGAATAGCTCCGTCCCTCGCGCACATTCTCGGTGACATTGGGACCAACGAGATGGGGCTTGGTTGTCGACCAGTTCGGCATGAATGCCGAGGAACTTGCACCCCGCGCAAAACCGAGAAGATGCGATCGGCGTCGATGCAGTCGGGCGAGGTTTCCTCAATCGCGCCGAAGAAGGGCGACAATCGCGGCAGGATCGAGCGGAAATGCTCGCGGATGATGCGTTCGGTCGGCGCGAAGCCGTAATCCTCGGTCGCGGCAATCTTCAGCGAAGAGAGATCGACGCGCGGTTAGCGCGGCAAAGCTGTCCGAATTCCACGGGGTCTTGCCATCAACGACAATCGTGTAGGGGTCGTTGCGGTCGGCTCTCGCCATGACAGAAAGCATGAGCGCCACATCAGCGACGGATCGGGCCATGGGGCCAGAGGTTGGCATCGGGATGAGGGCTGCGGCGCGGGTGTTGCCCGGCACGACACCCGGACTGGGCCGATAGCCGACGATGCCGCAATAGGCCGCCGGATTGCGCAAGGATCCGCCGGTGTCCGAATCCGTCGCGAGCGGGCTATAGCCGCAGGCCAACGCGACCCGCCGACCCGCCTGATGACCCGGCGCAGGTGCGGCTGAGATCATAAGGGTTGGCGGTAACACCATAGACTCGGTTGCGGGTGTTGCCGCCGGCACTCCATTCGGGATTATTCGTCTTGCCCATGGGGATTGCCCCAGCCTTACGCATGGCAGCGACAATGGCGTCATCCTTGGGCGCGATATTGTCGCGGAAGGCTTCCGATCCAAAGGTGGTGGGAAGGCCGATCACGTCGATCATGTCCTTGACGCCGAACGACAGACCGTGAAGAGCGCCGAGCGGCTCGCCTGACATCACGGCATCCTCTGCCTTCTTTGCCCCGGTGATCAAGCCGTCAAAGTCGCGCACTATGAGCGCATTGACCGCATGATCAAGCCGCTCGACCCGCTTGATGCTTGCCTCGGCCAGCTCAATCGGCGAGAGGGCCTTGCGGGCAATCAGGCGACGGGCTTCGAGGGCACCAAGATCGGCGGGATCGGTCGCGGTCATCTGGCTCATTCCATTTCTTCTTTCATCAGGTCGCTCTCAGGGCCGAGGGTGAGCCCCCGATCGACAAAGGTCTGGAACTGCAATTCGGGCACGAAGGAGCCACCGGTCGTCCAGACCACATGCACGGCGTTATCTCGAGCCCCCGCAACAAGATGCCGATCACAGAACGTCCGGCCAGCCGGGCTGTTGAGCAAAAAAGTGCGGGCCGCCGAAGCCGATGGCTGCTGATGGCTCGATTTTGGCAGGCCCGCACAGGTCGTAGGCAAGGGATACCCACCGGAAAAGATCATCGTCGCCGACCGTGTAGACCCCGGCCAGTCGGTCCTTCATGCGACGTGCGACGAGGGAGGACAAGGTGGCGACCGCCATGCCGTCCGCTTCGGTTTTGTTGCTAAGGCCCATGTCGTACACGGCAACAGGATGGTCCGGGCCGTGCAATCATCTGGATGAGCGCGGAAGCCGACTGGACCGGTTCGGCAAAGAAGCAATGGACATGGGGGCCAAAGACAGCACGGGCACCATAAGCAATGCCACCGGGCGCGCCACCGATTGCCGCATGGCAGATAGAGGAACAGCGGCCGATCAGGACCGATGGTTATCCCTGCCTCATCGAGCTGGGTGGCGAGTTCGGCAGCTGCGGCGCTGTAACCACGGAAGAGAAGTTCCGAATCCTCGTCATCGACGAAATAGGCGAGCGGGTCCCGGCTGGCAGCATCGCGGGCAGCGGCGACGGCGAGATTATAGTCGCCCTCATATTTCATCACCTTGACCCCGAAGCGCCTGAGGCGCTCGATCTTCCACTTCTTGGCATCGGCGGACATGTGAACGACGACATTGTAGCCAAGGGTCCGTGCGGTCGATGCCGGACACTGAGGCCAAGATTACCGGTTGAGCCGACGGCGATGGTGCGGCGGGAGAAGAAGCTCTGCGCTTCCTGGCTGGCAAGATTGGCAATATCGTCGTCCTTGCCAAGGAAACCGACGGAGCGGGCTTCATTGACCGCCGCCATCAGCACCTCAAAGAGGCCACCACGGGCCTTGACCGATCCCGCCACAGGCAGGGCATGATCGCCCTTCACGAACAACCGTCCGAGCTGCTCATCTCCATAGCCCAAGGCATCCCTGATCGGGCTGACGTCGATCAGCTCTGATGTGATCCTGCCATCTGTCTCCTCAAGCTGCGGGAAGAGCTTTTTCAGAAGCGGGGCCAGCATGGCCCAATTGTCCAGCGCCTCCTTCAGCCCTTCCTCTGCGACCGGGTCATCGGACGGGACATAGGCGGGATTGCACCAGAGGGTCGGGCGGGCGGCCCTGACCCTTTCGAGAAGAGAATTGTTTGTACGTTCGAGCATGTCAGTCATCATCCCATCAGCGCCTTGCGCAACATATTGCCAGCAAGCAGCAAAATCGTACATGCAAAGACGATCCTGAGATGCTTGGGCGAGAGGGCGTGGGCCATTCGGACCCCGAGCGGAACAGTGAGCATGGTCGTCATGACGATCAGAGCCACCGTCGGAAGATTGACATAGCCGATGGTAAATGGTGGCTTGCCGATCAAATCCCAACCAGTTGCCAGAAAGGTGAGAAAGCCGGGGATCGAAATCATCAGCCCAAACCCCGGAGACGTGGCAACCGCCTTGTGCGGCGGCACGCTGTAGGCGCTGAGGAGCGGCACGGTGAAGGAACCTCCGCCGATGCCCATCAGTGCCGAAAAAAAGCCGATGCAGACACCGTAGATCGCACTGAGGGTCCGCCCCGGCAAGTGATCCGAAATTCGCCCAGTCTTTCTTGCCGAGCAGCATGTAAAGGCCGAGACTTGACGCCGATGCAGCCGAAGACTAGCTGTAATTCATGGGATCTCAGGGCCGCGGCAGCAAAGACGCCAATGACGGAGCCTATCGCAATGAAGAGACCCCAGCTTTTGATCAGATCAAAGCTGACAGCGCCGCGTTTGTGATGGGCCATGACGGAGCGCAGCGAGGTGAAAATGATCGTGCCGGTGGAGGTCGCGACACAGATCTGCATCAGCTGATCGGGATGATAGCCAAGGGTGGTGAAGGTGTAATAGAAGGCCCGGAACGAGGATGATGCCACCGCCAACACCCAGAAGTCCGGAAATAATGCCGGCAATGCCCCCCGACAGGGCAATCACAGCAAAAAGCGTGAGGATCTCCATCATTCTCGATCCTCCGAAACTGCCCCGATTGCGCCTCCTGTTGCCGAGATATCGGCAAAGAGACCGGTCATGGCGAGGAGAGCCTGCCGCGACAGAGACTTGAGAATGTGCTCGTTCGGTGCGTGCTGGCTGCAGGCGGCATAACTGTGGGGGATCCAGATGGTCGGCAATCCGAGCACATCGGCGAAGCAATCATTGGGCAGCGATCCGCCAAGATTGGGCAACAGATGCGGCTCCATACCAGTCGCCGTTTTGAGCGCTTGCTTGGCAAAAATCACCCATGGATGATCCGGGTCGAGGCGCGTCGCGGGGAAGAAGGCCCGGTCAGCGGGGATGATCTGAATCCTCTCGAAGCCGTTGGCATCAAGGTGCCGTCTCAAGGCCGGGATGATCTCATCCCGCTCGGTGCCAACCACAAACGCGCAACTGGCAGGTGGCGCGGGCATGGCCGGAGATGGGCATTGACCGGGGCTTCAGGAACGCCCGATTTCATTGCCAGTACGGCAAAGCTGTTCCAGCCCAAGACGCGCTCCTGCATTGACAGGCTTTCCTCGCCCCAATCGGGATCAGGTTGAATTGATCCGGTGTCGATGGGTGGCAGCTTGGCGATGATTTCACGGATGCGCGGGGTGAGACTGTCCGGACGCCACTCGGGGATCTGGATCTGGCCGCGGGCGTCGGTGATCGAAGCTATGGCGTGAGCGAGGATGATGGCCGGATCCGCCCAAGAGACCACCGAAATTGCCCGAATGGTTGGCCCCTTCGCGCAGGTCGACGAGCAGGTCGAACATGATGCCACCACGACTGCCGGTGAAGATCGTCGGTGTGGTCTGACTGAGGCGCGGCCCGTCGGAGGCGATGAGCACATCTGCCGCCAACAGATCCTTGTTCTGAGCGCAGAAATCCTTAAGGCCCTCGGAGCCCATTTCCTCGCCCATCTCGATGAGGAACTTGGCGTTGAAGCCGAGCTTGCCGTCCGCCTTGATGACTGCGTCCATGGCCTTGATGTTGATGAGATGTTGGACCTTGTTGTCGGCTGAGCCGCGCCCGTAAAGCCGGTCGCCTTCCTCGATCAGCCTGAACGGCTCCAATCCATCGCGCCACTGGCCTTCCTGCGCGCGGATGACATCGCCATGGCCATAGGAGAGGACCGTCGGCAGCGCCGGATCCTCGATCCGTTCTGCGACAAGAATGGGCGGAGCACCGGCAACCGGGTTGTCAAAGATCGTGCTCTTGAAGCCCATGGCATCGAGCATCGGCATCATCTGGTCTTCAAGGTAGGGGCGGAGATGGGGAGCTCCGCGCGGGTCCTGACTTTCGGTCGGGCAAGCAACGAGCTTTTCCATGTCCGCCTTGAAGGAGCCGTCATCGAAATAGGCCGCGCTGATCGCCTGCGCCCTTGGTAAGATCCGTCATAATGTCGTTCTCGTTTTCTGGATGCACCACCGAGGTCACGGTTGTGCAGGGACGGTGTCAGGCTCAGCCACGCCATCGCCCCAGGGGGAGAAGGTTTCGGTGGTTCCTGAATTGATCTCGCCTTCGCGCATGACCCCAGCAGGGCAGGCAAAGGCAAATGGGAAGGGCGTCCGTCTGGCGGTGGCGAGGGGCCAGCGTGCCTTGAGGGCCTCGGTCACAAGACCAGTCAGGCGCTCGTCGGCCACGATGGTGTCACCGCCGGATGCATCGATGCGAGGGGCTTCGACAGCCTCCTGCATCGTCATGCCATAGTCAAGGATAAAGGAAGCGATCTGCCCCACTGCGGGCATGATCTTGCGCCCGCCTGAAGCACCGAGAGCAAAGCGGCGCGCGCCCTTCTCGCCAATGACAGGGCAGACATTCATCAGGCAGCGCTTGCCCGGCGCAAGCGAGTTGGGCTTGCCCGGCTCTGGGTCGAACCACATGATGCCGTTGTTGAGCAGAAGGCCCGTACTCTGGGACAGGGGTGCGCGAGCCGAAGATCGACAGAAGGGTCTGGGTCATGGAGACCATGTTGCCGTGCTTGTCGACGATGGAGAAATGCGTCGTGCAGCCGGGAGCCTTGGCGCTCTCATGATCGCCCATGTCGGTGAGACGTCGCTCGTAGGCCGAACTGAGCGCCTCGGCGACGGCAGAAAAACTGGTCGCGTCCGGCGCATCGGCGGGCACATAGGCCTGCTGCCAGTGGCCCATGGCGTCGGCAAGGGTCGGGCCTGCGGTCAGTTTGGGAACGGCCCAGAGAGTGCATCACGATAGGGGATGACCAGAGGATCCTGCCATTCGGCCTCATAGGACGCGAGATCCTCCTCCGTAAGGAAACCGCCCTTTTCGGTCACGTCCCGGACGAGGCCCTTGGCGATGTCACCCCGATAGAAATCGGATGCTCCGGCCTCTGCCAGATGGACCAGTGTCTCGGCCATTTTGGTTTGGTCAAGGCGCATGTTGGAGAGGGCCGTCCAGCCGGAGATCTTGGGCCAGACACCATCGTCAAGAAAGAGACGTGCCGCATCGGGATCCTTTGCCAACTCACGAGTAGAGGAAGCGATAATGAGGGCTGCGTACCAGTCCACATGCAGGCCCGTTTTGGCAAACTCGATGGCAGGCTGGAGCAGATCCTTCCATGCCATCCGACCGAAGCGTTCGTGTGCCTTGGCGATACCGGCAACGGTGCCGGGCACCGCAACTGAGGTCGCACCGGTGACGTTGCGATCTTCGACTACGGCCTCCCAAGGGAAGAGATCTGAAGCCTTGCCTTCGCCCGAGAGGGGATAACGGCTGACATCAAGGCTGGTCGAGGAGCGCATGCCGTAATGGAGCGCGTAGGGTTTCTGTTCATCGGCGCGCCAGAGCATCATCGCGCCGCCCCCTGCCGGGCCTGACATCCACGGCTCGAGCACGCCCATGGCAAAGCTGACAGCAACAGCCGGCATCGACCGCATCTCCCCCTGCCGCGAGGACCTTGGCACCAGCTTCAGCGGCATGGACATGCTGGGCTGCGACCACGCCACCTGTCGTTGCGGTCACTCCCGGTTTGGAAGTGAGTTGGCTTTTGGAGAAGGATGTGCTCATGCCAGCGCTCCCTGAGGGATGTCGACAGGCGGCAGGCTGGCAATGTCCGGCACCACCCATCCCTGCCCCGGCTGGGCCGAGAGAAGCTTTTTGGTGTAATCGTCCTGCGGGTTGCCGAACACGTCATCGACCGTGCCACGCTCGACAACCACGCCATCCTTCATGACCAGAAGATTGTCGCAGATCTGGGCTGCAACCCTCAGATCATGGGTGATGAAGAGGACGGTCAGCCCCATCTTGTCGCGGATCTCATTGAGGAGCTTCAGCACCTCTTTCTGCACCGACACATCAAGGGCCGAGACGGGCCTCATCGGCAATCAGCACTTCGGGTTCGACCATCAGAGCGCGGGCGATGCAAATGCGCTGGCGCTGGCCGCCGGAAAACTGGGCGGGATAGCGCAGCAGCGCGTCTTCCTCAAGGCGAACGATCTTCATCAGCTCGCGCGCCCGCTCCATGGCGACGGACCGCTTCTCGCCAAAATTCACCGGCCCCTCAACGAGCTGATCGCCGATGGTACGGCGCGGGTTGAGCGAACCGTAGGGGTCCTGAAAGACGATCTGGATGCTCTTGCGATAGGGATGCAGGAATTTCGGGGTGGCCTTGGCAATGTCGGAACCATCGATGACCACCGACCCGCTGTCGGGATCCTCAAGGCGGATGAGGCATTTGACCAGGGTCGATTTGCCGGAGCCGGATTCGCCCACGATGCCGAGGGTTTCGCCGCGATGGACAGTGAAGTCAACATCCTGACAAGCATGGACCTTGCGGGCGGGTTTAAACATCGTGCCCTTGGTGTGGTAGGTCTTGTTGAGCTTGATGACCTCCATCACCTTCTGCTTGTCGACCATGTGGGCGTTTTCGGTGCCAGTGCGGCGCGGCACCGCGTCGATCAGCTTGCGGGTATAAGGATGCTTGGGCCGGTTGAGCACTTCCTCAGCCAGTCCCTGCTCGACAATGCGGCCCTCCTTCATGACGACCACGCGGTCGGCGATTTCGGCCACCACATCGAAATCATGGGTGACGAACATGATGCCCGCCGAGTGACGTTCGCGCAGCTCCTTGAAGAGATGGAGGATCTGGGCCTGCGTCGACAGATCAAGCGCGGTGGTCGGCTCGTCGGCGATCAGCAAGGCCGGATCGAGAGCGAGCGCGATGGCGATGACGATGCGCTGGCGCTGGCCACCGGAGAGCTGATGGGGATAGGAGGCATAGATCCGCTCGGGCTCTGGCAGATGCACCTCTTCCAGTAGCCGGATGGTCCGGGCCCGGCGCTCGGCCTTGGGCAATGAGGTGTGCTGCTCGAACATTTCCTCGATCTGGTTGCCCACGGTGTAGCATGGATTGAGGGCACTCATCGGCTCCTGAAAGATCATCGCCATGCGACTGCCGCGCAGCTTTGCATGCTCCTTTGCGGGCAGTGTGAGGACGTCGCGCCCTTCGAAGATGACCTTGCCGCTTGAGGGCTTCAGAACCTTGGGTAGCAGACCCATGGTGGTAAAGGAGGTGATCGATTTGCCCGAACCGGATTCCCCGACGATGCAGACAATCTCCTTGGGGTGGACTTCGAGCGAGAGCTGTTCAACCGCATGAGGACGGTCGCCGCCTCGCGGCAGATCCACGGTCAGGTCACTGATGGACAGGATGGCGTCGTTGTGATTGGTCATCAGTTGCGGCCCTCCGGAGCGGTTACGTCTCTGATGCCGTCACCGAGCATGTTGATGGACAGAACGAGGCAGAACAGGGCAACACCGGGAATGGTGATCAGCCAGCTTTCGAACAGCAGCATTTCCTTGCCTTCGGAAATCATCAGGCCCCAGGACGGGGTCGGCGGCTGGACACCGAGGCCAAGGAAGCTGAGCGCTGCCTCAAGGATGATGGCGTGGGCCATTTCCAACGTGAAGATGACGATGAGGTGGTTCATCACGTTGGGCAGGATGTCCTTGACGAGGATGCGCGGCAGGGAGGCTCCGAGCACTTCAGCAGCGGCAACATATTCAAGCTTGCGCACCTGCATGGTGGCCGCCCGCATGACCACGGCGAAGCGGTCCCAGAGCAGGAGGCCAAGGACGGAGATCACCACCATCAGCGAGCCGCCGAAGAGGGCGACAACGGCGAGCGCCACCAGCACCACCGGCATGGCGAGGCGAACGTTGATGAGGAAGGTGACGGCCATATCGACGCGACCGCCAAAATAACCGGCCATCACACCCATCGTCGTGCCGATGAGCGCCGAAATCGTAGCGGCAACAAGGCCGATCATCAGTGAGATGCGCGCGCCATAAGTCAGGCGGGCAAGATAGTCCCCGGCCGAGGGCGTCGGTGCCGAGCGGATGCTCCCAGCTGCCACCGAGAAAGACCGGTGGCTTCATGCGGTTGAGCAGGCTCTGCGCATAGGGGTCGGCGCCTGAGATCAATGGCGCGAAGATGGCGACAAGTATGATGACGATCATCACGAAGAGGCCGAACATCAATCCCTTGTGATGCAGGGCACGCTGCAGCATCTTGGCGCGGGGGCTGAGAGCCACTTCTTTTGCCGATGCCACTTTGTCGGCCTCGGCCACATCGGAGTTTGCAGAAATATCTGTCATGACTTGGTCTCCAATCCTCTCGTCAGGACGCCCGCAGGCGGGGATCCATCCAGGCGTTCAGAACGTCGGCAAGGAAGGTGAAGAAGATGTAGAACATCGAGAAAATGAGAATGAGGGCCTGCATGGTCGGTAGATCGTTGCGGGAGATGGATTCCCAGGCAAGGAAGCCCGCGCCATGAAGGGCAAAGATGCTTTCCACCACAATGGAGCCACCGAGCATGAAGCCCATCTGCACGGCAGCAAGGCTGATCACCGGAATGATGGCGTTGCGCAGGGCATGCTTGAATAGGATCTTGCGGGTACTGAGCCCCTTGGCCCGCGCGGTGCGGATATAGTCCGCGCTCAACACTTCCATCATGCCCGCACGGGTGAGGCGCATGATGGCTGGCGTGGCGTAGTAACCGAGCACGATGGTCGGAAGGATGAAATGCTCCCAGCTCTTGGAGCCGGAGGCCGGGACGAGGCCGAGATTGATCGAGAAGACGACAATGAGAATAAGCCCGAACCAGAAGGACGGGATCGCCTGACCGACCACAGAGATGAACAATGCGGCCCGGTCGATGATGGAGTTGGGTTTGACGGCAGCGGCGACCCCCATGGGGATGGCCAGCAGCAGGGCAAAACTGATGCCCAGACACCCAAGCAGCATGGTCACACTCAGGCGATCCACAATCAGGTCGGCGACAGGAAGGTCGAAATACCAGCTGTTGCCGAGGTCTCCTGAAAGCGCCTTTGTCAGCCAATCGAGATATTGCACGATGAGTGGTCGGTCAAAGCCGAACCGTTCCGTGATCATGGCAATGTCTTCGGCGCTGGCATTCTCGCCCGCAATGGCAATCGCCGGATCCCCAGCGAGATAGAGCAGACTGAAGCTGATCGCGGACACCGTGAAGGCAACGAGCAAGGCAAGGCCCAGCCGTTTCAGGATAAAGATATACATACCGACCTCAAGTCGTCGAGAAAGACCGTGTCTGAAGGATTGGGAACACTAGACATGCAATCCGGAGGCCGGACCGGACGTCAAACATCCGGCCCGCACCTGTTGTCACATCACTTCCAGGAGAAGGTGAAGAAGCGAACCAGTTCGTCGTCGGTTGCCTTATAGGACATTTCCTTGTCCATGGCGTAGTTCACATTGTAGGTGAACAGAGGCACCCAATAGGCCTGTTCGACGATCTTGGTCAGGGTCTTCTTGTAGTATTCCTTGCGGACTTCCTTGTCCGTGCTGGTGTCGGCGATTTTCAGCCATTCATGCAGCTCGGGATCGCGGGCATCATCCCACTTGCCACCGCCAAAGAACTCAGACGTTATGGCCGATGCGTCAGCAATGGAATAGGACCCCCATGTCAGGAAGCCGAACGGGACTTCGCCCTTGGCACGCTTCTCGCTGAGAGCAGCATATTTGAGATAGTTGAAGTTGGTTTTGATGCCGACCTCATTGAGGAAGCCCATCATGGCTTCGGCATAGGGGCGGTTACGATAGGCGTAGAAGTCGATCTCGAAACCATCCGGATAACCAGCTTCGGCCAGCAGGGCCTTGGCTTTTTCCGGATCATATTCATAGGTTGGCAGATCCTGTGCGCAGCCGAACTGAACCGGCGAGCAGGCACTATCGATGACTGTCGAGGAGCCCTTCAGCAAAGCGTCGACAATGGCCTGTCGGTCGATGGCGTGGTAAACCGCCTGACGGACCTTCAGCTTGGTCATCGGATTGTCAGCACCGGAGCGACCGGCAGCATCCATGGTCACATAGCCAACGCGCATGGCCGGAGCATTGACGATCTCGAATTTGCCCATGGCGTCGAGTTTTTCAGCCTGATCGGCAGGAACGTTCCAAAGGAAATCGAGGTTGCCGTTGAAGAATTCTGCGATCTGTGTGTTGATGTCCGGCAGGGTGCGAATGTCCACCTTGGAAACACCGGCCATGCCTTTCGGGCCGCCGAAGTAGTTCTCGTTCTTCTCGAGGACATAATGCTTGCCCGGCTCGAGTTCGGTCACCTTGAAGGGGCCGGTTCCGACGGGTTTAAGGGCCATGCCTTTCGGGCCAACCTCGGCGTAATATTCATTCGGATACATGGCAACGGGACCGGCAAGGAATTCCTCAGCTGCCGGGAAAGGAGCATCGGTGAAGATCCGCACCGTGTAGTCATCGACCTTTTCGGCATGATCCATCCAGCTGACGTTGGCCTGGCTTTTCACGCCATTGGCCGTGTCGGCGACAAAGTTCACCGTATAGACCACATCATCAGCATTGAAAGGTTCGCCGTTGTGGAAGGTCACGCCTTCGCGCAGTTTGAGCTCGAGCGCGGTGCTGTCGATCCATTTCCATTCGGTCGCGAGGTTGCCCTTGTATTCGCCTGTTTCGGTATCGCGATACAAAAGGCCGTCCCAGATGGAATGGTTCAGCAACAGACCTTCGCGGGCGGTGTTGAAATAGACGTCGGCAGATTCAAGCTCGCGGAAGAATGCCATGTTGACGGAGTCCGACGCCTTGTCCGCATAGGCTGCTGTGCCGATGACGAGATATAGCGCCGTGCTCAATACCAGTTTGGGTGCTCTCATTTGGGTTCCCCTGTTTGACAAATGTTGGGTACTGGAAAGAATTCTTTGTATTGATTTTTATGAAATTGTATATAATCTGTCGCAAATGTATACTGTCAAGCTGAAATCCCGATATGACTAGCAAATACAAAGCATCAACCTTAATTTGCTCAAAAATTGAGCAGAACATCGCCACCGGCGCCTACAAAGACGGCGAAAAGCTGAACGAATCTGCATTGGCGGAAGAGTTCAATGTTTCCCGTACGCCCTTGCGAGAGGCGTTCCAGATCCTTGAAGGGATCGGACTGGTGGAGCTCATTCCCAACCGGGGGGCCTTCGTCAAACGCCCGACGATGACCCGGCTCGTGGAAATGTTCGAACTGATGGCGGAATTTGAGGCCTGGTGCGTGAAGCTCGCCACCAAGCGCATCACGCCAGCCCAGCAACTCTATTTGCAGCGGGCTGCCAAGGACTGCGAGAAGGCCTTGAGCGAAGGCAAGCGGGGACGATTATTACGAGGCGAACAACCGCCTCCACGGCATGATCTATCAGGCCTCTGGCAACAGCGTTCTGGCAGAAGAGACACAGCGCATGCACAAGCGCCTGAGACCCTTTCGCCGTCGACAGCTCGACGTGTCAGGGCGTCTGGAACAATCCATGAAGGAGCATGAAGCGATTCTCGCGGCCATCGAAGAGGGTGACGCCGACAAGGCCGCCGAGCTGATGCGCGGGCATATCTACACGCTCGGCAACACCTATGATCAATATCTCTCGGCGCTGGAAGAAGTGCCCGCCGACGACATGGGGCTATAGAAGTCCCATCTCAGCCACTAGAAGGGAAGCGGGGCGTTATTCTTGACTTCCTTCATGACGAAGAAGGTGCGCGTCTGGCGCACGCCGGGCAACGCAATGAGCTGCTGGGCGTGGAGCTTGTTGAAGTCGGCCATATCGCGCACGCGGATCTTCAAGAGATAATCGAAATCACCAGCCACCAGATTGCAATCAAGCACAGCCGGGATGTCAACCACGGCCTTCTCAAAAGCGGCAAAGCTCTCGGGCGTTGAACGGTCGAGCACGACGCCGACCTGCACCAAGGCTCCCAGCCCGACCGGATCGGGATTGATGCGGGCACTGACCCCGTTGATAAATCCCTCCTCAAACAGACGCTGTGTGCGCCGATGACAGGTCGCCGGGCTGACATGAACACGCTCGGCCAGTTCGGCATTGGTCAGCCGACCTTCCACCTGCAAGGCTCTTAAGATGTTGCGATCTATGCGGTCCAACTCAGCCATGAAAGATTCTTCCGGTATTGTGATCCATATCTCTCATATTCTCATTCATTTCTCTCTATGTCGATGCGCAACGTCAAAAATTGACTGAAAATAGAGAACACCTCTCAAACAAATATCGCTAGGCTTTGGGCCATCACCTTCAGGAGATCGGTTCATGTCACTACTAAAAAAATTCGAACGCTATCCCCTCACCTTTGGCCCCACTCCGATTGAACATCTGCCCCGCCTGACCGAGGCGCTCGGCGGTGATGTCGAGATTTATGCCAAGCGAGAGGATTGCAACTCCGGCCTAGCCATGGGCGGCAACAAGCTCAGAAAGCTGGAATATATTGTCCCCGATGCCATTGCTTCGGGCGCCGACACGCTCGTCTCCATCGGCGGCGTGCAGTCCAACCACACCCGGATGGTCGCGGCCACCGCTGCCAAGATCGGTATGAAATGCGTCGTCATTCAGGAAAAATGGGTGCCGCATTATGATGCCGTCTATGATCGGGTTGGCAACATCCTAATGACCCGCCTGATGGGTGCAGACAGCCGTCTGGTCGACGAAGGCTTCGACATCGGCATCCGCAAGAGCTGGGAAGATGCCATCCAGTCCGTCAAGGACGCAGGCGGCAAGCCCTATGCCATTCCGGCTGGCGCCTCCGTGCACAAATATGGTGCCCTTGGCTATATCGGCTTTGCCGAAGAAGTGGCAGCACAGGAAAAAGAGCTCGGCTTCCAGTTTGACTATATCATCGTCTGCGTCGTCACCGGCTCGACGCAGGGCGGCATGATCGTCGGCTTTGCCGCACAGGATCGGGCCGACCGCGTGATTGGCATCGACGCGTCTGCCACCCTTGACCAGACCCGGGCACAGGTTCGCTCCATTGTCGACAACACCGCCGAACTCGTCGGTCTTGGCCGCGCCGTGCGGGATGACGAGATCGTCATCAATCCCGACTATGCCTACCCGGCCTATGGTGTCCCCTCGGATGA
The DNA here is from genome assembly GCF_963662805.1 of uncultured Cohaesibacter sp. Taxonomy (NCBI): domain Bacteria; kingdom Pseudomonadati; phylum Pseudomonadota; class Alphaproteobacteria; order Hyphomicrobiales; family Cohaesibacteraceae; genus Cohaesibacter; species uncultured Cohaesibacter sp. The sequence continues at coordinate 16,757 of NZ_OY759861.1, forward strand.
GACCAACGAGGCCATCCGCCTTGCCGCCCGCACCGAAGCGATGATGACCGACCCGGTTTATGAGGGCAAGTCCATGCAGGGTCTCATCGACCTGACCAAAAAGGGCTTCTTCCCCAAAGGCTCCAAGGTGCTCTATGCCCACCTTGGCGGCGCACCGGCCCTCAACGGTTACAGCTATTACTACAAGGACGGCTAAGGCCGTCCGTCCAGAAACAAACAGTCGTCCCCGCAGTTGCCTCTGGCATTCCTTCTTCATCGCATCCCCGAAGAGATGCATACAGAGGTAGCCCCCTATCCGCGACCCTATGGTCGCGGATAGGTCTTTTCTGACAGGTCCTTTTGCTTTCGGTCTTGGGCTCGCTAGTGCGAGCGCCCGATGCCGTAGGTTTTCATCTTCCGATAGAGCGTGTTGCGTGAGATGCCGAGCTGTTCAGCGCAGCGTGAGACATTCCATTTTGTCTCAACCAAGGCGGCTCTGATGAGCGCTTTCTCTCGCCCTTTCAGATCCAGTCCGGCCTTGAGGCCTCCACTGACGCCCCCCAATCCGCCCCTATCAAAGGAATCATGTCTTCCGATCTGGCAGGGTGCCTCATGGGTGGGCGTGCCAAGACCTGCCATTCCTTGCGGCACTGCGGATCGTTGCCAAAGAGGGACTGACGGGCTTGAAGCCGCTTCCATGATTGCCCCCAGATGATGCGGCTCGACAGGGGCACCATCTGCCAGAATGCTGGCCGTCTTCAGGACATGCTTGAGCTGACGAATGTTACCCGGCCAGTTGTGTGCCTCGATCATGGTACGTGCCTCTGGTGAGAAGCAGGCCGGATCCTCAAGGCGAGAGCCGGGCAGAAGCCGCCCGACCAGATAGCCGATATCCCGCCGCTGACGCAACGGCGGCAGAGGCAGCACGAAGCCGCAAATCCGATAATAGAGATCCTCGCGGAACCGCCCCTCGGCGCAGAGTTCCTCGAGCGGCTGATGGGTTGCGGCCAGAAGACGGATGTCAAGATCGATGCCCTTGGAGCTACCGAGGGGCGTCACCTGTCGACGTTCGAGCACCTGCAACAGGCGCGTCTGGGCTGAGAGGGGCATGTCGCCGATTTCATCAAGCAGAAGCGTGCCGCCATTGGCCGCGAGCAGTTGCCCCTTGAAACCACTGGCCTGGGCGCCGGTGAAGGCACCGGCCTTGTAGCCGAACAATTCCCCTTCGATGAGATTTTCCGGCAAGGCACCGCAATTGACGGCGATATAGGGCCCGTCCTTGCGACTGGAGGCCTCATGCAGGGCGCGGGCGAAGCTGTCCTTGCCGACGCCGGTCTCACCTGTGATGAGTAGCGGCACGTCATGCTCATAGAGCTTTCTTGCCTTGCCTGCCAAATCCTTGAGATGGCGATCATCGCCGAGCATGCGTCCCAGCGCATCCGTGCCAACCATGACCTTGGCCCGTGGTAGGGTGCTGCCCGGCGATGAGGCCCCTGCCCCAGAAGTCCTTCGCTCGCGGCTCGCCGAACCCGGCTCGATCAGGCGGGCATGGACCAGCGAGCTGTCGCGCTTGAAACCGGACCGGATGGCGACCTGTGCCGGAATGCGGCCTGCCTCGGACAGGTGGGCGGCGAGCCTGTCGCGCTCCATGTCGATCAGCTCGTCGATGTCGCGACCGATGATGTCGGAGCGGTCCTGCACCGACAGATGACTGAGGGCCTGCTGATCGGCGCCAGCAATGCGTCCGTTCTGATCAAGTGCCACTAGCCCTTCTTCCAGCAGTCCGACACGCTCCGCATCCGGGTGGAAGCGCAAGACCCAGTGACCGGAAAAATGGTCCTGAAAATGTCGTCGACTGATCAGGCGAGCCGACATTTCCAGAAGGGCACGGGTGTGGGCCAGAATGTCGGGATCATCCTTGCGCCCGATGCTGGAAACATCGAAGAGGGCCAGCACCTCGCCATCGATGTCGAAGACGGGAGCACCGGTACAGGTCAGGCTCGCATGGTCGCTATGAAAATGCTGGTCCCGATAGACGGTGAGCGATTTCTTCTCGGTGATGGCTGTGCCGATGCCGTTGGTGCCCTCGCGGGATTCGCTCCAGTCGGCCCCTCGTCTGAGGCCAGCCTTGCGGAACAGATTTTCCAGCGTCGACTGCACGGCAAATTCGATGATGGTGCCGCTCTTGTCCGTGAGGATGACCGCGTGCCCCGAGCCAACGATATTGTTGAAGATATGCTGGACCTGCGCCCGGCAGGCGGTGAAGAGCGGGCCAAGATGCTCAATGGAATCGCGCACCCTCTCCCGGCGCACCACGGTTTCGTGGCGACGGCTCCACTGATCGAGCCCGTGCAGATTAAGGCACCGGTCCCAGGATGCAGAGATGGTATTCCCGTCAAGCGAGGACAGGGCCGCGCCGCGCAGAGTGAGATCAGACAAGTTGTTTCCTCCCGGACCGGCGACGGCTCCTTTTCGGAACTTCTGCAGGTCAGGCGAGCAGTCTATCACGTAATTTTACGTGCGACAAATTCGCACATACACCACCCGAAAGAATACCCGATCAGGCAGAGCAAACAGTATCAAGCAGGCATCAATCGCACCACCCGTGCAACAGACTGTCACGCACCTTGGCACAAAGTGTCACTCTGGCGTGACAGTTGATACGCACTACTACTATGCAATTTCAACAAGTTAGCAAGTTGGCACGTTTTTTCCTTCTCACCTGTCATCACAAATCCACATGACGACGCATTTCTCGGGAGGAAAATCATGAACGTCATTACACCAAGCACACGCTCTCAAGCGCTCGACACCGCGCATCTTGATGTGTCATTCCCCTTCAAGACCCGCTATGGCAACTTCATCAACGGCCGCTTTGTCGAGCCGAAATCGGGGCAGTATTTCCAGAACCCGACCCCGATCACCGGCGAGATCCTGTGCGAATGCGCTCGCTCCAACCATGAGGACATCGACGCGGCCCTTGACGCGGCACATGCTGCCTTCCCTGCCTGGGGCAAGACCTCGATCACCGAGCGCTCCAACATGCTGCTCAAGATCGCAGACACGATGGAAGCCAACACCAATCTGCTGGCGGTTGCCGAGTCCATGGACAACGGCAAGCCGATCCGCGAATCCATCGCAGCCGACATTGCGCTGGCAGTTGATCATTTCCGCTATTTCGCCGGTGTGATCCGCGCCGAGGAAGGCACCATCGGCGAGATTGACTCCAACACCTATGCCTATCACATCAACGAACCGCTCGGGGTTGTCGGACAGATCATTCCCTGGAACTTTCCACTTCTGATGGCCACTTGGAAGGTCGCTCCTGCCCTTGCTGCAGGCAACTGCATCGTCTTGAAGCCCGCCGAGCAGACCCCGGCCTCTATCATGGTTCTGATGGAGCTGATCGGCGATCTGATCCCGCCGGGCGTGCTCAACGTCGTCAACGGCTTTGGCCTTGAAGCGGGCAAGCCGCTGGCCTCCTCCAACCGGATTGCCAAGATTGCCTTCACCGGCGAGACGACCACCGGTCGCCTGATCATGCAGTATGCTTCGCAGAACATCATTCCGGTGACGCTGGAGTTGGGCGGCAAGAGCCCCAACATCTTCTTCTCGGACATCATGAGCCAGGACGACGCGTTCCTGAACAAATGTCTTGAGGGCTTTGCCATGTTCGCACTCAATCAGGGCGAAGTCTGCACCTGCCCGTCCCGCGCGCTCATTCAGGAAGACATCTATGATGCCTTCATCGAGAAAGCCGTCGCCCGCGTCAAGGCGGTCAAGCAGGGCAACCCGCTCAGCATGGACACCATGATCGGCGCTCAGGCTTCGCTGGAGCAGATGGAGAAAATCACCTCCTATCTCGATCTGGGCAAACAGGAAGGCGCCAACTGCCTGACCGGTGGCAATCGCGCTCATCTTGGCGGTGATCTGGAACAGGGCAACTATATCGAGCCGACCGTCTTCCAGGGCAACAACTCGATGCGAATCTTCCAGGAAGAGATCTTCGGCCCGGTCGTCTCGGTCACGACCTTCAAGGATGAAGCTGAAGCGCTCGAGATTGCCAACGACACGCTCTATGGCCTTGGGGCCGGGGTCTGGACCCGCGATGGCAGCCGTGCCTTCCGCATGGGCCGCGAAATTCAGGCGGGTCGTGTCTGGACCAACTGCTACCACGCCTATCCGGCCCACGCTGCCTTTGGCGGCTACAAGCAATCGGGCATCGGTCGTGAGACCCACAAGATGATGCTCAATCACTATCGCCAGACCAAGAACCTCCTGGTCTCGTATGACGACAACGCTCTGGGCTTCTTCTGATCCTCCCAAATCAGAAGTGACAAGAGCAGGAAGGGCACCCCGGCGGGTATCAGGATCCATTTCCTGATACCCGAATATCCATATCCTTTAGACAGGTGAGACGCTCCTCATGAACGGCAAAAGCATACCTGCGGTCACCGCCACAGACGCCGCCCTAGGCCTGATCCGTAAGATAAAAGAAAAGTACGGGGACGATCTGGTGTTTCATCAGTCGGGCGGCTGCTGCGACGGCTCTGCGCCGATGTGCTTTGAAACCAGCGACTTCATGCTGGGAGACAATGACCTGCTGCTTGGTGAGCTGGATGGGGTGCCCTTCTATATCAATCGCGATCAGGGGCAACGTTGGGGCGGAACCAACCTGATCATCGATGCCATCCCAGGCAACGGCGGCATGTTCAGCCTCGACAATGGCACAGGGCAGCGCTTTCTGACCCGCTCCGAAGTCTGCGTGATTGCCAACGACAATTGAGAGTCTGAGCCCGTTGGTCTCGAGGCTAGAGCAGAGGCTCAAGAACCTTGGCGATGCGCTCGACCAGTTCTTCGGGCAACTTGTCGATGTCGAGCCGGATGACGTCCGGTTCGCCGTCCGGCACCTCCAGCGTCGCGATCTGGCTTTCGATCAGCGCCACGGGCATGAAATGCTGTTCCCGCCGCGCCATGCGATCCCGTACCAGCTCCACCGCACCATCAAGAAAGACAAAGCGCAGATCCCCGGTCGCGGTGCGAAACTGGTCGCGATAGCTTTTGCGCAGGGCCGAACAGCTGAGCACCCGCGCTTCGCCTGCGGCTGACCATTTGCCGATCTCTGCGGTGAGCGTGGCGAGCCACGGCTTGCGGTCCTCATCCGTCAGCGGTATGCCCGCCGCCATCTTCTCGACATTGGCCGGTGAATGGAAGGCATCGCCTTCTGCAAAGGGAATGCCGAACCGGTCAGCCAGCAGTTTGCCAAGGGTCGATTTGCCGCTTCCTGATATGCCCATGACAATTATGATCATTTTCGTGGCCCTTTATCGAATGATCCCCAAACGTCCTCAGTCGCGTCCGACATCCTTCCTCGTGCTTTCGCCAGAGGGTTATGCCCCTCCCATCCAGTTGTGATGGAAATGGCCGTCCCGATCCACACGCTCGAACGTGTGTGCGCCAAAATAGTCGCGCTGCCCCTGAATGAAGTTTGCCCCGACACAGGCACTGCGGCGGGCATCGAGCCAGCTGAGCGCGGAGCTCAGGGCCGGGGTTGGCGTCGCGGTGAGCGCCGCAGTGGTAACGATGGTGCGCAGGGGCGCTTCGGCAGCTTCCAGTGTCGTCTCGGCAAAGGGGCTGTCGAGCAGGTCGGCTACGGTACAAGCCTCGGCGAGCGGGTCGAGCATGGCCGAGCGGATGATGCAGCCCGCCCGCCAGCCGCGTGCGACCTTGGCGAGATCTGTGTCCCAGCCATTTTCTCTAGCGGCCTCCGCGATCAGTTCCAGTCCCTGCACATAGACCGACAACATCGCCGCCGGGAAGGCTCTTACCACCAGGTCGGAGAGATTGCCGGTGGCGTCCTGCGACAGGGGCAAGGCCCGTTTCTCGTTCGTCAGCCGGTCCCGCCCAGACAGGGCACGGGCCAGAAAGCCCGCAGCAACAGTCGGCACGGCGATGCCATATTCAAGACCGGCCTCGACAGTCCAGCGCCCGGTGCCCTTGTGGGCGGCCCGATCCCGGATCAATTCCACCAGAGGTCTGCCGGTCTCAGTGTCGAGGGTTGCCATGACCTTTTGTGAGATCTCGGCGAGATAGGAAGCCGCCGGGCCGTCATTCATCGCGCCGAAGCAGTCGGAAATTTCCTTGTGGTCCTTTCCGGCTGGACCGGAGAGCAGAAGATAGCATTCGGCCAGCATCTGCATCAGGCCATATTCGATACCGTTGTGAACCATCTTGACGAAGTGCCCCGCCCCCATCGGGCCGTGGGCCGCATAGCAGGATGCCCCGTCCTCGGCCTTCGCCGCGATGGCGGAGAAAGGCTCCTCGATTGCGGCCAAGGCGTCGGCGTCACCACCCGCCATCAGGGCCGGACCGAAACGAGCCCCCTCCTCGCCTCCGGACACACCGAGACCGACGAATTTCAGCTTTGCCGCCTTCAGCTTCTCCTGCCGCAGTTCGGTGTCGCGATAGAAGGTGTTGCCGCCATCGATGAGGATATCGTCGGGCGCGAGAAGCGGAGTGAAGCTGTCGATGACATCATCAACCGGTTTGCCCGCCTTGATCATGATGAGGATGCGGGCCGGTTTGACCAGCGCCTCGACCATCTCCTCCGGGCTCGCACAGACCACGAGATCCTTGAGCGTCTCGCGGGCCTTTTCCAGCACGTCGGGAAACGGGTCATATACAGCCACCCGAAACCCATGATCGGCAAAATTGAGCGCAAGGTTGCGCCCCATGACGCCAAGTCCGACGATGGCGATGTCAGCGCGTGCTTCTGTGTTCATTTGTCTGCTCCCATGGGTCTCTTCGGGTGAGCCTTTATCCTACCACTCGGCGATGCTGCCGTCCTCGTGCCGCCAGACCGGATTGCGCCAGCTGTGGCCTTCCTTGGACCGTTCCTCGACAAAGGCCTCGTTGATCTCGACGCCGAGGCCCGGGCCTGTCAGGACAGGCAGATAGCCGTCCTTGATCTGCAAGGGGGTCGGGTCCACGAGATAGTCGAGCACGTCATTGTCGACATTATAATGGATCCCCATCGACTGCTCCTGAATGAAGGCATTGTAGGAGACAAAGTCGAGTTGCAGCGAGGCCGCCAGCGTGCAGGGTCCAAGCGGGCAATGGGGCGCAATGGCCACATCATAGGCTTCCGCCATGGCCGCGATCTTGAACAGCTCGGTGATGCCGCCGCAATGACTGATATCGGGCTGCAAGATGTCCACCATGCGCTGTTCGAGAATGTCGCGGAAGCCATAGCGCGAAAAGACGCGTTCGCCGGTGGCGATCGGATAGCCGAGGCCGCCTGCGATTTCCTTCAGGCACGAGAGATGCTCTGGCAGAACCGGCTCTTCAACGAACATCGGGTGATATGGCTCCAACTCGCGCAACAAGGCCTTGGCCATGGGGCGATGCACCCGGCCATGGAAATCGATGGCGATGCCGACATCGGGGCCGACCGCTTCGCGAGCCTCGGCCACGCGGGCCACTGCATCATCGACCTTCTTGTGGCTGTCGACGATGGCGAGTTCGGGCGTGCCGTTCATCTTGAAGGCGGTGAAACCCTTCTCGACGACTTCCCGCGCCTGCCTCCCCACATCGTTTGGACGGTCGCCACCGATCCAGCAATACATGCGCATCTTGTCGCGTACCTTGCCGCCGAGCAGCTCATGCACGGGAACGCCAAGAGCCTTGCCCTTGATGTCCCAGAGGGCCTGATCGATGCCGGCGATGGCGGACATAAGGATCGGACCTCCGCGATAGAAGGTGGTGCGATAGAGGGTCTGCCAGATGTCCTGAACCTGACGCGGATCACGACCGATGAGCAGGTCCTCGAATTCGAGCACAGCAGCCTCGACCGAACGCGCCCGGCCTTCGATGACCGGTTCGCCCCAGCCACTGATGCCTTCGTCGGTTTCGATCTTCAGGAACAGCCAGCGCGGGGGCACCAGAAAGGTTTTGATGTTGGTTATCTTCATTGTTCACTCCGTGAAGCGGGTGCGCGGGGGCGGGAGAGAGCCTCCGCGCATGCAGAGTATCAGTTGACCATCAGCAACACGATGTCCGGGAAAAGCAGCATGACGGCGAGCACCATGAGCTGCATCACGATGAAGGGCAGCAGCGACGAGAAGATGTCGCCAAGACTGATCTCCGGAGGTGCGACGCCCTTGAGATAAAAGGCTGCAGGGCCAAAGGGCGGGCTGAGGAACGAGACCTGCATGTTGACGGCAAAGAGGATGCCGAACCAGATCGGGTCATAGCCAAGCTGGACAATGATCGGCACGAAGATCGGCAGGGTCAGCATGGCGATGCCGATCCAGTCGAGGAACAGGCCGAGCACCAGAAGGATCAGCATCATCACAAGAATGATGACAATCGGTGCCGCATCAAGTCCAAGGATGGTGTTGGAGACGAAGCGGTTGCCACCCATCAGGTTGTAGACCCCGACGAGGGTCGCCGCGCCAATCCCGATCCAGATGATCATGCCGCAGGTGGTCAGGGTCTGCATGGCACTTTCGTGCACAAGCTTGAAATTGAGTTCCTTGCGGATGAGCGTTGCGGCGAGAACGCCAAACACACCCATCGCGGCGGCTTCCGTGACCGAGGCAATCCCGGCATAGATGGTCCCGAGCACCATGAAGGCAATGGCTGCGGGCAGAAGGATCGCCTTGATGGCCTCTTTTCTGGCCTTGGCCTTTTCTTCGGGTGGCAGTGGCGGCATGGCAGGCGCCAGTTCCGGGTTCATCAGGCAGCGGGTCAGCACGTAAGTCATGTAGAGACCGGCGAGCATGAGGCCCGGGATCACCGCAGCCACGAAGAGGTCGGCAATCGAGACCGACGCGATGAGACCATAGATGATCAGCACGATGGATGGCGGGATCATGGTGCCGAGCGAGCCACCACCACAGACGACGCCGATGGCGATCTTGCGGTCATAGCCGAGGCGCAGCATCTGCGGCAGGGCAAGGATGCCCAGAAGGACGATCTCACCGCCGATAATGCCCGACATGGCAGCCAGAAAGACCGCAACGATCAGGGTCTGGACGGCGACGCCGCCGGGCAACCGTCCGGCCAGCACCCGCATCCCCGAGAAGAGATCCTTGGCGATCCCTGATCGGTCAAGAAGCGAGGCCATGAAGACGAACATGGGCACCGCGACAAGGGAATATTCCGTGACGAACCCGAAGACCCGGGCGGTGACAAGCGGGATGGCATTGGGGCCAAACCAGCCGATGGTGAAGATGAAGGCGACAAGGCCCGTAACAAAAGCAAGTGGCAGACCGGTGAGCAGCAGCAGAAAGATGCTGCCGACGAGCACATAGGTGCCCCATTCGATCCCGAGTGCCTGTAATCCTAGACCGCCCATTAGTCTTCGCGCTCCTCTGATGTCTTGCTATCGTCCGCAGCCGTGCCAACGTCCCGAATGGACTTGAAGAGATGCAGAAGCGTCTGAAGCGTCATGATGGCGAGGGCCGTCAGGATGATGCCTTTCGTGAGTGCGGGGAATGGCGGGTTCCAGCTGGTGCCGGACCGCTCGAAGCTCCACTCGCCCAGCGGATTGTGGGACGCACGCCAGAACATAACATAGGCGGCGTAGGTCATTCCCATGGCAAAGAACAGCGTGATGACACTGTTGAACAGATCGAGCCAGCGACGGATGCGGGGCGAGACCGTGTCATAGATGATGCGCACCCTGATGTGCTTGTCCTTGGCCATGGCCACCGGCCCGCCCAGAGCGAACAGGATGGCGATCATGAAGACCACAGTTTCATGCACCCAGGATGTCGGGCTGTCGAAGACATAGCGCGAGATAACCTCGATCACGCTGATGCCCATGGCGATGAACACCAGCCAGGCGACACCGCGTCCGCACCAGTTGATGGCGGCGTCCAGAGGAGTGCGGATCTCTCCGTCTGTGCCGGATGGAGCTGCCGGGGCAGCGATTTGCTGATCTTGTGACATTGGACGACCTTGAGATGCGACCGTGAGCCTGCGCGTGATGCGCCTGCGCCAAGTGCGGATGTTGACCGGATCGGATCCGGCGGACACACCCTGCCTTTTGTCATGTCTTGTATGGGGGCTTGCACTGGAATGAGGCAGGCGCGATGACCTGCCTCATGTCCGATGATGCTACATAAGGTTCCGTGCGGTCAGGAAGGTGACGACAGAATCGTAGACTTTCTGGGTCAGCTCGTTTTTCTTGGCCCAGTTGGCCCATTCTTCCTTGGCAATGTTGCGGAACTTCTTGCGCTCTTCGGGAGCCATATCGATGATCTCGATGTTGGGGTCCTTGCGCGCTTCGGCGACAGCAACGAGATCACGACCCTTGAGCTGGAAGACCAGATCATAGGCAAGGGCATCGGTAGCCACTTCGAGGGTCTTCTTGATGTCAGCCGGCAGGCCGTCCCAGATGTCCTTGTTGATGGACACGGCCACCATCGGCAGGGAATGGAAGCCCGGATAGCTCGGGTAGGTCGCAAACTGATGCAGGCCCTGAGCGTGGTTGGTCGAGAAGACGGTGTAGTCTGCCGCGTCGATCACGCCTTTTTCGAGACCGGTGTAGACTTCCGAGCCCGGCAGGTTCACAGGAGAAGCACCGGCCTTGGAGAAGATGTCATAGACCATGCCTTCCGGAGCACGAAGCTTCAGGCCCTTGAGGTCAGCCACGGTGCGGATCGGTTTTTTGGAAACGAAGGCTTCCAGACCGGTGGCAGCTGCTCCGATGAGATGCACTTTGTAAGGTTCGACCAGCTCGTTGTAGAGCTCTTCGCCACCGCCATATTGCATATATTCGAGGAATTCGAGCGGATCGCCCCAAGCGCCGACGAGGTTGCCGAGCATGGAGAAGGCCGGGTTGAGACCGGAGAAGTAGCTCGGGTCGGTCAGGTGGCCCTGAAGAATGCCAGAACCGACGGCATCAAGGGTCTGGTTGTGCGGCACAACGGCACCGGTCGGAAGGATTTCGATTTTCACCCGACCATCGGTCATGGCTTCAATGTTCTTGGCCCAGTTCTGCTTGATGATGAACTGAGGCTCGCCAGCGGTTTCGGATGTCTGGAACGTCCATTCGTAGTCTGCTGCAACCGCCTGTCCGGCCATAGCCAGTCCAAGCCCTGCAGCAATCAATCCTCCACTGAACCCGAATAGTTTCGAAACTTTCATTTGAGTACCTCCTTACTCACGTCTTTAGCCAGCGCGACGCACCGGCCTTTTATGACGAACCGTCCTCGCTACGGATCGGTCCGGGTTCCTCCTGCCCGGATTTGGGTCAGAATTTCCTTTGCTCCCGGTGTGTCTTCGAAGCCCAGATCGTAACCGGTCTGACAGAGGATCCTCAGCGCCGCCGTATAGGCAGCCTCGGTGTCGCGCATCCGGATGCTCTCCATCAGGCGGCGATGCCGTTCCAGACTCTCTCTCAGTTCCTCCGCAGTTTCGTTACTGGTTCGAATGACAAGGAGAATGGCTGGTCGCAGAATATGAACGATCTGCGCCCAGACCAGATTGTGTGTCGCTCGATAGATCGCTTCATGAAAGGCGATGTCGGCGGTGGTGAAGAGATCGCGCTCGCCGTGGGAAGCGCGGCGTCCCCAATTCTGCTCCATGACCTCGAAGGCCTCTTCCATGGCCAGAAGATCGCGTGCATTGGCCCGGCTTGCCGCAAGAGACGCGATCAGGGGCTCGGTGGTGCGACGGAATTCGAATACGTCATGCAGAACTCCCAGATTGGGAGCGGCGTAATCGGCGATCCACTGGCTGACCTGGGAGTCGAGGAAATTCCATTCGCGGAATTCCTGCACCGTGGTGCCCCGCCCGGCCTGACGCACAATGATGCCAAGGGTCTCCAGCGTCTTGAGCGCGGAACGGACCGAGGCGCGCGAGATATGAAATTGTGTCGCGATTTCAGTTTCAGGGGGGAGGACGGCACCGGGCTGCATTTCGCCCGAAAAGACCCGGCGCGCCATTTCTTCGGCAACAAGGCTACCGACGGCGCGTGACGTGTTGGATTTGGTCGGGGTCGTTTGGTCGGTCATGGGACGCTCGTTTATTTGTCAGATGAAGATAGATTAAATGTCAGACATTTTCAATTTAAAATCAGACATTACAACCGAACCCTCTGACGTTTGGGCTCAAGTGGTCTGATTCTTCAAGATTAATGTAAGTCTCAGTCTGGGTACAACTCCCTTAGGGCGAGGCCTCCCTCGATGCTCATGCCGGAGCGCTGAAGCACTGACTAAGACGTGACAAGAAAATTCCCTGAGCACACAACCCATGCGATGCAATAGCTCGCTTACCAGATAGTAGCGATTTTCTCAAAGCCGATTGGAATGACGAAAAAAGCGCGGGGCGGAGCCCTTGGTAGGACCGTGTAAAGCAACAGCCAAGAGAGCGGTGGGTAACGGTATTAATTGATCATGATCAATGCAGCCCTTCCTTGTGGGCGTAGCGTTGGCTCACAGTGGTTCCTGCTGATTTTACCGGTACTTGGGTAAAACGGGAGGGGGCCGCTTTCACGGGAGGGAATATTATGTCCGATCGCAACTCGGAGGGCGGTCGTACGATCGATGCGTCCATTGAAGGGACGCAGAACGGCTCGGGAGAAGATCCTGAACCGGGCTTTCCTATTGTCTCGAGAACAGACTTCTCAGAGACAACTTTTCTACTAGAAATCTTGCATCCACAGCTCGCCAAGGCCGCAAGGCCGGGGCAATTCGTCATTGTCATGACCCATGACCACGGGGAACGCATTCCCCTGACGATCGCCGATTTCGACCGGGACAAGGGAACTGTCACCCTTGTCGTTCAGGCCGTTGGCAAATCAAGCCGCGAAATGCAGGCCATCAGTCAGAAAGGCGGAAAGATCTTCGCGATCGTAGGGCCAATGGGAATTCCAAGCGAAATTTCCCATGCGAAAAAGGTCATCTGCGTCGGCGGTGGCCTAGGGGTCGCCCCGATCTATCCGCAAGCAAGAGCTTTTAAAGATGCCGGTGCCCATGTCATCGGCATTGTCGGTTTCAGGAGCAGCAATCTCATTTTCTGGGAGGAAAAGTTCCGCGCAGTCTGTGACGAATTCATCGTCTGCACGGATGACGGGTCTGCTGGCATGAAGGGCTTTGTCACCGACGGCATCAAACAGGCAATCGAGACCCATGGGGATATCGACGAAGTCGTCGCTATCGGGCCACCCATCATGATGAGAGCCTGTGCCGAGACCACCAGACCCTATGGCGTCAAAACCATGGTCAGCCTCAACCCGATCATGGTTGATGGCACCGGAATGTGCGGCGGGTGCCGCGTCCGGGTGGATGATCGCATCAAGTTCGCCTGCGTCGACGGGCCAGACTTTGATGGTCATGCCGTAGACTTCGATGACCTCATGTCACGGCTGCATCGCTACAAGGCTGAAGAGCATGAAGCGATGGAACGCTATTCCGACAGCTGCCGCCGTCTGGCGATGGAGCCGTCCCCGACCATGCCTTTGGGAGGCAAGTGACCATGGTCCGCAAGACAATCAGAACCATTCCGCAAGAACGGGCGATCATGCCGGTTCTTGATCCGGAAACCCGTGCCAAATGCTTCGATGAAGTGGCGCACGGCTTCGACCTCGACAATGCCCTGCTCGAATGCGAGCGCTGCCTGATGTGCCCGGAACCGGCCTGCGTTTCCGGCTGCCCGGTCAGTATCGACATACCCGGGTTCATTTCCCGGATGCTCGACAAGGATTTCCGTGGGGCCTACGACCTGTTGACGGACGCCACCCAGTTGCCCGCCGTGTGCGGACGGGTCTGCCCGCAGGAAGACCAGTGCGAGGGTGTGTGCGCCGTTGGTGCGGGCACCGGTCTCGAGCCTGTGGCCATTGGCCGTCTTGAGCGTTTTCTTGGCGACAAGGCGATCCAGGAAGGCTGGAAGAAGGTGCATCACATCGAGCCAAACCGTTTCCGGGTTGCCATTGTCGGCTCCGGTCCGGCGGGCATGGCCTGCGCTGCAGACCTTGCCAAGGCTGGCTGCGCAGTCACGATCTACGAGGCTCTGCATGAGCCGGGTGGCGTGCTGCGCTATGGCATTCCCGAATTCCGCCTGCCCAACAAGGTGGTGGATGCTGAGATTGCCAATCTCAAGGCTCTCGGCGTCGAAATCCAGTGCAACATGCTGGTCGGACGCCTGTTCTCGATCGAGCAGATGGTCGGCGAGATGGGCTATGATGCCGTGTTCATCGGTGTTGGCGCGGGCACACCGCACTTCATGGACATCCCGGGCGAAAACCTCAACGGTGTATTGTCGGCCAACGAACTGCTTACCCGTTGCAATCTGATGCATGCGGGCGACTTCCCCGGCTACGACACACCGCTTGGCCTTGGCAAGCGGATTGCCGTGATCGGTGCGGGCAACACCGCGATGGATGCGATGCGGGTTTCGCTGCGCCTTGGGGCAGAGGAAGTGCATTGTGTCTACCGCCGGTCCGAGACCGAATGTCCGGCGCGGCGGGAAGAGCTGCATCACGCTCAGGAAGAAGGCATCGAATTCCATTGGCTGACCAATCCGGTCGAACTCCTCAGCGATGAGAAGAAGAATGTGCGGGCCATCCGCTGCATCAAGATGGAGCTTGGCGAACCGGATGCATCGGGCCGCAGGAGGCCGGTGCCAGTTCCGGGCAGCGAGTTCGACTTCGAGGCGGATACGGTGGTCTATGCCATCGGCACCTCACCCAACCCGATCCTTGGTCAGACATCCAACGTGCGGCTCAACAAATGGGGCTATATCGATACGGATGACACTCTGGCCACGTCGCTTGCGGGTGTCTATGCGGGTGGTGACATCGTCACCGGTGCCGCCACGGTCATTCAGGCCATGGGGGCGGGTCGCAAGGCAGCCCACAGCATCCGGAACTATCTCGGGATCAGAGATTCGCAGGCGGTCTACAGACCCGAAGCGACCGGGTTCGAGAACAGCCTCTTCGGGATCGAGCTCACCGAGCAGAATTTCAATCCAATTCGACTGAGTTAAACCAGCGCCCGGATGCCAACAGCAGGCATTCGGGGGGAAACGAACTGAGCATTTCGGGCCTCTCAGCAACGAGCGGGAATGCTCTTGAAACGGAAATGGACCAATGACTTCGGAAAGCATCCAGAGCCTCGCCTCCCTTTCAGGGACGGGCGAGTCGGAACAGCTTAACAAGAAGCGTCCTCGCGCCAAGATGGCCGAGGTTATCAACGAGCACATCGTCGAGATCGTCAGCGACTCCGGCGAAGGGGCTCAACGCTGCGGGCAGTCGCTTGCAGCCATCGCAGCCCGCTCGGGCAACGGTATCTGGACGGTGGAGATCATCCCTGCCGAAATCCAGCCGCCGCATCGCTCCATCGCAGGCGCCAGTGGCAACCGGGTGCGGATGGCCTCACACAAGGTAACCAACGTTGGCGACGAGGCTGATCTGGTGATCGCCTTCAACGAGCAGGTTTTGTTGAGCCGCGTGCGCGCTGGCGAAATCAAGCCCGGCGCCACGATCCTGATCGAGGAAATGTGGAAGCGCGATCCTGATCCCGCCATCGTCGCGACCTATGAGGCTGTGCTCGCGGAAATCAAGGATGCAGGCTATCGGGTCTATGAGATCCCGATGGAAGTGGAATGCCACAAGCTTGTGCCCGATCCCCGCAAGGGCAAGAACATGTTTGTGCTTGGCATGCTCTGCGCCATCTACAGCCTCGACGAGGAACTGGCCGAGGCGCAGGTTCGCCTGACCTTTGCCAAGAAGGACCAGAAGATCATCAACGCCAACCTCGAGCTGCTCGCTGCCGGTCGCACCTGGGCGGAAGAAAATCTCGATATCCACTATCTCATTCCCACCCCGCCGGTCGAGAAACCGCAGATTGTGACCAACGGCAACGCAGCACTTGCGCTCGGTGTTGTCGCCTCGGGCATGGAAGTCTGCGCCATGTATCCCATCACGCCGGCGACCTCGGCGTCGCACTATCTCTCGAGCATCTTTGAGAAGGTGGGCTGCGTGGTGCATCAGGCGGAGGATGAGATCTCAGCCTGCACCTTTGCTATCGGTGCGTCCTATGCGGGCAAATGTGCCGTCACCATCACGTCCGGTCCTGGCCTGTCGCTGAAGCAGGAAGCCATCGGGCTTGCGGTGATGACCGAAATCCCGCTCGTTGTCATCAACGTGCAGCGTGGCGGCCCGTCGACCGGCCTGCCTACCAAGGTGGAACAGGGCGATCTGATGTCGGCGATGTTCGGCAGCCATGGCGACGCCCCCAAAGTGGTGATGGCGGTGGACTCGATCGAGGACTGCTTCTATTCCGTCATCACGGCGCGCAAGATCGCCGAGACCTTCAACATGGTGGTGGTGATCCTGTCCGATGCGGCCTTGTCGACGGCACAGCAACCCTTCGACCGTCCGGAGTTCAACGCCGACTGGCTGGCTCCACCGGTCAACCAGAGCGCCGTCCCTGTCGATGCGCATCCCTATGACTGGGACGAACGCACGGGCATCGCGACCCGCTTCATTCCCGGACAACCAAACGGCATGCACTGCCTCACCGGCCTAGCCCACGACCGGGACAGCCATGTGGCCTATGATCCGAAGATCAACGAAGAGGGTCTGCTGAACCGCAGCCGCAAGCTCGCTGCCTTCCAGACCACCTTGCGGCTTGCGCCGGTCTTTGGCGATGAAGAGGGCGACCTCCTACTCATCGGCTGGGGCAGTACGCGTGGCGCCATCGAGGAAGCGGTGACGTCTCTCAGGGAAGAAGGCCACAAGGTTTCGGCCCTTCATCTCAAATATCTCCAACCCATGGCATCGGGCATCGATGACGTCATGCGCCGCTTCGGCGAGGTGATGACGATCGAGAACAACTGGAACGATCCGGTCTCCGATCCGATGGTCACCCCGGACAACCGCCGCTATTCGCATCTGGCGATGCTGCTCCGGTCGCGCTGGCTGGTAGATGTCGATTGCTGGGGTAATGCACGCGGACAACCGCTCAAACCGGCTGCCATCAAACAAGCCGCGCTTGCAAAATTGGGAAAGGCCTGAGGAGAGAGCCATGACCGCTTCAATGAGCCAATGTCTGATGCAAATGGTGCAGACAGACTATACCATCAAGGATTATCAGAGTGAAATCCAGCCGCGCTGGTGCACGGGCTGTGGCGACACCGCAATCCTCACTGCCATGCAGCGCCTGTGTCGTGATGAACAGCTGCCACCGGAAAAGACCGTCTGCGTTTCCGGCATCGGCTGCGCGTCGCGCCTGCCGCACTATATGAATGCCTATGGCTTCCATGGCATTCATGGCCGAGCTCTACCCATCGCCGAAGGGATCAAGATCCGCAGGCCAGACCTGCACGTCTTCGTGACCACCCGGGGATGGCGACTGTTGTTCGATCGGGGCGGCCCACTG
>NZ_OY759862.1:300000-458426 GCF_963662805.1 uncultured Cohaesibacter sp.
CCTGAACGGGCAAAGGCCTTGGCGCTCTCTGATCCCTGCTTGAAGAGCTGGGCCATGGCCTCGGAAATCTCTTTTGGCCAGAAGTTACCCGCCGCAAACTGCGCCGTCTCACTCGGGGAGGAGGGGGACTTGCTTTGCGGGTTGAATGTCGTGACGAGCTCGGAAAGGAACGTCGGCACAAAGACCTCGCTTGCCTTGGCGAGATCCGCCCGGTCAAGACCGGACATCCGGGCAATCTGATCGACTGTCTCTTGACCATAGATCTGGTTCAGAAATGTCAGAAACTGGCTCTTGTCCTCACCCATCGCGTCGCTTTCCGCCCGACCCGCAGCAAAAGACGCGTGGGGGAGGGCATTGATTGCTCATCTATCGAGCATGCCTTGCCCCATCCCGCGCGTCAAGAAAGCGCACACGTCTTGTGATTGCGACTATCCGACAACAATCACATGGACATATTTCGGCCCATGGGCCCCGAGCAGGATGGTCTGCTCGATATCACCCGACCGGGAAGGGCCGGTAATGCGGTTGACAACCCGAGGCATCACCGCTTCGCCATCCGCACCATAAAGCCGAGACAGAAGGCTCTCATAATCACCGGTGATGTCATCGCCATTGATGATGATGACGTGGGTTTCGGGGAGGAAATTGAGGGTTGTGGGATTGTCCGGCCCAGACTTGAGGATCGCGGTTCCGGTTTCGGCAACCCCGCCCAGAGCGTGCGACACCCCGACCTCATCCTTGCCATCGGAAGGTCCGATCAGCCGTTCGAGTTGGGATTCGGATGCCCAGTTGATGCTTTCAAGGCGTGGATCTGTGCCGCTGCGAACCTGCTGTGGCAGGTTCCTGCCCCTCAGATAGTCCGCAATCGCTGAAGGCACCTCATCGTAGGAGGACAGCCGGTGCGTGGTTGAGGAGACAGACTCGGAGAAAGCAAGGAACATCTTTATCTGCTCTTCCCTGTCCACCTGCGCGCGCGCCGGAATGAGGCCGCGTTCTCTGGCCGCAATCCGGCTCTCTGCTTCCTGCCGGGCGACGGAACGATCAGCGTCGGTCTGGCCGCCGGTGATGGAGCGACGGATCTTGCCCAGAATGGCCGAGCGGGCGGCACTGTTGGTGTTCGTGGTCATGCCGCATTCCTTTTCTTCTGTGCCTTGGCCCACTGCTGCTGGAAGGTTTCTCCCTCTGGCGCCGGGAATTCGCGATGCTTGGTCCAGGCTCCGGTCATCGGCAGCTTCTGCATCAGCGAGGTCATCGGAGCCAGATGTTTCATCACGCCCATCGCCAGCCCGGCAAGGGAGTGATAGAGCTGTGGGCGGCTTGCCACAAAGGCCCAGCCCTTCAAGCCCCACCGGTACGAGGTCGGGTTGAGATGGCGCTCATATTCCTTCTCGCGCCAATGACGCATCATCTTCGGCAGGGGGATCTTCATCGGGCAGACGCTCTCGCAACGGCCGCAGAAGGTCGAGGCATTGGGCAGATGGCCCGCCTTGTCGACACCGATCAGCGACGGGGTCAGCACCGAGCCCATGGGTCCGGGATAGACCCAGCCATAGGCGTGACCGCCCACCGCATGATAGACCGGGCAATGGTTGATGCAGGCACCGCAACGGATGCAGCGCAGCATCTCTTCGAATTCGCTGCCCAGCATCGAAGAGCGGCCATTGTCGAGCAGCACCACGTGATATTCTTCTGGCCCGTCCGGGTCTTCATCCCGTTTCGGTCCGGTTGAAATGGTGGTGTAGACGCTTTGCTCCTGCCCCGTGGCCGAACGGGCCAGAAGCCTGAGGAAGGTCTCCGCATCATTGAGGGTCGGGATCACCTTCTCAATCGAGGCAAGGACGATATGCACCCGGCTGAGGGTCTGGGTCAGATCGCCATTGCCCTCGTTGGTGACGATGACCGAGGAGCCGGTTTCCGCAATCAGGAAGTTCGCCCCCGTGATGCCGACATCGGCAGCGAAATATTGCTCCCTGAGCACTTCGCGCGCTTCACCAAGCAGACTGACAGGCTCGGTCAGATCCCGGTCCTTGTCGAGATGGGTGTGGACCCGGCGGAAATCCTCTTCTACCTGTTCCTTGGTGACATGCACGGCGGGCGCGATGATGTGGCTGGGATGTTCCCCCCTGAGCTGGATGATATATTCTCCGAGGTCGGTTTCGACCACCTTCATGCCGTCCTTCTCGAGGAAGGCATTGAGCTGCATCTCTTCCGAGATCATCGACTTGCCCTTGGTGATCGTCTTGGCATTGACCGACTCGCAGATGGTCTTGACGATCTTGCAGGCGTCCTCGGCGGTCTCGGCCCAGTGAACATGACCACCGGTGGCGAGCACCTTTTTCTCGTAGGCTTCCAGATAGAGGTCGAGATGTTTGAGGGCGTGGGTCTTGATGGCCCGGCCGCGATCACGCAGCTCCTCAAACTCGGGCAAGGCATCGGCCGCCTGCTGGCGCTTGCCGATGAAACCCTTCTCGACATTCTTCAGGGCCTTCTGCAAGGTGACGTCGGCGAGGGCCTCGCGGGCATTGGTCTTGAAGGTCGGTGACTTGATTTCCATGATCGCCTCCCGCCTAGCGTTGTTTCTTGGCGCCGATGGCCGGACCATCGGCCATGTCGGCCAGCACTTCGGCAACATGACGCACTTCTATGGCCGAGCCTTCCCGCTTCAGTTTGCCCGCCATGTTCATCAGGCAGCCAAGGTCTCCGGCAAGCAAAGTCGCAGCCCCGGCATCGGTCGCGGTTTTGGATTTCTTCTCAACGATGGCGTTCGAGATGTCGCTATATTTAACGCAGAAGGTCCCGCCAAAGCCGCAGCAGACATCACTGTCGCGCATTTCCTTAAGGTCGACCCCTTCGATGGAGCTCAGCAACTGGCGCGGCTGATCCTTGACCTTCATTTCTCTCAGTCCCGAGCAGCTGTCGTGATAGGTGACCGTACCGCGATAGTTTGATGCCACGGCTTTGAGACCGGCAACATCCACCAGAAAGCTCACCAGCTCATGGGTCTTGCCAGCAACATCGACCGCCCGATCTGCCCATTCCGGCTCATCGGCGAGCAGGGCGGGATAATGTTTGGCGATCATGGCAGAGCAGGAGCCGGACGGAGCGACAATATAGTCATAGCCCTCGAACGCCTTGATGACCTGTTTGGCGAGGGCCTTGGCGTCTTCCCGGTCGCCGGAATTGTAGGCTGGCTGGCCGCAGCAAGTCTGGTCCTTGGGAACTTCGAGCGTGAAGCCAGCATCCTCGATCAGCTTGACCGCTGCAAAGCCAACGGTGGGGCGAAACAGGTCGACGAGACAGGTGACAAACAGGCCGACGCGCTTACCGGCCTTGTCTGCGGTCGGTGCATCGTCGAAATTCAATTCAATCTGGTCCATGTGAGTATCATCTTCTGACGCCATTGAAAGCACCCGACGGTGCCTCTCTGGCTGGTTCAAGGCTGGTCTGGTTCGGGGCGGCGGATCCGGCACCTTGCGAGGGCGAATGCGCGGCCAAGTCTGGTGGTGGCTCCTCTGCCAACGAGCCTGTCTTTGCGTCAGGCATCTTGTCCCGGGCCTCTGGTGGCGAGAAGCCCCCCTGATCACTCAGTCGCTGCAGGCGCATGCGGGAGATCTCCTCCCAGCTGCCAGCCTGCTGCGTGTGCGCAAGGGTTTGTTCCACATAGGCAATATGGTCTTCGGCGGCCTTGCGAGCCTCCTTCGGTTGTCGCTCCATAATGGCGTGATAGAGCTGCTCATGCTGGTCCATCAGCAAGTCCCGAACTCCGGGCCATTCAAAGAAGCGGATGCGGCTGAAAAAGAGTCCCTCCGAGAGAAGTTTGTAACAGGACCGCATCGTGTGCAGCAACATGATATTGTGGGATGCGTCCACAATTGCCTGATGAAATTCGAGATCCGCCGCGCTTTCCCCCTGAAGGTCCTGATCGCGATGATGCTGCCGCATGGCTTCCATGATCCGGCCAAGGATCAAGCGATCCGCATCGGTTGCCTTGATGGCGGCATGTTCGGCGATGATCCCCTCCATGTCGCGCCGAAACTCGAAATAGTCGCTCTGGGCTTTTGGATGCCGTCTGACCAGGTCGAAGATCTGATCGGCAAAGACCATGCCGACCACTTCGGCGACATAGGTTCCGCCGCGATGGCGCGATTTCAGGAGCTTGCGATCTTCGAGATCTTTGAGGGCGTCGCGCAACACCGGACGGGACACCTCCAACTGCATGGCCAGTTCACGTTCCGGCGGCAGCCTGTCACCAGAGCGCAGCACACCTTCCAGAATCAGACGCTCCATCTGCTCGACGACCGCATCCGATGTGCGACTGTGGTTGATCGACTTGAATATCATGCTGGTGGGCCCGGTTTTGCGGCTCAATATTGAATGGAACAGGCGTTCCGTGACCACCTGCCTCAATCTGAAAGCCCACTATTGCACCGAGTGAGGTCGAGATCAAAAGGCTCCTGTCAAATTTTGGTAAATTTATTTGACCAAAATGCTGCGACGATTGAGCAGCGCGATGGACAACGCAAACATCATTGCTCCATTTTTGTCCGTTAACACTATATGAACAAATACCTGCAAAACCGTGTCAATTGAGCCTTAAGCCGATGAAATTTCGGATGATCTGTGGCAGCCTTGAACCGGTGTGATTGAGACAGAAATCAGAAAACGGGGATAATCTGCCTTGCTGTCCTGGGGATACGGGTTTGACGGAGAAACGATCTGATGGTGGGCTCACTCTTTGCCTGGCTCAGCATCGCTTTGGCTCTTTCGTCCTTTTTTGTTGAAGAAAGACAGGTCGTCGCCGCTCTTTTGGGCGCCGTGCTGGCTGCGCTCATTGCCGTCTGGCGCAGGGGTCGGCCCGTGTTCCTGCTGCTCTCCTTTGTTCTGTTCTCGCTCGCCTTCCTCATCCTACCCTCAGGCATGGATCGCATGGTGATGGTCTGGATCCCTCAGAACGACTGGATCGACCGCCTGCATGAACCATTGGTGCTGTTCAGCGCTTTCATCGTGGTGGCGATCCTGTTTGCCGTGGCCTGCCGTCGTCAGAGTGGCGGGGTTTGGCTGAGTGCTCAGGAGGCGAGTGAAGATCTCGCAAAATTTATCGGCTTCATGGGCTATCTGGCGTCATTGCTGTTCCTGCCCCTGTTGCTGTTGCCCTTCTATCTCGCCTACAACGGCACAAACGCCTCCTTCGACATCGAGACCATTTCCTGGCAACGTCCCGAATGGCTTTTCGCCAATGTGGGCGGGGTCTATTTGAGCTGGTTTACGGCACTCCTGCTGATGAGCGGTTTGGGGGTGGCCTACATGCACAACGCACACCACCGCTGTCCCTGTAGTGGCGGAGCGTCCCGGCTCAGGCGGCGGGCATGGCGGGAGTTCATTGGTGGTGCCTTGTTCCTGTTGCCGATTTGCTGGACCGCGGTGAAGCAGGGATGTCTGCTCGCCATTGAGGTGCATCAGGGCGGCTCCATCAATATCGGGCCCGCGCTTCTGGTGGCGGGGGTTGATTTTCCGGTGTGGGCTTTGATTGCGGTGTTTCCCGCGACCATTCTGTTGCTCAGTCTGGCCGCAATCAGTGTCATGCTCCGGTCTCTGGTCTATCTCTTCGGTCCCCATTATCTGAAGAAGCGGGCCGCCTCGCATATTGATGCGCCGGTTGACGTGGCCGGGCAACGGAACCAGTTCCGTCCGTCCCGTTTCGGCAATGCGACAGAGGGGCGCGGCAGGTGATGACCGATTGGCTTCCTCTCCTTCAGAGCATCTGGCTCGATCACGCTCCGGTCCTGCTGCTGTTGGCTCTTCTGCTGCTTTATCCGGTCGGCTATCCGGTGGCTTTCGTGCTGGGGGCTCTGGCGCTGGTCTTCGGTTGGGTGGGTATCCAGAGCGGCCTCATCGCCCACGGCAGGTTCGACACGGTCTCGAGCGACTTGTTCAACGATCTGATGCTGGACCCGGCACTGCTCTGTCTGCCACTGCTGATCCTGCTTGCCGAATTCATGGTTGCGACCGGACAGATGGAGCGGGCATCGCGGGCCATCAAGGGCTTTTTTGACCCCGGCTGGCTGACCATAGATAAGGCAAGGGACGAAAAACGTAAAAGCGAAATCAGGGTCAAGGCACACAAGGAAGAGACACCCGGGCGGCGGTCTCTGTTCATGACCATGTTCACACCCGCCTCCCTGCTGCTGATCATCCTTGCCCGCATCTTCGAGCTGTCACCCGAAGCGATGACCTTTGCTCTGCTCGTTCCGGCGGGGCTTCTGGTCTCGATCTATTTGATCAACTGGATGCTGGATCTCTGGACGGAAAGGCACCGTGCGCGTCTGCTGGACGAAGCTGGACTGGTCATCCCGGTCGCGGGGAAGGGCGGGGCACGACCCATTCCGGGCAGACTGTGGCGTTTCATGCGTCTGACCTTCTTTGCCTTGCCTCCGACCCTGCTGGTCGTGCTTGCGCTTGTGTTGCTCTTCTATCTCAAGATGGCCCTGTTTGCTTCCTTCGCAGTTCTCGCCGTCGCGATCCTTATTGTCACGCTTCTTCAGGGAAAACTGAGGCCGTCTCAACTGGTCCGGGCCAGCTACAGGGCGTTGGTCGCCACGGGCAATCTCGCGGCGATGATGTTGGCCGCCTATTGTTTCCATGTTGTCTTCTCGTCGCTCGGCGGTGCGCATCTCATAACCCAGTCAACGGAGCTGTTGTCGTCGTTGGGGCCGGAAACCCGGTCCTGGTGGCTGCTCTTTTTGACGCTGTTCGCTCTGGTCGGTCTGGGGTTCTTCTTTGACTGGATCCTCTTGTCCTTTATTGCCCTGCCATTGTTGCGCCCCTTCTTCGCCTCGCTCGATTTTACAGCCCTGCTGACGCCTTTGTGGACCGAGGCTGCCCATGACAAGGCTCAAACCGTCGCCGAAAGCATGCCAACAACCATGCGACCACCCGGTCAACTGCTTTCAATGCTTGATCTGGCCCCGCCCTCGCGTATATGGCTCGCGTCGATGGTCTGGCTGGCCCTGCTCACCTCCGTTGTCACCTACACCCGGCAAAATGGCGAACTCACCGCGCGTCGCCGCGGTCTTGTGCTGGCAAAGGGCGATGAGGCCCATATCAGCATGACGCTTTTTCTCATACTGCAGTTGATCGGCTTGACACTCGTGCTCATCATGCCGCAAGCTGTCTTCTGGCTTCCGGCCCTCTTGATTGGTTGACTGACTGATCAAGCCCGGATTGCTTCCGGTGTCATCAGCCGCCCCCGCCTCGAAGTGACACTGGAGATGACGAGCATAGCCTTGTCTGGCGTTCAAAACGGTCTTGGGTTGCGCGGTCCGCGCAAAGGGACAATGCGAGAATTGTCCGCTCGATACCAGACCAACATCAGTTAAATGGGGGAGGCCAGATAAGCTGGGGGAATGTTTTGAGCACCCCAGCTTTCCCTTCTGTGGTGAAGAGGCTCACCGCTTTCATCTCTCATCTTGACGGACAGCGCCGAAACCGTGCATGGAAATGCGCTGATGGATATCCTGATGCCACAAGAACCCATCCATCGAAGCTCAAGCCCAAACCCAAGCCAGAACAAACCTTACGGAAGCGGATGCCATGCCTGCCGAGACGCCTGACCTGTCCTTGCGCCCCGCGACGCCAGATGACGCTTCCACCATTGCCCGATTGAAGGTGATCTGCTGGCAACAGGCCTACAAGGGGCTTCTGCCTCAGGCCAGCCTTGATCGTCTCGATGCCGCCTCAGAAGCGACTCATTGGCACGACTGGTTGTCGGATTCCGCCTCAGGCCTTCTTGCCTATCTGGTTGAAGCGGATGGTGTTCCTGTTGGTTATGGTCTCGCCGGACCGATGAGATTGGGTGACAGGGAAGGGGAGGAGTTGGACGTCAGCGCCGAGATCTACGCTCTCTATATTCATCCCGACCACCTCAGAACGGGATGCGGCAAGCTGCTTTTGATTCAGCTTTTGGGCGGTCTGATCGCTGCCGGCCATCACAGCTGTGGCCTCTGGATGGTTGCTGACAACAGGCCTGCCGAAGCTTTCTTTGCCTGCATGGACGGGCGGCAGGCCCGCAAGCGGGTGGTCATTTCCCACGGACGTATCGCCTTCCGCGAGCAGGGCTGGGTCTGGGATGATCTGCGCAAGGTCCATACCCGCCTGAAAACCACCATTCTCTAGCAGCCCGCCGCGTCAGTCCCATCGCCCGTCCTGACATGAAAACATCCCGGCGAGAGGCTCACCGGGATGCTGGAGAAATCGATCGATCAGTCCGATATCGACTGGGCTCTTATTCAGAGAATGTTTTGAGATAGGCAATCACGTCTGCGCGGTCGTCATCTTTTTTGAGACCGGCGAACGCCATCTTGTTCTTCTTGATGTAGTCTTTCGGCTTGGTCAGATATTCGTTGATGGCTTCTTCGGTCCAGACGAAATCAGGCTCGGCTTCAGCTTTCTCAAGGAAAGCCTTCGAATATTTGAAATCCTCGGCTGATGCGATCTTGCGCCCGATGACACCATTGAGAACTGGTCCCACCTTGTTCTTGGCGCCTTCGCCAACCTGATGGCAGGCTTTGCATTTGTTGAAAACCTTCTCACCTTTCGCGGCGTCGCCTTCTGCGAGGGCTGCTCCGGTGGCGGTGAGCAAGGCCAGGCTGGCGATTGCAATCATCTTCTTCATGGAATTGGTCCTCTCTATTCTGTTGTCCGGCTTGCTTCTTCGCCTTCAAGCTGGACGTGTCCCAGTACGACTGTACCCACCTACAGGTTAATGACAAGAGACCATAGGGCGGGATATGTGCGTAGCCTGACCAGTTTCTTAGCCAATTTGATGCATTTTTGCGGCATATTTCTTGCCTGCTATCGAGCCAAATTGTCGCAGTCTGGTTCAGAGCGTCACTGAATCTGATTTGAACAATTCTAAAGTAGCGAGGTGGATGTCGCAATAATGGAGAGTGGGAAATATTGTCTCATGGTTGACCATAGTCGGGTCAAATCGGAAAATATTGATACTTGTACCTACTCTGGATTTAAAAATTCAAAGAAAACAACGCGGTTAAGGAGATTTTATGAATCAGTGTCGATAATTCTGTTTCAGGATTATCGACGAGGCAGACCAAATGACTGCGTTGCCAATGGCTCATCAAATGAGCCTGCACACAGTATTCGAGGAAATGAGCGATGGCGTGATCATTGTCGATCTCGCTGGCAAGGTCTGCTACCGCAACAAGGTCATCAATGATCTGCCCGGCGGTCTCGAAAACAGAATTCTGTCCTACTGTGCCGCCAACAAGTGCGGTTGCGAGCTGAGCGAACCGGACTTCCTGCTCAAGAAGGCCGAGATGGGAGGGTGGAGTGTCTCTTGTCACCCCTTTGGTGAGAACAGGCTCCTGCTCGTCAAGTATGACAATCATCTAGGGCGCCGAATCCAGCTGATACGCGAAGATTTCTCAAAGTGCATATCTGACGGTATTGCTCCGGCAACAGCCGCAATCGAGACGATGCGCAAGCACATTGACGCGCGATGGGTCGCGCTGGGTGCGTTCGAGATGGGCAGCCACTCCATCCATTTCGAGCATGTTTACGATGGCATGGATGCTGCTCCGGGAAGACTGCCTGTCCTGCGATGCAGGGATGATTTCATGCCGTGCGAGGGCTTGTTGATCAGCAAGGATCTGGAAAGTCATCTCCTCAACAGTGACGAGGTGGTGGATCTGGGCCTGACGCACATCGTCGGCATGTCGTTGAAAAACCACAACCGGGAATGCGTCGGCTATGTCCTCATTGGCGACGAGGAGCCCCCTCTCGATCTGGAAGCATCGATCGCACTGTTGCAGGAACTGTCTCTCCTCTATGGGCTCTATGTTGAGGTCGGCTCAGCCCGAACGGAAGCCCGCAAGGCAAATGCCGACGCCAACACCGACGTGATCACGGATCAGGGCAACCGAAGGGCCTTTGAGGCCTACATCAAGGAATGCCTTGACGATATGCTCCACGAGCAGGAAGAGGCGGAAGACCTCTCCATGTTCGATCTCAATGCCATGCGGAATTCGGCCCTGATGATTGTTGATTTCGATGGCTTCAAACGCATCAATGACCTGCTCGGGCACAGCGAAGGGGATCGTGCCTTGCGCCTCGTCGCGCAGGCTCTAGGGCAGATGCCCGTCGATAACCATGTCTTCCGTCTTGGGGGGGATGAGTTTGCTCAGGTCTTCCCGCGCGCAGGCAATCTTGAAGCTGAGGATCTGCGCCAATATGTCAACGCGATTGAACGCGACATGGCGGACGAAGGCTTCACGGAACTCGGGCTGAGCATCGGTGTTGTCCATTTCTTCGAATGCGATGGAAGCCTCGCGTCCCTGATGGCGCTTGCCGACGCGCGGATGTATCACGACAAGCGTTTGCGCACCCTCGCGTTCCTCTGACCTTCTCCGAATTTCCCACTATTTCCAAGTTTTGGCACTGCTGGGCATCGCCTGCGAAGCTGGGTGATCGGCCTTTCGCGCAAAAAAAGGGCTCCCGTGGGAGCCCTAAGTTCAAGATCCGCTTTTGGGGATCCTGCTCTCTCATGCTGTAACACCAAAAAAGGGTCTGAGCCTAGATGACGATGACCTTGGTGCCGACGCCAACACGTTGATAAAGGTCCATGACATCCTCATTGCGCATGCGGATGCAGCCGGAGCTGACGGCCTGGCCGATAGACCAAGGCTCGTTCGAGCCGTGGATGCGATAAAGTGTGGAGCCAAGATAGAGGGCACGGGCACCGAGCGGGTTGCGTGGGCCGCCTTCCATATATTCCGGCAGGCCGGGTTGCCGTTGGCGCATTTCTGCAGGCGGACGCCAGCCGGGCCATTCCGCCTTGCGGGTGACCTTGTGCGTTCCTGCCCATTCAAAGCCGGGACGTCCGACACCAACGCCATAGCGACGGGCAGTACCGTCCTGACCAACCAGATACAGATAGCGCTCGTTGGTGTTGACGATGATGGTTCCGGCCCGATGCGGTCCCGCATAGTCAACGACTGTTGGCAAATAGCGCGGATCAATGCTGCGCACACGCTGGCGCTGGATCTTGGCAGAGGCTGCCTCTGTGCGACCCTGCCGGGGATCCGGAGCGAGGCGGGAAATGTCCACTCTGGGTCGCGCATCGCTCGGCTGGGGCCGATTGGCACCCGGACGCAGCTGCATGACCCATGGTTGGATCTGATCCGCCTGCAACATGACTGGCGGAGGAGGGGCATAACGGAAGGAATTGGCATCAGCCGGGGCAACAAATGACCCGGAGACGCAAAGCGCGGTCGCGCAAACACTCAGAAAAATACGCTTCATCGACATACTCACAACACAGAATCGACGACTGACTCATGGGTCCTGAGACCCGTCTGAAAAAGACTTGCTGAAATGGGGCTTCGTACCCGTAACGCGGCGAGAAACCTGACATTTCCTTGTTCCTATCCTAATTTGGAAACAAAGCGAAAAGGTTAATGAAAACTTGCAAGGCCGCTCATTTGGAGTCAGCGTTAAAAAACGGTTAGCACCGGCAATTTTATGATTAATTTTTTGACAATTCGATTTGGCAGTCCCTTGGAGGGTGTCAAAGGAGTCTGGCCTTGCAAAAAGGCTTTAGGTTGGCTGAAGCCAACGTCAGCGTCCGACCACCTGTTTGGCATATTGCAAAAGGTTGCCGACCATCGGGTTCACCTGACGTTGTGTCATGCCGGGCTTGACCGATGGATTGTAAAGCATGTTGAGGATCAGACGGTCGTAGCGGGTGAAATAGTCGAAGGTCGTCAGGTCATTGAAAACCGAATGGTTGAGGCTCTTGTCGTCATTGACGGGACCAAGTCCCTGCAGGATTTCTTCCACCATGCAGCGGCGGAACAGGGACAGGCCCTGATCGGAGACGATCACCGCGTCCGAGCGCAGGATGCCGGAACGCCGTGACAGCACGCGGACGATGCACTGGCCCGGAACGTCCATCTGAGAATCGTGGAAGACCTCGTCCTGCACCGTGCGCTGATAGTCGGCTGCATCGACAATATAGATGCGGAAGTTCGCTTCCTTTGGTGTGCGGGCGAGGTACAGCGAAAGTCCAGAGATCTGGCTTGGCAGGTCTGTGACGAAACCGCGCACCGTCTTCAAACGGTTGAGTTTGGAGCGGTTATCGATCCAGACCTTGACGGGCGTGACATACTTCTTGACGCGATTGGTCTGAGACCCCCAGCTAAGCGATTTGATCTCCGCGCCGAAAACGGTTTTGTTGAAACCTGCGATGACTTCGGAATCTTGAAAATTGTTCGCCAGAGCGGGGCGAGTGCTGGTGGTGACTGTAAAAACTGACAATAAAACTAACAGGCAGAGAAATGGAAACCCGGCCATCACCCATCGCAGCTTTGAGGCTCTATGCATGGTTGGGCTCGCCATCAATCGAACGCTGCTGGTCTCTCGCAGGGAGGCGCCGTTTTGACGGCTGGATGCTTCATTTTTCACGTTTGCGGATCCTGCGCTTGTCCCGGAAATGCGGGGATTGCACGGGATCGAGACGCCCCGGCAGAGTCTGGTCGGCCCAACAATGCGCATTTCCACCAGACTCGTCAATCTGCCTAATGATCTTGTTGGCGTTGTTTTTCACTCTGAAAAGTTTGCAGCGGGTGTCTTTCGACCCGAAGGTGCCTGCGTCAAACCAAGCCAATGAAACTCAGCAATATTCTCGAAAACACAAACCTAATTTTAACGAAAGGCAGCCTAAGGTTCCTCTACATTTGTGCCGTTAGCTAATGCCATACTGTTACGTGCTTCAATCCGGAACATCCGGCAAGGATAATCGGCCTATGACATTCAAGGTTCAGGAGTAGAATGGGAATGGCACTGGCATCGAAACCATTTCGCATTGAGCAGATTCTGGGGAACGAGAAGATTCACCAGGTTCAGGCGGCCAACGGCGCAATGTCTGGCAATCAGTATCAGGAAATCATGTCAGAGCTTGCAGCCCTGAAACGCCTGATGGAGCCAGCTCAGGATCTCAATGAGAATATCGTCGAAAGCTACCGGCATGAACTTGCCGAGGCGATGAAGCTCAAGAAAGAGATGGACGAGATCTACATGGCAATCGCCGAGACCAAGCGCGAGATTGCCACACTCCATGTCAACGGTCTGCATTCTGCCGAAATGAACCGCGTCACCGACGAACTCGATGCCATTGTCGAGGGAACCGAGCAGGCAACAGAGCAGATCCTTGCCTCCGCCGAGATCATTGATGAGAACGCCACCAAGCTTTCCAAGGTTCTGACCGGTGAGGAAGACCAGTGGACCCATGAAATTCAGGAAAGTGTGGTCTCCGTCTTCGAAGCCTGTAACTTTCAGGATTTGACAGGCCAGCGCATCACCAAGGTGGTCAACGTGCTTCGTTTCATCGAAGGCCGTATCGTCAACATGATGGACATCTGGGGCGGCATCGAACATTTCATGGAAATCGAAGTCGACAATCCGCTCGAGAAGGAAGGCGATGCAGCGCTGCTCAACGGTCCTGCTCTTGCGGACGAGGAAGGCGTAGCCAGCCAGGCCGACATCGACGCCCTATTCGACTAAGCTTTTTGCGCAGCAAAAAGCGTCGGAATATCCCACTTGCTCTGGCTTATCAGCGAAAGGTGCCTCACTTGAGGCACCGAGAGCCTTGCGCAGCAAAAAGCGTTGGAATATCCCACTTGCTCTGGCCTCTCAGCGACAGGTGCCTCCCTTGAGGCACCGAGAGCCTTGCGCAGCAAAAAGCGTTGGAATATCCCACTTGCTCTGGCCTCTCAGCGACAGGTGCCTCCCTTGAGGCACCGAGAGCCTCGCACATTGTTTCTGTCTGGCTCTCCCTTCTTCTCTTGCCAATTTTCTGACGATCCTCTGCTACGAGCCTGTGGGCCTTATTGACTCATTAACGAATCCTCTGTAGAACAAAAATAGAACAAATGCTCAGGTCGAGGTGGTGATATGGCCGAAGTCGAGAAACGGGACGGACTGATGATCGGAGAGGATGGCAAGGCGCGTTGCTGGTGGCATGGCGGCAAACAGGACTATCAGGACTATCATGACAAGGAGTGGGGACGCCCCGTCGCTGACGACCGCACCCTGTTCGAGAAGATCTGTCTCGAAGGCTTCCAGTCCGGGCTGAGCTGGTACACGATCCTTAGAAAGCGCGAGAACTTCCGCGCTGCCTTTGCCAATTTCGACATCGACAAGGTCGCCGCCTTCACCGAGGAGGATGTCGAGCGTTGCCTCAAGGACGCCGGGATTGTCAGACACAAGGCAAAGATCGAGAGCACCATCAACAACGCAAAGCGCGCGCAGGAGCTGCGGTCTGAGTTTGGCTCCCTTGCTGCCTATTTCTGGGCCCACGAACCCGGCCCCAATGACCGTCCAGACCGGCCGATCTATGAGGAACTGATCAAGCTGACCCAGACCGATATCTCGAAGGCCATCTCCAAGGATCTGAAGAAGCGCGGCTGGTCCTTCGTCGGCCCGACGACCGTCTATGCCTTTATGCAGGCAATGGGACTGGTCAACGACCATGTCGAGGGCTGTATCTGCCGCGAACCCGTCGAGACGGCGCGGGCAGCCTTCCAGCGTCCTGCCTGATCAGATTGGCGAATTTCTAGGGATTTGAACGCAATCGACTGCAAAGTGAGGCGTCCACTTTGTGTCAGAGCGACGACAGTGGCGAAAAAGTCGTGATCGAGACTTGTCGCCTGCTGGCGGATGGGCTAGGGAAAAGGCCATAATCTCGTATCGAGCGGGATTTCCTCAACCCATTCAAATCGAAGTGACGTCCAACCATGGCAAAAGACAAGAAGCCCAACAAGCTCAAGGCCCGCCTGCCGCGCGGATTTGTGGACCGGACTGCAGATGACATTCGTGCAGCCGACGACATGATCGCCAAGATCAAGGCCGTCTATGAGCATCATGGCTTCGATCCCATCGAGACGCCTGCGTTTGAATATACCGATTGTCTGGGCAAGTTCCTGCCCGATACCGACCGACCCAA
The DNA here is from genome assembly GCF_963662805.1 of uncultured Cohaesibacter sp. Lineage (NCBI taxonomy): Bacteria > Pseudomonadati > Pseudomonadota > Alphaproteobacteria > Hyphomicrobiales > Cohaesibacteraceae > Cohaesibacter > uncultured Cohaesibacter sp. The sequence goes on from NZ_OY759862.1 coordinate 315,017, forward strand.
CGCCGGGGTCTTCTCGCTCACCGATGACGATGATCAGTGGATGAGCCTCAGGTATGACCTGACGGCCCCGCTCGCCCGTCACGTGGCCGAGAATATCAACGAAGTCCAGATGCCTTTCCGCACCTATCGCGCGGGCTATGTCTATCGCAACGAAAAGCCGGGGCCGGGTCGCTTCCGCCAGTTCATGCAGTTCGATGCTGACACCGTGGGTGCGCCGGGCGTTCAGGCCGACGCCGAAATCTGCATGATGATGGCCGACACCATGGAAGCCCTCGGGATTGACCGCGGCGACTATGTCATCCGCGTCAACAACCGCAAGGTGCTTGATGGCGTGATGGCAGAAGTGGGCCTCTCAGGTGACGATCATGTCGAGACGCGCCTCACCGTGCTGCGTGCTGTCGACAAGCTCGACAAGTTCGGCCCCGATGGCGTGCGCCTTCTGCTCGGCGAAGGCCGCAAGGACGAGAGTGGCGACTTCACCAAGGGCGCTGGCCTTTCGCCCGAGAATGTCGAGAAGGTGATCGCCTTCACAGAGGGCACCCTCGAAATGGACAATGACGGGACGCGCGAATTGGACACCATGCAAGCCATCTTCGATGCCTGCGGCTATGGCAAGGATCGCATCCATATTGATCCATCCGTTGTGCGCGGTCTCGAATATTACACCGGCCCGGTCTATGAAGCCGAATTGCTGTTCGATGTGACGAACGAGAAGGGCGAAGTGGTCCAGTTCGGCTCCGTCGGTGGCGGTGGCCGCTATGACGGTCTCGTCAAGCGCTTTGTCGGTCGCGATGTTCCGGCGACTGGCTGCTCCATCGGTGTTTCCCGCCTCATGGCAGCGCTGAAAAATCTCGGTAAACTTGGCACGGACGATGCCGTCGCTCCGGTGCTGGTCACTGTCATGGATGGCGACGTTGAAAGCCTCGGCCATTACCAGAAAATGGTGCAGGACCTCAGGACCGCCGGCGTGCGCGCCGAGATGTATCAGGGCAACTGGAAAAAGTTCGGCAATCAGCTCAAATATGCTGACAAGCGCGGCTGCCCGCTCGCCGTCATTCAGGGCTCGGACGAGAAGGCACAAGGCATCGTCCAGATCAAGGATCTGGAAGAAGGCAAGCGCCTGTCTGCCGAAATCGAGGATAACGCCACCTGGCGCGAAAGCCGCCCGGCGCAGGTCGAGGTACCCGTCGCCGAGCTGGTTGATACGGTCAAAAAGATGTTGGCAGATCAGGCCGCAGATCGGGATGCCGATCGCGCTGCTGCCAAATAATCCGCCAGAATGTGCGGGTTGAAGGAGACGAGATGACACTTTTGACAGACGGCATGCGCGAGGCTCTCTCGCGCCAGTTCGATGCCGCGGGTGCAACCGCTATCGACCTGCCGATCCTCTATCATGCAGATCTCTTCCTCGATCTCGTCGGTGAGGACATCCGCCGCCGCCTCTATGTGGCGCCCGATGCCAACGGCGAGAAAATGGCCCTGCGGCCAGAATTCACCATTCCCGCCTGTCTGCATCATCTGGGCACCGGAGCCATGGACCGCGCGGCGTCCTATGCCTGCATCGGCCCGGTTTTCCGCCAGCGTCCCGATGGCGTCCCCGGCGAATTCTATCAGGCGGGTATCGAGACAATCGATCCTGACGGTGGTGCTGGCTTTGACGCAGACAGCATCGCACGGGCACTTGCCATGGTCTCCGACTTGTCCGGCAGTCTGCCCATCGTGACGGTTGGCGACAATGCGCTCTTCTCTGCGCTTCTGACAGCGCTCGGAACCCCGACCGTCTGGCAGCGCCGCCTCGAAGGGGCCTTCGGTGATCGCAAGGTACTCGACCGGATGCTTGAACGGCTCGAGAAGGGTGGCGCGGACAATCCCGACGCCTCCGCGGGTCTCGCCCGCATCCTTGATGGCAAGGCCGGCACCGATGTCCGTGAAGCCGTCGAGGAAATGCTCGACATAGCAGGGCTTGCCGCCATTGGCGGTCGGTCGGTGGGCGATATTGCCGAGCGTTACATGGAAAAGGCCGAACTCGCCGCAAATGCTGGCTGGGACTCGGAAAAACTCGCCATCATCGCTCGCTATCTCGATCTCGAGGGCAGCGCGGCAGACAGCCTTGTGCAGCTTGCCGCCTTCGATGAAGAGCAGGGCGGGATCCTCGGCGATGCGCTCAAGGCCTTTGCCGAGCGCATGGATGCGATCCTCAAGGCCGTGCCCGAAGAGACCGACATTCAGTTCAAGGCAGATTTCGGCCGACGGCTCGACTATTACTCCGGTTTCAATTTCGAACTGCATTTCGAAGGGCAGGACAAACCCGTTGCCGGTGGTGGTCGCTATGACCGGCTGCTTGGCATCCTGTCCAAGCGGGCCAATTTGAACGCCGCAAGCGATGCCGCTGCCGTCCCGGCAATCGGCTTTGTGGTCTGGCTGGATCGCCTTGAAACCGACGCGGCCAAGGTTTAGGAGCGAGCGATATGAGCAACAATCCTCTGATCATTGCGGTGCCCTCCAAAGGCCGCCTGCAGGAAAATGCCAACGCCTTCTTCGCCCGCGCCGGGCTGGACGTTGCCCGTCCCGGTGGAGCGCGCAACTACCGTGGCCACTTGAAGGGCATCGACAATGTCGAGATCGCCTTTCTGTCTGCTTCCGAGATTGCCAAGGAGCTGAAAAAGGGCACCGTTCATTTGGGCGTGACGGGCGAGGACCTCATCCGCGAGCATCTGACAACGCCCGAACGTTATATCGATCTGCTCGTCAAGCTCGGCTTTGGCCATGCCAACGTCGTCATCGCGGTCCCGAAGGCATGGATCGATGTGCGCAGCATGGAAGATCTTGGCGACATCGCCATGGACATGCCTGCTCGCTACGGCCATCGCTTGCGCATCGCCACCAAATATATCAACCTGACGCGCGCCTTCTTTGCCGAGCATGGCATCGTCGACTATCGCATCGTTGAAAGCCTCGGTGCAACCGAGGGTGCCCCGGCGGCTGGCTCGGCGGATATCATCGTTGACATCACCTCCACGGGGTCAACCCTTGAAGCCAACAACCTCAAGATCCTTGAGGATGGTGTCATGCTGCGTTCCGAGGCCAACCTTGTTGCCTCTCTCACAGCAGACTGGTCGGATGAGGCCAAGAATGCCCTTGGGCAGATCCTCGACCGCGTGCAAGCCGAAGAGGCCGGACGCACACGACGGGAAATCACCGCAGCCCACTTCGATGCAGCGGTGATCAGCCAGCAGATTTGCGACGAGTTCGAGGATGACGGCACCTACGCGCCTTATGGCCATCAGGAACATGTGCTGCATCTTCATGCTCCGCAAGGGTCGGTCTATGCCATCGCCTGCCGTTTGCGGGCTCTCGGGGCAACGACGATCTCGGTTGGCAAACTCGATTATATCTTTCAGGCTGCCAATCCGCTGTTCGATCATCTGCTCGCTCGTCTCGACGAGTGCGACAACTGATCGTCAGCTCTCGCATCAAGCGAAGGGATTGGCCGGGCAGGCCATGGTCATGATTTCGACTCATTGCTTTGGCTTGAACTCCCTTCGTATGCTTTCCCGATAGAATCACCGCCCCGAACATGAGGCCCCTGATGAGCGACCCCAAAAGTCTGACGCGCCGCAGTGCACTGAAGTTGACCGCCGGAGCGCTCGCAGCGCCAGCCCTGATCGCGCCGACCATCGCGAACGCGGCAGAGCTCGAAGCCGCCATCGGTCAGCTCATCATGATCGGCTTCACCGGTACCAGTGCGGGCGGGAAATTCGTCAAGACAATCGCCTCCCATGTTGCCAAGGGGCGGGCCGCCTCGGTCGTCTATCTGGGGCGCAATATTGGCTCAAGCCGTGATGTCGCGGGGCTCAACAAGCTGTTTCATGATTCCGGCGTGACCCACATTGCCATCGACCACGAGGGCGGAGTGGTCCAGCGCCTGCGCGAGAAACAAGGCTTCACGCGCTTGCCATCGGCAAGACAGGTCGCCCAGAAGCGGAGTGTCGCAAGCGCCGAGAAGCTCTATGCCGTTGCGGCAAAGGAGCTGTCGCGTGCGGGCTTTACCTTCAATCTCGGGCCGGTCGTTGACCTGCATCGGGATTACAATCCGGTCATCGGCAAGAACAACCGCGCCTATGCCGCCGATTCAAAGACCGTCGCTGCCTACGCAGGTGCCTTCATTCGCGCCCATCGGCGCTACGGCATGATCACTTCGATCAAGCATTTTCCCGGCCATGGTCTCTCCCGCTCCGACAGTCACCACGGCTTTGTCGACATTCGAGAGACCTGGGATCCGGAGGAGCTGAAGCCCTTCTCCCTGCTCATTCGTCAAGGCCTCGCCGATGTGGTAATGAGCGGCCATCTCTATGTGCGCATCGCCAATCAGGAAGATGGAGAATTGACCACCTTTTCCCGCGCACTGGTGCAGGATGTGCTGCGCAAGGGACTTGGTTTTGGTGGCCTGACCATGACGGATGATCTGGACATGGGGGCTGTACGAAAAATGGCCCCCCCCAAGGAAGCGGCCATTCGTGCCGTTGCGGCCGGTTATGACATGCTGCTGATGTCAAACACCGCGATGGCCAATGACGACATGCCCGCCATTGCCATCAACTGGATCAAGAGCGCCGTCCGCGAGGGACGGATCCGGGAGAGCGAAGTCTTTCGCTCCGCTGACCGTGTGCGGGCGTCGCGCCGGACGTAGACTGCATCGTCAGTAAACTCATGACGGCCGCGCTCAAAGCTCTTCCCATCATTTGTACGTCTCCGCCAGTTTCCGCGCGAGGGTAGGATGATGATAGACGAGGGCCGCAAACAGCGTTTCATCAACGGCATAGGTAAGGCCGGCCTTGATCAGGCGTGCGCATTGTTCGGTTCTTTGCTTGAGCGAACCAAGGGGCAAGGCCGCTGCGTGCGCCAACGTCATGAGCGGTACGCCAGGACATCACGCGCGTGCGGAATCCGGCCTCAAGAACCACAAGGGTTGCCTCGCTGGGGCGACGGTCGGTCATTGCCACTTTGGCAACGTCTTTCCGGCCTCCGTCACGCGGGGAGGTGGAAAGTTGATCTACAAAGAGATCGCGGTCGAAATCGACAGCTTCAAACATAGTCTTTCCTTCCTTGCATGCCAGTGTGCAAAAGCGACACGTGTACACGGTATGGAAGGCTGGCAGAACGGGGGAGCATAAAAGTCCGCAAGTTTGCGCCATCTTCGCGGTTTGCAAAGATGCCGCCACATCCCGTGTAGGTGCCACCTTGCCGCGGTTGGCAGGTTGGCGAGGGCGCCAGCCCTTCTCTAGATGATGGCGGGAACATACGGCCAAACTTTGAAAAGCGCAAGCCTCTTGTGAAAATCTCTGCTTAAATTTGCCAAGGCGATTCCATCATGCAGAAGAAACAGATGGAAAGAAGGGCCTTTTTGTTGCCAACCGTGGGGGAAATGAAAAGAGGCCGCTGCGTCCAGCGACCTCTCTCGACGGTTTGCACGTGGGGACCGTCCTATAGGGAAGAGCTGTAAATCCGGGGTCGCTGACACTACTTGGGGGACAAGCGTCGCAGGCCTCGGTATCCTCCCTGACAGCTATTATATGGAAGGTTGAAGAAAAATTCTACTAGAAATAAAGTTTTACTACCGAACCAGATGGATCAACTGGGATTGCAGTTTCTAACTAATGTTCTGTTTCATGTGTTTCATCATCTGTTTCGGACGTCGTCTCTAGTCAAATCTATATAAATCGATCTGGTATGCATTATTTCAAAAATTGTATACTGGATTGGCTCGGAGAAAATAATTATAACTACTGAAATAAATATATTGTTTTAGAATGTATTTCGGGAAAAGTTTGTAGTTTTCAGTAATATAAATAGAATAGAAATCTCGTGTAGTCATGTCTTGAGATTTGCAGAAATAAATTTGAACACGTGACCAAATTTCTCTAGAAAGTTCATTTGAATTGATCAGATTATTTTCGATCAATTCGTCTTCATATGGTTTTCATGGAAGTTTTGCCTCACTGAAATAATGAGCCGACAGTGTACAAAATCCGGCAAATTGTGCGTAGGTGTGGCGATATCACATCTAAATTGTCGGAGTTGCGCAAAATTCGCCGGCTGATGCTGATGATACTTGATTTGAACAAACTAAAGTGCATCTCTGGCGCGGTGTGGAGTCGGAGCTCCCTTTTGCCAATATTGCCAGTTTGGACGGCAGTCAACCAATCGGGGAATGACCCTTGCTTTGTGCCATGGATCTTGCGCTTTCAGAAGGGGTCGGGGATGCAATCCACGAACTCGCGAGCAGACAGCTCATCGGCGCGGTGTCCTGCCTGACCGTCTCGGACATCTGGCCAAGGGAAGCAAAGAGGCTTGAGGTCCTGCAACGGCAGGGCGCGCCTGTCCTGATCGGTCTTTCGTTGACGCTGACGGCTGGCTTTCCTCCCTTATCGACAGGCTTCGTACCCGAAAATCGAGACCATGCCGGACGCTTGCCAACCCTCTCCGATCTGATCCGGGCGTCGAGGCGCTTTAACCTGCGCAGTGACATCATCGAGTCGGAGTTTCGCGCCCAGATCCGCCGTTTTTCTGCTCATACGGGGAGGATGCCGAGCTTCCTCCATCTTGAGCCGGGAATCGTGTCCTTTCTGGCTGCGTCTCAAGCTGTCACGGCCGCGCTGAAGCACTTCGGAATGCCCAACTGTCTGGTCCTTGTCCCGGCACCCGTTCGCCCACGCAATCTGTTGCAACGGGCCGAACAACGCTTTTTGTGGCGGTCAATGGATCAGGTAAGAGAACCGTGGCAAAGGCGAATGCTCGTCGAGATCACGGATCCGAAGCGGCTTCCTCAAAGGAGCAGCTGGCGCGCTGACGGCAAAATCTGGACCGCCGTCCACCCTGCGATCTCCAGCCCGAAAGATCAGGCAAGGTTGGCGCGCTTCGAAAGTGACCCTTCCCTGAGGGTCGCGCAGTTCGAAGGGGTGAGAAACCATTCCTAGAAGCGGCCCCCGCATCCCTGCGACACACGCGTGGTGAAATCGGACGCAAAACCCACAGAGTCAGTATTTTCTCTTGTTTTTGTCGTTCAAATCGGTATTTTATCGTCCCAAATTCGCGTCGGGGAAAATTGGAGTGGAAAGTGATGGGACACTCAGAAGATGCCGCACACTCTTCCATGAAGAAGGCTGAAGTGTCTGTAGCAAAGACATTGGGGGAGGATCAGCCGATAAGGAATCTTGGTGTTGATGACACCGGGGAGCTTTCCTTGCAGGGGCGTCCTCTTGTTCGCAAGGAGCGGTCCGGCAAAGCGTTCGATCCATCGATTGACGAGGAGCAGGTGTCCCTGCTTGTCGAGACCTTCTACGACCGGATCCGTCAACATCCGCGCCTGTCGGTGCTGTTTGCAAAGGGCCTGACCCAGAACTGGGCCACTCACCTAGAAACGATGAAAAGTTTCTGGCGCTCGATGTTGATGCAGACAAGTGAATATGGCGGACGTCCCGTTCCCGCTCATATGCAGCTCGACGGCGTGACCCCGGACGATTTTACGCAATGGCTGGCCCTGTTCCGTAGTACCGCAGAGGAGGTCTGCCCGGCTTCTGCCGCAAAACTCTACATCGATCGGGCTGAGACGATCGCCAAGAATTTGCAAATGGCGATGTTTATGAAAGGGCAAATTGCCCCGCAGGACGCCTTTTGTAATGGGGTATTAACAGAAGAATGGGCTGAAAAGCTCAAAAACTGCGCAAAATTGACGCCACACGACACGAATTGAATTCAATTGATGAAAAAAGGATTCTTTTGGTATAGTTTAAGTTCGGGTACAACCAGAATTACATCGCAACCGGAGCAATCCGTTGATGCGATAGGGCGAGCCGCTTTTCGGGGGACTAGCGGCTCGCCTCTTTTGTAAGCCCTGCTCATTCTCAGAATGTCCCATCTTTCATCACAAGGCAGTCTGTAGGATCGCAGCTACGCAAAGATACGTAATTACAGGTGCACCGTTCGAACTCAGGCAGGCATAAGAATAAGATCGTAACGGCCCATGCCAAAGGCCACCTGTTCACCCCCATGCAACAGGGATCCGATATGCAACAGCTGGATCAGTGGCCCCCTGATCTCGTCACCAAGCTTGAGCTGCAACAGTCCCATGTGCCCCGACATGACCACGCTCTGCCCGCCTTTTTGACTGAGCGGGCGTTTCCAATCGACTTGACCGAGCCCTCGCCCGTCGACCGTTGTTTGTTTCACTGCTGCCTGCAGCTCCTTGTCGTCCGCATCGAGCGTCATTCCATGCCAGTGTGCAATTGTCCTTGCCCGCTCGAGCATGGCCCCAAGAAAGCCCACCTCGGGCTTGTGCGGTTGCGCGGTCCCTTGAGCCGACATGTAAGGTGTACTGAACGACAGAAGCGCCCGGTCTGCGCCGTCAGCTTCATCCGGAATGCCGGTCCAGATGTCTTCAATCGAGCGATGCAACACTCCCTGACAGACCGAGCCGAGAGAACCAAGGCAAATGCCATGTTCGATGGCCCGGTGACCCGCTTCTGCTAGCTCTCCGGTCCACAACAGACCGAGCCCGAACAGACGAATAGTGATTCTGATGCTATTGATCCCGGTCGACTCGGTGCGAATGACCCAAGGCGGCGGAAGCATGAGTCGCGAGGCGTCACCAGCCGTCTCACCTGCCTGCCCATTGAAGAAGACATGGAGCCCGCAGGCAGGCGACCAGGGGCAGGGCAATCCCGCGAGTGCCTCCCGAGAGGCCGTTTTCATCAACTCCGTGCCGATCACCTGTCGAACCGCTGCAGGAAAGGCGGGCAGTTGGGCCATGGTGCCTTCGCCCTCACATTCGAACTGAATGTCCCGCACAAGCAGGGCGTGGGCGAGATCCGGCAGGCGGCCCACAAGAGAAGGCGCAGAGACAAAGCCGTTCAGCTCGACGCCGGAGGGGCCGATGGCAGGCGTGAGAACCTTGAGGAGGGAGGGATTGGTCGGGCTGAGATCCTGAATGGCGTGCGAAGACAACATGTGGCAACTCCATGGGCGCGAAGCAGGCCTATTCCTGCAATGGCTGCAAAAGCAGTTGATGTCCCATTGATTGCAACTTTAAGGATTTGGGTCGATTAAAATCGGGCAGGGATTTTTAAGAGTGTTTGTCCGTCGGGCTCATTCTGGAGACGCGGGTTCCCTTGCGAGCACTGACAAATTCACGCAAGGAGACCAGACTGCGTTCTGCTTCCTCGATTTCCTTGGTGATAGAGGCTGCATCCCGTTGGTCGATGAATTCATCGGCAAGGGCCTGATCGATCACGCGCAGCACGTCGGTCGCCTCGAAGACGATCCGGTGGGCCGCCTGATAGATGGCCTCTTCCTCTTCCGAACGGTCTGCGGTGATCCGTTCGGCGGCCACAAATTCGGTTCCTCTGAGAAGATAGCTGACGATGGTCGGATCGGGAAAGCTGGCGATCAGGCGGCGAACTTCATCGGCCGAAAACATGGTTTTGTTATCAAGGCGCTGGTGAAAGGCGTGGTAGCTGAGCCCCATCTTCTTGGCAACGGAAGCATTGTCATAACGCTCGCTGGCCTTTATGGCCATTTTGACCAGAAAGGCAAAATGGTCTCCCCGATCATGTGCGTCATCGTCCGGCATGATGCCTCCCTGTTTTGAGTGCGCGAGAAGGGTGCATGCTCACAACCATACAGGGAAATTGGTTGCGGGCAACCAAAAAGGGCCGCTCCCGTTCCTTATGAGGGAAATGGTCTTCTGATCAGGATGCTTGCTCTTCGCTCAGCACCACGCTTTCGGCATTGGCTTCGCTCGGGCAGTTCGACATCATCAGATTGGGGGTGTTCTTGGATCGCTTGAGCACATCGGCAAGGGTGTGCTGGTTGAGGCTGGCCACGAATTGCTTCACGGAGCGGGACATGATGCGCGACATTTCACAGCCGCCGAACATGGGGCAATCCGGCTTGGGCTCATCCTCGCAGCGGGGGCAGAGGCATTCGACATAGCCGAAATCGGCTTCCATCACCTTGGCGACATCACCCATGCGGATCTCGCCCGGCTCCTGACCAAGCTCCAGACCACCACCGCGACCGCGCTGGGTTTTCAGGAAGCCGCCATTGGACAGTTTGGCAATGATTTTCATGCAATGGGTGCGTGACAGGCGCAAGGCTTTGGCCACGGATTCGACCGTCAGATCCCGGTCCTTGTTCATCGCCACCAGCATGAGGATCCGATATGCGTAATCAGTGCCTTTTGCCAATCTCATGTCTTGCTCTCCAGCTTGCCACCCCGTAGCATTCCTGTTGATTTACCCGCCAAAATGCCTTGAGCTGCGTCAATTCATGACCATATTAGTCAGATAATTCTTGCGATGCCTCTGATCGAAACTCCATTTGCATCAATATCGGCTATCGTGGCACAAAAAATGTGCAGCTGAGGGAGATATTTAGTGAGCAACGATTTTGAAGAGCGGATTGTCGATCTGGAGATACAGGTCACGCATCAGTCTAAAACGATCGAGGAATTGTCCGACGTGATCTCCCAGCAGTGGCAGCATATCGATCGGCTGACACGGCAGTTGAAGGGCCTGACGGATACGGTGCTTGAGCTCGAGGACCATTTCGGCCCGCCCGCCAACCAGAAGCCTCCGCACTATTGAACAGCAGACCCGAGCCGGCATCAGGTGTATCGGCAAGGCTTGGACTTTGGGGATGGGCAACGGCCCCATAAGACAAGAGCGCTCCCGACGAACCATTGGGGCCGGGGCGCTCATGATAGTTGAACATCAATTTCGTGCTCAAACTCATCCTGTTCCAAGGGACAGGTTTTTGACTCTGCCATTTTAGAATGAAACGACCTCGATTGCCATTCATCCTATCTTCTAAGCCACAACGTCGCAGGCAGTTGCTGTACCGGCTTCGATAGACCATCCAGACAGTCGCCAAATGAAAACGACAGGATCAGAGATCCTGTCGTCATGGAAGCAGAGACTTTGTCTTCGCCGGAGTGGTCTAGGCGATCTTGCGGGATGCTTCGCGCACCTTCTGCGTTGAGGCTTCCATTTGAGAGGTCATGGTCGAAATGGTTTCGACATTGGCGGAGATGGTGCTGACACCGCTCGACGCCATCTGCATGTTGTCTGAGATGTCGCGCGTTACAGCAGACTGTTCCTCGACCGCGGCGGCGATGCTCTGCGAGATCTGGTTCACGCTTTCGATGACCTGACGGATTTCGTTGATGGCTGCAACCGCTCCCGTGGTCGACGTCTGGACCGAGCTGACGCGGGCGCTGATATTCTCCGTTGCCTTGGTGGTCTGAGCCGCAAGATCCTTGACCTCGGCAGCGACCACGGCAAAGCCCTTGCCTGCCTCGCCTGCGCGCGCCGCCTCGATGGTGGCATTGAGGGCCAGCAGGTTGGTCTGGGCAGCAATCGTCTCGATCAGTTCAATGACCTCGCCGATGCTTTGGGCGTCTTCAGCAAGACCATTCATGATGGTTTCCGACTGAATGGCTTCCTGCACCGCCTGATCGGACACACCGGTGGCATGTGACACCTGACGGCTGATTTCTTCAATCGATGCCACCAGCTCTTCAGCTGCCGCAGCAACGGTCTGTACGCTTGATGAGGCCTCGATTGCCGCACTGGCTGCGCTTGCTGCCTGTTCGTTGGTGTGCGACACGGCATTGGCCACATCATTCAGATCGGCGTCGATTTCCTTCTGCACTTCAGATCGGCGAATGCGCTCCTCAACCGCTGCCGTGATGTCGGAAGCGAACTTCACTACACGGATCGGCTTGCCCGTTTCATCGAGGATCGGGTTATAGGTCGCTTGAATCCAGAGATCACTGCCGTCCTTCTTCTGGCGCTTGAATTCGCCGGAGTGAAACTGACCTGACCGGAGGTGATCCCAGAAGGCCTTGTAGTCGGCGCTGGCCTTGGTTTCGGGATCAACGAACAGGCTGTGATTCTTGCCCGCGATCTCGTCAGGGGAATAGCCGAGTGCCTTGCAGAAATTGTCATTCGCCTCGAGGATCGTACCGTCCATTTCAAACTGGATCACGGCCTGCGAGCGGTTGATCGCTTCGATTTGCCCGTTAACGGCCATGGACCGGAGTTTTTCAGCGGTGATGTCAGCAGCGATCTTGATCACGCGCAACGGTTTGCCTGCCTTGGTCGTGATGACGCTGTAGGATGCCTGAAGCCAGATCTCGGCCCCATCCTTGCGGATCCGCTTGAACTCGCCCGACTGGCTCTCGCCACGTCCAAGCGCTTCCCAGAAAGCAGCGTAATCAGTGGAATTGCGTATTTCTGCTGGCACAAACAGGCTATGGTGTTTTCCCTTAATTTCACTCAGGTCATAGCCTGTGGCTGTGCAAAAATTCTGGTTTGCGCTCAGAATTGTTCCCTTGAGATCAAATTCGATGATCGCCCAGGAGCGCCCAAGCGCTGCGAGGCGAGCCGTGTCATCATGTCCACTCAGTACAGATTTAAGCATGATCACTCCGTAATTATGCTGATTTGTCTGCAGAATGGACCCAAATAGTAAATGACTTTTTAAGTGGAAGATGAAAATTCGATTCTAATAATAGTCGGTAAGTATTTTCTTTCTTGTTTAAGTGATAGTGTGATTACTGATTAACTTGTGATTAGTCATGATTGTGCACAGTGATGTTCAACTTTAGGAAGAGGAGTGTGAAGGCATGGCGGTTTTGGTTGTTGTTTTAGTTTCGGGCGAGAAAAGCAGTTAATTGCAACCAGAAGGAATGTCTTTGGCGATTAATTATTTGCAAAACATAAAAAGTATGACGCGAGCTGTTGGTGAGAATTGACGAGAGGCAGTCAAATCATGCTCATCCTGTGCTTGTGGGCGCCAAGAATGCGTTTTTCCCCACACAAGGCAAGTGAAAGTGCCCGCCTGACCAGCAAGGATCAGCAGAAGAGGAAGGGCGTGAACTCGACCGGATGGCTTTATGGTTTGGGCAGAGACTTACAGCTGTCGGTCGAACCAGTCACTCGCAAGTTGCGGCCAAAGCGCGTGAGTGCCTGCCTGATCGCGCAGGGCAAAGCCATGCGGTGCTGTCCCGAAGATATGAGCATCGACGCTCACGCCATGACGGCTTGCCGTGGCCAGCAGATTGAGGGCGTGCTGCACCGGAACTGTGCGGTCCTGCAGCGCGTAGGCCAGAAATAGCGGGCAATGGGGCAGACCATGGCCATGTCCCTCAAGACCGATTGCCCAGTCATCATAGAAATCCTGCTTGCGCACTGGCTCATAGTCGGGCTTGCCTTCGGGATATTTGTGCATGCGATGGTTTGCATTGAGCGGCGCATACGCCATCAGCGCTCCCCGCACATCAAGGGCGCTGCCCTGACAGGCCATGACGCCCGCCAGATGTCCCCCTGACGACAGGCCGACATGAAATAGGGGCAGGCCACCCGTTGTGGCTTCAAGGAACTTCAGCGCGCTCTTGCCGTCAGCAAGGGCGATGTCTTTCTGAAAAACGCCGCCGGTGCCGCTCGGTGCGCCGGGAAGGCGGTGGACGAGGATATGGGCATCGATCCCCAAACCGTTGAGCCAGAGTGCGACCTCGACACCTTCCTTGTCATACATCAGTTTGGTGTAGCCACCACCGGCATAGACCAAGGCCTGCGCCTTGGGAGCTCTGACCTTGAAACTGTGCAGCTCGGCACGCTCAACTGTGTCGTAACGACGATCCGGCCAGTCTCCGACATAGTAATTGTTGGCTGCCCCTTCGCTGGCTGCGAGGCATTGAATCACGGGAAGGGGAGCCGCAAACGGAAGGGAAAAGGGCAGGACTGCATCCATGGGAAAACTCGCAAACTGATCGAAAGGGTCTCGTCGTCACAGCAACAGTGAAAGCGAGAGGGCCGAATGTCAATTGTGCGTAGCCTAGCAGCGAAACCACAAGACTGTCTAAAATCGCCGGGAGCAGAGGTGGCTTATCCACCAGCCATGACAGGATGGCGGCATTTCAATCAAACAGGGTAAATGAAAAACGGAGCGTCTGGAACGCCCCGCCTCTGAATACTGCGATGGGTAAGACTTATTGGAACGCGGCCTTGATGTCGGCATGCATCTGGGTGATCTGGGCGTTCGATTGCAGCCGTTCGTGATGGAATTTGCTGAGGAAGGATTTGAGGCGGCCCACCGGCATGGGAGGGCTGATCAGATAGCCCTGAATGACATTGACCTTATTGGTTGCCCTCAGCTCCATCATGCGGGAGCGGTCTTCCACGCCTTCGACGACGAGTCTCAACCCTGTTTTGTTGATCATCTCGATGGCGCTGAACATCATGGTCTTTGAGAGGCAGCCATCCGGCGCCATGGCAAAGGACCGATCCAGCTTGACGCCATCGGCCCCAAGGGCGCTCAGATAGTGGATGCTGGAGTAGCCAACGCCAAAGTCATCGATATAGGTTTCAATCCCGCTTGCTCTGAGCAGGGAAATAGCCTCTTTCGTCTCTTCGACAGGCAAGTTGCTCGTTTCCACGATCTCGACAACCGGTTTCAGGTTCGTCTGCGAGTCCAGCAGGGGAATGAGGGTCTTGACCAGCCAGATCGCATCGAAATCCTGAGGGAAGATGTTGATATTGACACGAGGAACCTCGACCGCAAATTCGATGTCGCTCAGATCTGCGATGGCATGGGCCACAACATGCTCGGTCAGCTCACGGGTCAGCTTCTTTTCCTCCACGATGGGCAGGAACTTGTCGGGGAAGACGATGGAGCCATCCAGATCGCGCCAGCGCACCAGCACTTCCACGCCACAGATTTCGTCCTCGTCGAGGGAGAACAGCGGCTGGTAGAAACACTCGATCGTGTCGTAGGACATGGTGCGTACGAACCGCGCTTCGAATGACCACAGTCTGAGCAGGCGAGCGGTGAGAAGTCTGGAAAGGACCATCGCGCAGGCAAACAGGAAAGCGAGCGTCGCAAGGATCGTTCCCTTGAACGCCAGAGCAACCTCCAGCAACGGCGCAACAGTGTAGACACAGACAAGGCCATTGGAGTTGCAGTTGTAGATCCAGAAGCGATACTTCTGTGTGTCAAAGCCGGCGTCTTCGCTAAATTCAAAATTGACACCCTGACTGAGGCGAAAGACCCCGCTGCGGTGTCTCCACTCGCCATTCCGGACAGGGGACAGCACTTCGCGCATATGCCAGGGAGCAATGCTTTCCGCGAGCCTGATTTCAGGCAGCACGAGGGTGAAAGGGGCTTTCCGGAAGAAGGTCCCGGCCATGCCTCCATGCCCCAGCATCTGAAGGTCGCGATCAAGCCAGAGCTGATAGCCATCATTTGGATCATCGATGTCTGGTTGGCCGAGATTAAAACCGTCTGCCAAAATGCCTGATGTCACCGAGCAGGCAATCGTGTCATCGTTATAAATGATCTCATGAATGCCGTCTGGCAAATAGGCGATCCTCTCCAGCCAAACCATAAAGGCACTCGAGCAGGGTTCAATTGTATCAGGATTCCGAAGACGGGAAAGCGTTTGGGCGATATTTGCACCCATACCGTCAAGGGCAGCAAAATCAAGGCTCATTTGCCGATCAATGCCCTTGTAGACTTGCAACGAGCCAAACACTCCGGCGCAGACAAGTAGAGCCGAAAGGACAATTCCGAACATTCCCACAGACAAGGTCTTGGGGTATTTTGTGATGATAGAAAGCCTTTGATACAAACCCATGACGCCTCCATTCCGCAGGACTCTATGAGTTCAATTTCTTATTTTTAGTTAATTCGCACTAATTAGTGGCCAAAAAGGTAAGTTTATATAAGGGGTTATGACTACTCATAGGTTGAATCGGAATTTTGCTTCTTTTGCTAAATGCGAGAAGATTCAACAAGTAAGAGAAATTGGACGGTGGTCCAGAAGAGAACCCGATTTCGAGCGTCCAAACAATTTTTGATGCATTGTTTTCTGGGTACAATGTCAACGTTTTAGGCTTCAGAAGCCCAGATCTATATCGATTTTCAGATGCCTGCCGACAAGAATTGCCCGTAAGGGACTGCCCTAATCTCAGCTTGGATTGCTGAACGGCAATGACTTCCATCATGCCGCCCGTCGCGCGCGAGCGCGTCAAAGTAAGAAAGCATGGGCGCAACAAAAAGGGCAGCCCCCGAGGGACTGCCCTAAATTCAGCTTGGGTTGCTGAACGGTGATGACTTACATCATGCCGCCCCTCCCTCGCGCGCGAGCGCGTCAAAGCAAGAAAGCATGGGCGCAACAAAAAGGGCAGCCCCTGAGGGACTGCCCTAATCTCAGCTTGGATTGCTGAACGGCAATGACTTACATCATGCCGCCCATGCCACCCATGCCACCCATGCCGCCCATACCGCCCATGTCAGGGCCAGAGTCTTTGGACGGTGCGTCGGCAACCATTGCTTCGGTGGTGATCATCAGACCAGCGATGGAAGCAGCGTCCTGCAGAGCAGTACGAACAACTTTGGTCGGGTCGATGATACCAGCTTCGATCATGTTGACATATTTCTCGGACTGAGCGTCGAAACCAAGGGTATCATCGCCTTCGAGAATTTTGTTGACCACGATGGAGCCTTCAACGCCAGCGTTTTCAACGATCTGACGGATCGGAGCTTCAAGAGCGCGCAGAACGATCTTGATGCCTGCTTCGATGTCAGCATTGTCGGACTGCAGAGCTGAAACGGTTTTGGTTGCACGCAGCAGTGCGGTACCGCCACCAGATACGATGCCGGCTTCAACAGCAGCGCGGGTTGCGTTCAGGGCATCGTCAACGCGGTCTTTGCGTTCTTTCACTTCAACCTCGGTCGCACCACCGACGCGGATAACGGCAACACCGCCAGCCAGTTTGGCCAGACGTTCCTGCAGTTTTTCACGGTCGTAGTCGGAAGAGGTTTCTTCGATCTGAGCCTTGATCTGGGCAACACGTGCTTCGATGCCGTCTTTTGCGCCAGCGCCGTCAACGATGGTGGTGGTCTCTTTGGAGATGTTCACCTTCTTGGCGGTGCCAAGCATGTCAAGGGTAACGGTTTCGAGCTTGATGCCAACGTCTTCGGAGATCACGGTGCCACCGGTCAGGATCGCAATGTCTTCGAGCATGGCTTTACGACGGTCGCCGAAGCCAGGAGCCTTGACAGCAGCGATTTTCAGACCGCCACGCAGTTTGTTGACGACGAGGGTAGCAAGTGCTTCGCCTTCGATGTCTTCAGCGATGATGAGCAGCGGACGGGAAGACTGTACAACAGCTTCGAGGATCGGAAGCATCGACTGCAGGTTGGAGAGTTTCTTCTCGTGCAGCAGGATGAACGGATCTTCGAGGTCAGCGATCATTTTCTCGGTGTTGGTCACGAAGTACGGAGACAGGTAACCACGGTCGAACTGCATGCCTTCAACGACTTCCAGCTCGGTTTCTGCGGTTTTGGCTTCCTCAACGGTGATAACGCCTTCGTTGCCGACTTTCTGCATGGCTTCAGCGATCATCTGACCGATTTCGGCTTCGCCGTTTGCAGAGATGGTGCCAACCTGAGCAACTTCTTCAGAAGAGCTGATGGTTTTGGAAGCAGCTTCGAGCGCTTTGTGAGCTTCTGCAACAGCGAGGTCGATACCGCGTTTCAGGTCCATCGGGTTCATGCCGGCAGCAACGAACTTGTGGCCTTCACGGACGATTGCCTGTGCCAGAACGGTTGCGGTGGTGGTGCCATCACCAGCGATATCGTTGGTTTTGGAGGCAACTTCACGCACCATCTGTGCGCCCATGTTTTCGAACTTATCTTCGAGTTCGATTTCCTTGGCAACGGAAACACCGTCTTTGGTGATGCGCGGAGCGCCGAAGGATTTTTCGATCACCACGTTGCGGCCTTTGGGGCCGAGGGTGACTTTTACAGCGTTGGCAAGAATGTCCACGCCGCGGAGCATTTTCTCGCGGGCGTCGGGACCGAATTTGACTTCTTTAGCAGCCATGGTAGCTCTTCCTGAAATCTAGAACTTGTATATGAGAGGCGGTACGACGGGTCTGTTCTGGCGATTAGCCCAGAATGCCCATGATGTCGGACTCTTTCATGATCAGCAGATCCTGGCCGTCGATTTTGACTTCGGTGCCAGACCATTTGCCGAACAGAACGCGGTCACCTGCTTTAACTTCCAGCGCGACCAGGTTGCCAGCGTCGTCACGAACACCGTTGCCAACAGCAACGATTTCGCCTTCGCTCGGCTTTTCTTTGGCGGTATCAGGAATGATGATGCCACCAGCGGTTTTCTCTTCGGATTCAACGCGACGAACAACGACGCGGTCATGCAGAGGACGGAATTTCATCTCTGAAACGTTCCCTTGTCTGTTATGCAGCCGTCGGACCCTCGACAAGGGCGTCTAATGCCCCTATCTTCAACAGCGGCATCCGAGCGGTCTGCTCCTCGATTAACAAGCCTGTTAGCACTCTCTTGTCGTGAGTGCTAACGACGGGCTACCATTTAGTCAGAGCAAGGTTGCAAGTCAAGGAAGCGAGCGAAAAAAGCTGCAAATTTTTTTCCCGATGCGACTTTCTGACGAGCGGAGCGAGCGGTCTTACCCATTCGAAACAAGCAATAAAGACGCTGGTCCGATGAACTGATGGGTTTTCCTGCCCTGCAGGATCATTGTCTTTTCCATTCAAAAGCCAGTCTTTGCGCCGGTTGATTTGGCATCTTTGTCACGTGATGCTCAAGCAATCATATCGGTTTGGCTATAGCTTGGTGGTTTGTATTCAAAAATCAAATACTTTGAGTATTTCAATATATATTCTTATATTTGCGAATTTTGTAGTTTATCGTCTAAATTGAAATTGTATTTTTGCCGAAAAATACTCAGGATATTCAAATTTTGTTAAGTTGAAGCCGCGAGAATATCGATGAAATCTATGTTTTAACACTTATTCCTCTTCGTCAAGACCAAGCCATAGAGTATCCCCCCGTAACCAGTCGGCCCTGTCATGACCTCTCATCTTCTTTCTTCCCTGACCATCCGTCAACGGATCGGCGCGCTCGTGCTTCTCGTGATCATGGGATTTGGCGCCATGCTCGTCCTCAATCATCAGGAGACGTCCGCCCTGCAGACCGCGCAGGCGCAGGAGCGTCAATCGCAGACCATAGCGCGGCTGTTTCAAGACCTTCAGGCAACGAGCCTCAAGGCAGCAAAATTGTCGCAGGAGTTTCTGCTGGAGCGCGATCTGGAAAAAGCCAACGCGACGGTCACCCTGTTTGATGAAACTCTCAACCAGCCGGTCGATGAAAGCACGCTCGGTGCTTACAGTCAGGCCTTCAATGAGAGCCTGTCTCATATGCGAACGGTGTCCGAGGCGTTTTCGGCCATTTTGGCGAAGCGCATCGAAGTTGGCCTCGGCGAGGAAGATGGACAACGCGGCAAACTCAACGCAGCTGTTGTTCGGGCGGGTGAGAAGCTCGATCAGTTTACCAAAAAGGACAAGCTCGAAGATAAGGCAGGCAATGTCTGGGCCGAAATGCTGCGTATGCGCAATTTCGAGAAAGACTATATGCTCTTTGGCGATCCGGACATCATCTCAAAGTTCGATGCCTCTTACGACAAGTTGATCGCGTCCATGAAACCAGCCGGTTTCAAGATTATCGGCCGCATGGAAATGAAGGGTTTCCTCAAAGTCTACAAACAGGATTTTGCCAACTGGGCAACCGGCAAAGAGGAACTCGATCAGCAGGTCGCTGCTTATCAGGGCGAAATCAACGCCCTCGTTGAGGAAATGGATCAGCGCGCAAAGGCCGCGTTGCAAGACGGTGAAGCCCTGATGCAACAGGGGTTGGCCGATGAGCGCAGTGCCAAGATCACCTTCTACGCCATGACGGGCGCCATCGCCTTGCTGAGTGTCCTGTTTGCGCTCTTGATCGCCTGGACGATCACCAGTCCGCTCTCCCTGCTGGCTGATGTCATGGATCGGCTGCGCGTCAGCGATCTTTCGGTCGAGATTCCGAAACTCAAAAGCCGTGACGAACTCGGTCGCCTCTCTGACGCCGCCCAGAACTTCCTCGACTCTCTCTCCCAAAGCGCCTCGCTGAAGGACAATGCACGCCTCGATCACGAGAAGGAGGTCAAGCGACAGAGCGACCTTGAACAGATGCTGAAGCGCTTCCGCGGGGAAGTGGAACAGGTCGTGGAACGCGTCAACGCAGAAACCAGGGAAGTGATTGCCCGGGCCGAAGCCCTGAACGTGATAGCCAATGATGCTCAGGAATCAGCAGCTTTTGCGCGCGAGTCCACGGACATCAGCCTCACACATTCCGAAGCAGTCAACCAGAAAGCCGATGATCTGCAATCCGCCACGTCTGAGATCACCCTTCAGACCCAGAAGGCGGGTGATGTGGTGCGTGAGGCAAATGAGGTGGCCCAGTCCGCCAACAGCACGATGGGGCAGCTCAATCAGTCCACCCAGCAAATCGGCGCCATCATCGACATGATCGGCAAGATCGCCGCCCAGACCAACCTCCTCGCCCTGAACGCGACCATCGAGGCCGCCCGTGCCGGTGAGGCAGGCCGCGGATTCGCTGTCGTCGCTCAGGAAGTCAAGGACCTCTCGTCCCAGACAGCGAAGGCGACTGAGACCATTTCGAGCCAGATTGCCGACGTGCAGCAAGCTTCAAGCTCGACTGGTGCGTTCCTCAATTCGATTACTGGCCTGATCGAGGGGATCAACGAGGTGACGTCTTCGATTGCCACGTCGGTTGACGTGCAGAAACAAGCAAGTGCTCATATGGCCTTGGACATCAGGGAAACACTGGCAGGCTGTTCGGGCGCATCGGACCGGGTCACCCTTGTGTCCGATGCCGTGGCTCGGTCAAAGGCCGAGGCAGAGGCCTTCAATGGCGTGGCCGAGAAACTGAAAGTCGTCATCAACGACATGGAAAATTCGGTGCGTGCGTTTCTTGATGGCATTGAGGACGATTTGGAAGCCCGCAAGAGGGAAGTCCGCGCCTAATCGGGATTCGCACTCCTTATGGAAACGTCAGTCGCGTTTCAGATGCAATTGCACGAGATGGGAAAGCACGGCGCTGACGCGTTCGTCCACCGAGCCGCTGACACAGATGTAATCACACTCCAGCGCTTCAAGCTCTGCCTTGAACAGGCGGTGGAACCTGTCGCGGTCATCGGGCGCATCGCGCTGACCGTCGGCGACCCACGGGCAATCCGTATCGCACAGGATATAGAGCCGCGGTGAATAAGGGGGCGATTTGAGGCGCTTCTTGTGCCGTTCCGACCATTGCTCCCACAGAGCCCAGAGCGGCGTGTTCAGTTCGTCCTCATAATAATGCGCGGAATATACAAGTGAGGAGACAAGGTCAGTGTCGCAGACCAGCAGCTTGTTTTCGGCCTGTGCACGGTCGGCTGCCCGTTCCTCATTCACCCATTGCCCCTGAGCGATGGGAATGGCGTCCTCAAGGGTCAGCTCGCCGCGCACTTCAAAATAGTCTCTGAGATATTCCGTCGCCAACACGCCATCCAGATGCTCCGCCAGTGCCTTTGCCAGAACCGATTTCCCTGAGCTTTCAGGGCCGGTGAGAACAAGGCGAGGCAGAGAATTGAAGGTCATTTGAATTTAGCGCTCCGGAGTGTGCCAGTCACTATCGATAGCTTTCCTCCGTGAGAGACGCAATGCAAGCCCTGCGGACACGCCAACACCGATTGCAACCGTCAGATCCACAAGAACTGTCAGGCTGAGGGTCAGAAGCAGCAGGATGAGGTCGCTGCGACGGCCGCGCCAATACTCGCCCCATTTGCGCACTTCACACATGTTCCAGGCCGTCAGCATCAAAAGGGCGGCAAGGGCGGGCATGGCGAGATGGCCAGCTAGGGGAGCGGCCACCAGCATGACCAGAAGGATCACAATAGCATGGACAATGCCCGCAACCGGGGTCTTGCCCCCTGCCTTGATGTTCGTTGCTGTCCGGGCAATGGCGCCAGTCGCCGGCAGGCCGGTCATCAGGGCAGAAGCAATGTTGGCGGCTCCCTGTGCCAACAATTCGGCATTGGGTCTGTGATGGCCATTGATCATCCGGTCGGCAACCATCGCTGATAGAAGGGATTCCACCCCGGCCAGAAAGGCGATGATGAGGGCGGAGGGGAACAACTCGTTGATCCGTGAGATCGAGATGTCCGGCAGTTGTGGCATCGGTAGAGTGCTGGGCAACTCGCCAAAGCGTGAGCCGATTGTATCGACATCAAGCGAGAAGAACATCACCAGCGCCGATCCGGCGGCAATGGCGACCACGAGACCGGGAAAGCGCGGAAAGGCCCAGCGCAACAGAACGATCAGGACAAGAGTGAAAAGGGCAATCCCGACAGCCGAAAGGCTGGCGGTGTCACTGGCATGGAACAATGCCGGTATCTTGTCTATGAAATCGGCTGGCTCGGAAGCCAGCTTCATCCCCATGAAATCCTTGATCTGGCTTGTGGCAATGATGATGCCGATGCCGATGGTGAAGCCGTTGACCACGGCGTCGGGGATGTAGCGGATCAGCCTGCCTACACGGAAATAACCGGCGACAAGCAGGATGATCCCCGCCATCAGACTGGCGAGCACCAGCCCGTCGTAGCCGTGAGTGCTGATCACGTCGAAGACCACGACGATGAAGGCCCCGGTCGGGCCGCCGATCTGGACGCGGCTGCCACCAAGCAATGAAATGAAAAAACCGCCAACGATGGCGGTTACAAGTCCCTTTGCCGGGTCTGCCCCCGAAGCGATGGCAATGGCCAGACTGAGAGGCAAGGCAACCATGGCAACCGTTATGCCGGCAAGCACATCGGAGTAAAACAGGCTGAGTGAATAGTCACGCGAGGTGAGAATGATCTTGGGCTGACGCATTGGGAGGCCGAAATGATAGAGAAGCCCATTGCTTACGAGCTTTGCGTCCTTCACTCAAGCCCTGCCTTGGTCAAAGCTCCCATGCGCCAAACGGATATGCGGAAGCCCTCAGGCGAGCTGCCGGTCGTGTTCGTGCTCGGGATCCATGTGCAGATCACTTCCCGAAATCGACTTCTGGAAATGTACCCGCAGGACCAGATCCCGCCCGTGTGGTGGCAGAGCGCGATGGGTCTCCTCATAGCCTCTTTTCCGGTAATAGGCGACGAGGTCATCCATCACTTCCGGGGTGTGAAGGCGCACGAAGGGCAGGCCGCGTGACTCTGCGATCATCTCGACTTCCTTCAGCAACTGGCTGCCAAGGCCCTTGCCCTGTTCCCCCTTGCGCACGGCGAGCGTGTCGACATAGAGACAGTTGCTTTCCTCGCGAAGAGCCACGGTCGCAAGGATGCGGTTGTCTTCTCGCAGAATGTAGAGATTGCGGTCCTCGAGCAGTTCGTCGAGATGGCCATAGGCATAGCTGGGAAGCCCGGAGCCGAGCCGGTCCGAGATATAGGCCATGGATTTTGAGCAGAGGGAGCGGATGTCCGACAGATGGTCGGCTTTTGCCAGGCGGAATGAAGGTGCCATGATCTTGTCCTGTCTTGCCGGTCTCCTGCATACC
Organism: uncultured Cohaesibacter sp.; assembly: GCF_963662805.1. Classification (NCBI taxonomy): domain Bacteria; kingdom Pseudomonadati; phylum Pseudomonadota; class Alphaproteobacteria; order Hyphomicrobiales; family Cohaesibacteraceae; genus Cohaesibacter; species uncultured Cohaesibacter sp. The sequence continues at coordinate 338,526 of NZ_OY759862.1, forward strand.
TGTGTGCCACATCCTGATGCCGTTGCATCGCGTCGTGACGGAGACCGCTATTGTCTTGGCTGTTTGGTTCACCTGCGGTTATGCCGCTATTTCAATGACAGGAATATGACAGAGCCGCGCGCTATCCGGATGTGAATGGCGCACGGCTCAAAAATCTGCAAAAGGGATGCGGCTTGCGGCTATTTCGGCAGGGTGATGGTCGCTTCCAGACCACCTTCCGGCCGGTTGGTAAGGATGACATCGCCGCCGTGGCTGCGGATGATTGTCCGCGTGATGGAGAGGCCGAGACCGACCCCGCCTGTCTCCATGTTCCGCGATCCTTCGACCCGGAAGAAGGGTGAGAAGACTTCCTCGAGTTTGTTCTCAGGAATGCCCGGGCCGGTGTCACTGACCGTGATCCTGATGCTTTGTGAGGTCTTCGACAGCGAGATCGAAGCATCCCCGGCGTAACGAAGCGCATTTTCGATCAGATTGCACAGGGCCCGTTTGAGACTGACCTGACGGCACGGATAGACGAGACTGTCCGGCCCCTGATAGGTGACGGCCTTGCCGAGATCCTGATAATCCTCCTCGAGCGAGGAGAGCATTGCCGAGAGATCGACCTCGCGGGTTTCCTCATTCGTGGCGTCTTCCCGGGTGAAGGCCAGAACCGCATTGGTCATTGCCTGCATCTCGTCGAGCGTTGCGAGGATTTTCTCGCGCATTTCCTCGTCGTCTATAAATTCAGCTCTCAGCCGCATCGTGGTGATGGGCGTGCGCAGGTCATGACTGACCGCAGCGAGCATCCGCGTGCGATCCTGCACGAAGCGCATCAGACGTTCCTGCATCGCGTTAAAGGCAGAAATGGTGTTGCGGATCTCTTTCGGTCCCGCCTCCTTGAGTGGTTCGATGGTCTCGCCCCGGCCGAGCTTACGCGAAGCCCGCTCCAGATCCCGCAAGGGAGCCGTGAGGCGACGGACGGTGAAGATCACGACCAGCAGGATCAAGAGGGCTGTCATGCCAAGCGAAATCAGGAACGGACGCCCCCATTTGTCAGGAGGCGCGGGCACGCCCGTGCGTACCTGCAGCCACTTGCCATTGTCGAGCGGAATGGCAATCGTCATGTCCAGTTCTTCGAGCTTGGGGCGACGGAACCTGTGTCGCATCCGGTCTCCGTCACCATTCTCGTCGCTCCAGCGCCGCCCCCATCCCTTGCGGTTGTCGTCATTGCCCTCACGGGCCTCGGGAGTGAGCGCACGAGGGCCGTTGGCTGACGGATCAGATGCCGGGCGAGGCGTTTGCTGTGCCCGGTTTTCGTCGTTGTCACGGCTGGGCCTGCGACCGCCCCAGAAGAGATTCTCGTCGATCTGGCTGATGCGAACCGAGCCTTCTTCCAGGCCCGCGCGGCTTTCAAGTTTGCTCGTCAACATGGCAGACAATGTGCCCGGCTGGGGCAACTGCAGCGTGGTGTTGTCGCGGATCGTATAGAGCACGTCCTGACCTTCAGCCGCCCGGATGACACGCTCGTGGACGGATGCATCGGTTTCATTGAGCAGGCGCACGACCGAAGCCGTCCGGTCCAGCACCTGACCGCGATAGGTGGCAACCGCAATGTAGGATCGTTCGCTGGCAAAGATCAGAATGGTGATCAACTGGGCAATGACAAGCGCGATCAACAGGGCAGCAACCAGTTGGCCGGCAAGCGAAGAAGGCCAGAGCCTCAATCGTTTCCACCAGGGTCTTGTCTCGGTCGCTTTTTCGTCGTGGGTCTGTGAACTGGACGTCATGTCAGAGGTCGTCTCCCGGATCAGAGACATCGAGATCGCTGGCCGACACCTTGCCTGTCACCTTTCCGGTGAAGACATAGCCGCCGCCGCGCACCGTCTTAATCAGTTTCGGGATCTTGGGGTCATCCTCGATCTTCTTGCGCAATCTGGAGACCTGATTGTCAATGGAGCGGTCGAAGATCTGCGCGGTCCGGCCCGACGTGAGGTCGAGCAACTGGTCCCGTGACAGCACCATCGTCGGGCGCTTGAGGAAGGTGACCAGCAGGCGATAGTCCGCCGCGCTGAGAGGCACCGTGACGCCCTTGGGGCTCAGAAGCTCGCGCTGATGCACATGCAATTCCCAGTCATCAAACCGCAACACGTCCGGCTCGTCCCGCTTCTGGGCTTCAGGCGGCAGGGACTGGCTGCGGCGCAACACCGATTTGATGCGCGCCAGCAACTCGCGCGGATTGAACGGTTTGGTCAGATAGTCATCGGCGCCGATCTCTAGACCGACGATGCGGTCCGTCTCCTCACCAAGCGCAGTCAGCAGGATGACGGGGATATTCTCATTCTCCCGCACATGGCGGCAGAGCGTCAGCCCATCCTCGCCGGGCATCATGACATCAAGTACGATGAGGTCGATTGCTGCCGTCTTGAGCACCTGACGCATCTTGACGCCGCCGTCGGCGTGGGTGACGCGGAAACCATTCTTGGAAAGATATTTGGACAGGAGTTCGCGAATATCTTGATGATCATCCACCACCAGAATATGTGCCGACTGTTCCATTTTTCCTCTCTCCAATTCTTTGCATGAACAAGCTTGGCTGTTCATCATCCCCAATTGCGGGCTCACCTATTGTGTCTCTTCCTTCAGATAACACAAAAACAGCGGCAACCAAGCCAGAATAGCGCGGTTTTTCAGGCAAAAATGCGGGAAATTGTATCTCTGTGTAACAGGGTCTGGAGGCGATACAGAGTGCGACAAAAACGCCGTTTTTGGAGATAGATCAGCGACAATTGCACCCTATCTTCAGCTCATCGGCAGACGGACGAGCATGAGCCTCAAGCGTCTGATCGAGGAGCAAACCGGCCCCAGACAGTCACATGAGGCCATCGAACTGACCCATGCGGCCCTGAGGGCCCGACGCCAATGAGAAATTGGCACATTGATATTAGAGGAATGAAGAGATGAAAAACCTTAGCAAATTCGCACTTGCCGTTGCCCTGATCGGTGGCGTGTCCGCAACCGCACTGACCGTTGACACGGCTTCTGCACGTGGCTTCGAGCAGGGTCCGAAAATGGGCCATGGCTTCATGGGAAAAGGCATGATGGGCCCGGGTGGCGGCGGATTGTTCAAGGCACTTGATGCTGACAAGGACGGCACTCTGACCAAGGAGGAACTGACCAGCGGGCTGGAAGCCAAGATCAAGGACAACGACGTCGACGGTGACAATGCAATCACCCTCGAGGAATTCAAAACCGAATGGCAGAAAATCACCCAGCAGGCCATGGTCCGCGCCTTCCAGCGCATGGATCGTGATGGCAGCGGCAAGGTGACCCTCGAGGAAATCAACGAACCTGCGACCATGATGTTTGAACGCATGGACCGCAACAATGACGGCAAGATCGACAAGACCGATCGCCCAAGCCGCAAGTTCATGGGAAAACGTGGTGGACCGGATGGCAACTTCGGCCCGGGCAAAGGCTACAGGCATCACGGTCAGTTCCAGCAGCAGGGTTGGTTCCAGAAAGGCAACTTCAACCAGCAGGCACCGCAAGCGCCTCAGGCTCCCGAGGCACCTGAGGCTCAGTAATCGCCCTTGTGGCATACACGTTATGATTTCAAACCCTCGTCATCTTTGATCGGATGGCGGGGGTTTGTTTTTCAGGATGTGAGAGCTTTGGAAATGGGTGGAAATATATGAAATATAAGAGAAATATTCTAACCCATGGAGATTTGTAACGAAGTGTATCAAGATAGATATTTGATACAAAAAAAGACAAAGACGCACTTTCGGTACAAATTTTGACGACATTCTTCTCCTATAGATTGAGCATCAAAGGATCGAAGCGTCTTCATTGACGCTTCAGATGCACAAGTCGGCGGCGTCGGTATGGATGCCAAACCTGGCATCTGAGAAAACTCATTTCAAATTCGGTCTGTGGATGCAGGCACGAAGACGAAAGGAAAATAGGTATGAAACAGGCTTCCAGACTAGCAGCGGCTGTCGCGATGGTGGCGGGGCTGACTGCAACCGCAGCAACGGTGAACACCGCCGCTGCATGGGGATGGGACAACGCCCGCCCGGGTGGTTGGCAGGGCTCTATGGGGTTGAATATACCCGGCATGGGGATGCTTCCACAGGCGCGTGGCCCGATGCAAATGATGAAGCAGTTTGATACGGACGGTGACGGTGTTCTCAGCAAGGAAGAACTCGAAGCCGGTATCGACAAGAAGATCACGGACAATGACACTGATGGGGATCAGGCCGTATCGCTCGAAGAATTCAAGGCCGAGTGGCTGCGCATGACGCAGGACCGCATGGTCCGTACCTTCCAGTTTCTGGATCGTGACGGCAGTGGAACCATCACCCCTGACGAGCTGAAAGATCAGGGCGAGTTCATGTTTGATCGCATGGATCGCAACGGCGATGGCAAGATCGATCCCGCCGATCGCCCATCCCGCAAGGGCGACAGGTTTGGCAAGGATCGCCCCGGCATGAGGGATATGGATCGTCCGGGTCGTCCATCCAATCGCGGTAAGCCTCACGGGATGGAAAGACATCACATGGGCCCGAACATGGGTCCGAACATGGGTCCGAACATGGGGCCGCATATGGGCCGTCCGCCTATGGGCCCTCAAAAGGGCCCGCATATGGGGCCGAACATGGGTCCACAAATGGGTCCGAACAACGGCCCGAACAGCGGAATGGGTGGACCTGGCCAGCATCACATGAACCGGCCGGGAATGGGTCCCATGCCATTCAACGGCTGCATGCAGCCCAGACCTGATATGAGACCCGGAATGAAACCGGGGATGATGCCCGGCATGGGGCAGGACATGAAACCGGGTATGCGCCCGGAAATGAACATGATGCAGCAGCCGCCAGAAGCCCAGGATCAAATGCCCGACGGGGCAACGCCGCCACCTGCACCCGAACAAGAGGAACTTGCTCCGGATGCTCCGGAACCGGGTGAAGGCAACGAAGCGCTATAGATATAAATCTGATAAAAAAACCAGCAACTTGCTCGCCCATCGTGAGCCGTGACGCGAGCAGCCCGCCTTTGGATCCTTGGACCCAAAGGCGGGTTTTTCATTGCAACAACGGATCTGTCTGCGCAACGGGCGTGCGTCAGTCCTTGCGAGCGTCGAGCCTATAGCAATATTCCCAGGTGTCGGACGCGTCACCCAGAAAGCGAACCACCGGAACACGTTCGAAACCGATCTTCTCATAGAAGGCATGGCCTTCCGCGAATTTCGTGTCTGTCCAGAGGCGGATGGAGTCCCCGCCGCGCTCGTCGATCAGGTCGAGCGCAAGGTTGAACATGGACCACGCGAGGCCTTGCCCGCGAGCATTCTTGGCGACATAGACCTTGAACAGCTCAAACAGGCCCTCGACAGTCGTCTCGCCAACCCCGAGGCATCCCACGATTTCGCCTGCTTCCTCAGCCACCCACATCTCGCCACCCATCGCCGCGTAGTAGCTCTGGGGATGAGCAAGCTCGGGAAATTCATCCTCGACGAAGAGGCAATTGTCATAATCGGCAAAGATGCCGGCAATCAGCGTCTTGATCGCCGGGCCATCATCGTCTTTTGCTGGTCTGATGAGTGAGTAGCTCATGATCTGTTGCCTAGCGATAGATGGCGACGCCGATTCCGTCGCGGCGGGCCTTGCCTACGATCTCCGCCATGGCGGGATCCTTCAGCTCTCCGGTGATACGCAGATGCCCGATGATCGAAATGAACTCGTAACCTGATGCCTTCATAAAAGCCGTCGCGTGTTCGTTGGCCTCGGTTGCACTCTTGCACTCCACTGCGGCCATGAAATTGCGGCGCTGTGGTTTGGTCTGCGGCGGTTTGGGGGGCTCACTTGCCCGTCCCCGAACAATCAGGATCATGTTTCTACCTCTTCTGGAAACGTCTGTCGTCCAGTCATACTCAGCCTGTCATACTGAGCCGAAAGGCATCTGTCGAGAGAAGATCGTTGCAAGATCCACGCAAAGGGTCGGCGCGCAGGCTTTCGCAAGGGAAAAGCCCCGTCCGTCAAGGGTCCGTCTCGAACGGGGAACAGGCGGCCTGATCAGACCGCCTCTTTCTGTGCCCAGCTCATGCGTTTGCGATAGATGGTCGAAGGGCTGATCTCAAGCGCGGCTGCGGCGCGGGAGATGTTGCCGTCGAAATGGGTGAGGGCACCTTCGATGATCTGCTTTTCCTGCAGCCAGAAGGGCTCGATGCTGGACGCCATCATCTGTCCGACATTGCGCAGATTGTAGATCGCCTGATCAAGCTCGCTGTCGTAAAGCGTGTCGTCGCTGAGAAGATCCGGCAGATGGTCCACCTCGACCACGTTGCCATCATACATCACGGTCAGGCGGCGGATGATGTTCTGGAGCTGGCGAACGTTGCCCGGCCAGCGATAGGCCTTGAGCATATGCTCCGCATCCATCGAGAACAGCGTGAAGCTCTTGTTCTCCTCACGGGCATATTGCGCAAGGAACGACTGGGCCAGCGGCATGATATCACCCGTCCGCTCTCGCAAGGGCGGCAGATGGATAGGCAGAACATGCATACGGTAGAAAAGATCCTCGCGGAACCGGCCAGCTCGCACTTCTTCCAATGGGTCGCGGTTGGTCGCTGCGATAAAACGGATATCGAGAGAGATTTCCTGGGCCCCACCGACCCGACGCAAGCTGCCGGTCTGGATGAGGCGCAACAATTTGGCCTGTAGGTCGAGAGGCATTTCGCCGATCTCGTCGAGGAACAACGTGCCGCCATCAGCCAGCTCGGCTGCGCCCCTGCGGTCGTCGGTTGCGCCGGTAAAGGCTCCACGCACGTGGCCGAAGAGTTCAGATTCCATCAGGTCTTTCGGAATGGCGCTGCAATTGATGGCAATGAAGGGGCCGGAGCCGCGGTTCGAGCGGGCATGAAGCGCCTGCGCGCAGACTTCCTTGCCGGTACCGGATTCGCCGGTGATGAAGACGGGAGCCTTGGAGGCCGAGACCCGGATGATCTGGTCATAGACGCCCTGCATGGCCGGAGACTTGCCGATGAAGCCTTCGAAGTCCTTCAGCATCTCGTCCTGCTGAGCGATTTCGCTGCTGTTGGATGCCACCTCAGCCATGGCCATGGCAGCGGGCTTAATCGAGCCTGTGGCCATATGGTCGGTGTGCGGGGCAGGGCGGTGATGGGCGAGAAGATCGCTGAGCCGCGTTGCCAGAGCATCGGCGGACACCGGACGGGCAACGAAATCATGGGCTCCCGCCTGCATCGACGCAACCGCGCGTGAGACCGAGCCATTTTCACTCAGAGCCAGCAGCAGCATGTTGGGATGGCGACTGGCAAGGCGCGAGAGGACCTTCAGCTCCTCGTCTTCCTCAAAAGTGATGAGGGCGCAGGCCGGCTCCATCAGGAAGCTTGCGGGGACTTTGCCGTCAAAAATCTGGAAGTCACAGCTGCGCTGTAGCTTGACCTCGAGATTGCCTGACAACTGATCGTTGATCATGCGGCGGAAGGCGGGGTCAGAACTGACAACTGCAATGCGGATTGAATTGGCATCCGCGTGTCCTGAATTCATGATGAAGGCGCCTTTCAAAAAAACTGCTTACAACGCCATGTTGCTCAAACAGGGTAAACAAAGTCTTTGCATTTGGCGCTACGAACAAAAAACAGGAATTTTTTGCTGCAAAATGCAAAAAATCCCCAGTGACGGGCGTCACCGGGGATCGAAAGGCAGAGTGTTAACGCTTTGTTAGCCTTGTCAAGGGCCCGCTCAAGCGAGTTGGGCGGGGAAACCGGCTTCCTCGATGGTCTGGCGCACGGTTTCGGGAGCGACGCTGGAAGTGACCTCCACGGTGCCCGTTTCAAGGTCTGCATTGACCTCGGCGCTGCCGTCCACGGCGGCGATGGCTTCCTTGATGGATTTCACGCAGCCGCCACAGGCCATTTCCTGAACATTGAGTTTGATCATGAGATTATCTCCAAAAATGATTGGCCACACTATACGTCCGGGTTGGTCGCCTTGGCAATGAGGGCGGTGCCCAATCCACCAGCCGCCGCGATAGACGCAAGACCGATCCCGCCGCGCTGTTTCAGCTCCGCATAGAGCCTGACGGCAAGGATCGCACCGGACGCGCCCACCGGATGGCCGCGTGCGAGCGAGCCGCCAGCCGGATTGACAATCGCCTCAGGCAGATCGCTGCCCCGCTGGCAAGCAATGGCCTGCACCGCGAAGGCTTCCATGACTTCCGCCACCGTCAGCTCCGAGGGGCGGATCGCATTCTCCTTGAGGCAGGCGTTGATCGCCTTGACTGGCGCGAGGCCGGGCAGGGTCGGATCACCCCCGAGGGTCTTGCCACCGATAAGCGCCATGCGGAAACAGGACAGCGACAGAGCAATCCGCTCGGAGACCACAAGACAAAAGGCGGCGCCATCGGCCGCAACGCTCATGTTGGCCGAGGTGATGCTGCCTGCATGAACCGGAGCCCGGTCACAGAGCCGCTGACTGAGCGGGCGGGTGAAGCTGTCCGACATCACCCCTTCGATGGCAACGATCTCGCCAAATTGCCCCTCCATCTGGGCGGCCATCGCCTTCTTGTGGCTTGCCATGGCAAACTCGTCCTGCTCCTTGCGGCTGATCCCAAGTCGTTCGGCAAGCGCATGGGCGGCAGTTGCCATATCCGGGTCCCGATCGGGCCAGGGAGTGAAGCTGGCCTGCTCGTAGGGTTCGGGAGGCGAGCCATCCGCGAAGGTGCGAAAGCGCAAGGGACGACGGGAATAGCTCTCGACCCCACCCGCCAAAACGATCTCGCATTGACCTGATCGGATGAGGGCATCGGCCAGCAACAGTGCATCGAGCCCGCCCACGCACTGGCGATCAATCGACAGACCGGCTACGGTCTCGGGCAGTCCTGCGGCCAGAGCCACGATACGGGCCGGATTGCCACCACCGCCAAGGGCATTGGACAGGATCACTTCGTCCACCGCATCGACACCGAGACCGGCGTCCGTCAGGCAGGCGGCAATCACCGGCGTCGACAGCTCATGAAAGGCAAGACTTGCGAAGGCTCCGTTACGGGGCACGACCGCGCTGCGCCTTGCGGCAATGACATAGGTCGGGGGAGATGCTGTCATCCTTGAGCCTCTTGTCTTTGCTGAAGCCAGCCCTCCAGAGCCTTCAGGTCCGGTTTGCCCGAGGCGAGCATCGGCATGGCATCAATGAACAGGATTTGGCGGGGCGCGGCGAGCGGGCCAAGTGCCTTGCGTCCGAGCGCCAGCAAGCCATCGGCGAGCGGACCTTTCGCCTCGGTCTTTTCACTGGCCTCAACAATCGCCACCAGAACATGGCCGCGCGTGCGATCAGGCCGGGCCATCACGGCGCAAAGCCGGACACTCGGGTCGGCAAGCAGCACCGTCTCGGCATCTTCCAGAAAGACATTCTGGTCGGCAACCGTAACCATGCGGCTGCGGCGTCCCTTCAGGAAAAGGTTGCCACTCTCATCAAGCTCGCCCATCTCCCCGACGCTGACGTATCCCTCGTGCCAGCGGGTGTCGCCACTGTCCGATCCGTCGTAACCATCAAACAGATAGGGGCTCTTCACCCAGATGTCCGCCACATCGCCTGAGGTGGGGTGAGACGGATGCCCGACGACGATCTCGACGCCGGGATAGGCGCGGCCTACCGAGCCTTCCGGCGTGGTCTCGTCCCAGATGGTGATGAAGCTCGTCTCCGAAGCTCCGTAAAATTCGAACACCCCGGCTTTGGGGAACCGTTCGGCAAGCCCTTTGCGTGTGGCGCTATCGAGCTTGCCGCCACCGCAGAAGATAAGCCGCACCGAAGGCGCCTTTGCCCGATCCGCGTCTTTTGCCTCCAGTATGAGCCGCAATTGCGAGGGCGTGGCATAAAGGACCGATATCGCACCTGCGCTCAACATCTCCCATTGCCGCCGTGGCTGAAGGCCGCAAAGACAATGACAATCGGCCCCTAAGTGCAGGGCCTCAAGCAGGCCATAGAGCGTCAGCGAATGACTGAGTGCGCCAAGGACCGCGTAACAATCCTCCGGTCCGACACCGAACCGTGAGGCCGTGACCTCAAAGCTCGCGATCCATGATTCCGGTCTGCGCCGAATGGTCTTGGCCCTGCCGGTCGAGCCGGAACTTTGGCAGAACAGCCATTGTCCGCCCGACTGTGGCCCAGTGGGGACGTCAGCGGGGATGAGAGCAATACCCGATGGGCTGGCATGAAGGGAATGTCCCAGCCGGATTCCGACGCACAGAGCCTCAACCTGGGCCGACAGATCGGCCCGGTGCTGCGGAATTACGATGTGGCTTTCCGGATAATGCCGGAAATTCTGCTCGCTAAAAGATCGATGAAACAATTCTGTCAAATTCCAGATATAAATGCAGCTTCAGCGTAAAAGTCGCCCGGTGTTTGTGTCAATCTAGCCAGATTGATACAGTCAAAAGGCTTGGTCCCTGTCTATCAACGGCAGAACGCATTCTATTCCCTTGATCCCGATCAACTTTCTGATCTTGCCTAACAATTGGAACGAAGAGATGAGTGAAAAAACGGTCGCCATAGCCTTTGGTGGAGGGGGAGCGCGCGGGCTGGCACACATCTGGATCATGGAAGCCCTCGATGAGCTCGGCATCACGCCCGTCGCTCTGTCGGGTTGCTCCATCGGCGCCCTTGCCGCCGCGTCTTATGGTTCCGGGATGACGGGGGCGGACCTCAGACGTTATGTGCTCGACCTGTTTGGTAATCGCGGGGAGGTGCTGTCCCGCTTGTGGCAGAACAGGCCCAAGAGCTTCTCAGAGCTGTTCGCCTCTCCCAACCCGGTTGGCAATTGGGTGCAGTTCGATCCCGAATGGCTCGCCGAGGCCTTTCTGCCACCAGACATCAAGAGCGATTTTTCCGAGTTTTTGATGCCGGTCTCCATGTCCGCGTCCAACTATTTCACCGGCGAGGAGGTCGTCTTCCGCTCTGGCAAGGTCATGACCGCGATGGCGGCCTCCATGGCCATTCCGGCCCTGTTTCGCCCTGTGCTGTTCGAAGGTGAGGTGCTGATCGATGGCGGCTGCGTCAATCCCATGCCAATCGATCATGTCCGCCCGCACGCCGATATCATCATCGCCGTTGATGTGGTCGGCGTGCCGCAGAAGCCTGCCGACGGCAAGGTCGGCTCTTTCGAGATGGGATTCGGCGCGACCCAGATTCTCATGCAAACCATCCAGCGCGAGAAGATGCGCCATGACAAGGTCGACCTGCTCGTCCAACCCCTGATCAGCAGCTTCCGCCCGCTCGATTTTCTCAAGGCCAACGATATTCTCGCCGTCAGCGAGCCTTGCAAGGACGAGGTCAAGCGCAGCCTTTCGATCCTCATGGAAGCCTGAAACGAGCCGCCTCGGCAGCTCGTTGAGCCCTCATTGCGGCAATCCATGCCTTGACATCGTGTATATACATGATACCGTCCGCGCCATGAGCGAAGAGACCAGCAGAAAAGATCCCGGCAGGGCGGGCGAGGAAGTCAATGTGGAAGAGGAATTTCCACGTTGCCTGTTTCTCAATACGGTCAAGACCGCCCGCTATTTGACCCGGAAATATGACCGCAAGCTGGCCCCGCTTGGCGTCACGACCATGCAATATTTCGTCATGATGTTTCTGCGCTACAACAAGGGCAGAACCATCAATGAAATCGCCAGTCTGATGGATATGGACCGCTCCACTCTGACGCGCAACATCGATGGATTGGTCCGTAAGGACCTCGCGGTCAAGACCATGGCGGAAAAGGGAAACGGGCGCGTTTGCCTGCTGACGGACAAGGGCGAGGCACTTCTCGACCGGCTGATTCCCATCTGGCTTGAGGCGCGCGAGTCCATGCGCAAACAACTGGCGGAGCAGGACGTCAACGAATACAGGACCGTGCTTCACTTGCTGTCCATCATTTGAAAAATTTTTCACCATAACGTGTATATACACGATTATCAGGAGACGAGCGAAATGCCAAACAGAGATGACCTGATCAATGACCCCATCGTTGTGACAGGGCTGGGGGCCGTGAGCCCGTTGGGTGTCGGAGTTGCAACCAACTGGGAACGCCTGTTGGCGGGTCGGAGTGGCATCGTGACGAACACGCGGTTCGATACCACTGATCACGCATGCAAGATTGCCGGTCTTGTTCCGGACAAGCAGACCGATGTCCATGGCTTTGATGCCCGAGATCACATGGATGCCAAGGACATCCGCAAGATGGATCTCTTCATTCAATATTCGCTGGTCGCAACCAGCGAGGCATTGGCTCAGGCTGGATGGGCGCCCGAGGATCAGGACGAGAAGGACCGGACCGCGACCATCATCGCAACCGGCATCGGTGGCTTTCCCGTGATCACCGAAGCGGTGAAGACGGTCCAGCAACGAGGTCTGCGCAAGCTCTCGCCTTTTGTCGTGCCATCCTTTCTCGCCAATCTGGCTGCCGGGCAGGTCTCCATCCGCCATGGCTTTTCCGGGCCGATTGGCTGCCCGGTCACGGCCTGTGCCGCCTCGCTTCAGGCAATCGGTGACGGCATGCGCCTCATTGCATCGGGGGAGGCTGATGTGGCGGTGTGCGGAGGGGCGGACGCCTGTGTCGATCCGGTCTCCATTGGTGGCTTTGGTGCGGCCCGCGCCTTGTCGACCGCCCACAATGATCAGCCGGAAAAGGCCTCCCGGCCCTTCGACAAAGGGCACGATGGCTTTGTTCTCTCGGAGGGTGCCGCAACATTGGTGATCGAGCGTCTCAGCCACGCTCGCGCCAGAGGGGCCTTGCCTCTTGCCGCCTTGACCGGATATGGCACAACTGCCGACGCCTATCACGTCACGGCGGGACGTCCGGATGGATCTGGCGCGGCCCGGGCGATGCGCCTTGCCTTAAGCATGGCAAGGTTAACACCTGCCGAGATCGACTATATCAACGGCCACAGCACCTCGACGCCGGTAGGAGACGCCGCCGAGATCGCCGCGATCCGCTCTGTCTTCCCCGAGCGGGGCAAGGATCTGGCGGTGACCTCTTCAAAATCAGCGGTCGGACATCTGCTCGGTGCTGCTGGCGCGATTGAGGCGGTCTATTCGGTTCTGGCTCTTCGCGATGACATCGTCCCGCCGGGTCTCAACATCGATGAGCCGGAAGATGCCGCCGCCGTTTTCGAGTTGTCTCCCAACAAGCCAACCGCAAAGTCTTTGCATCGCGTGCTCTCCAACGGTTTCGGATTTGGTGGTGTCAATGCCGCTCTGGTTCTGGAAAAAGTCGCCTGAGCATGAACGACACGTGCGCTGGCGGACACAAGCGCCAGCGCTTCTCCAACATGTGAAGGCTTGTGATGTGCGCCAGACCCACCCATATGCTAGGCACAACACAGATGCACGTTTGGGGCATCGCGACCGTGTGGTTGGGGGAAATATTGATGAAAAAGCCAATACTTTTTGCCATTTGCGCCCTTGTAGGGGCTTTGTCCGGGCTGATATCAGCTCAGGCGAGTGAAAGCCAGCCGGTAACCCCGGCCCATCATGACCATATGTCGGCCTATGCGGGTCAGCAGGACAGGGACATCAAGAGCCTGTCTTCCGACGATATCGCCGAACTGAAGGCCGGATCCGGTTGGGGACTGGCAAAAGCCGCCGAGCTCAATGGCGTGCCCGGCCCGGTCCATCTTTTGGAATTGAAGGATCAGGTTCCGCTTGATCAGGCGCAGGTGCTGATCCTTGAAGCGCTCTACAAGGACATGAATGATCAGGCCCGCGAGAAGGGTGAAGAGCTCATCCTGCTCGAACGGAGACTGGAACATCATTTTCGCGATGGGACAATCACCAGTGAATTGCTCGCGGAGATGCTTGATCAGATCGCCACGGTTCGCCGGGATCTGCGCTTCATTCACCTCTCCACCCATCTGCAGACGCCCAAGCTTTTGAAGAGCGAGCAGATCTCTCGATACAATGAATTGCGCGGCTACACGGCGGTCAATCAGGTTGTTGCCGACCCCTGCGCAGCCGTGCCTGAGGGGCACGACGCTGCCATGTGGCGTAAGCACAACGATTGTGATTGAGGTTGGCTTGTTGAGGGCAGTCTAGTTGCGCGCGATGATCTCGCGGCCCGAGACATTGGCCAGTTCACCGCTGATGCCGACCTTGCGGCGAACCAGAAAACGAGGACGTCTGGCTGCGAACTGCGCATGATGGCGACGCGGCTTGATCGGCCCCGGAGCAAGTCCGGCAGGAACACCGCGTTCCCAATCCACCTGCACATAACCATCGGCCTCAAGCGGCTGGTGCAGCATGGCAAGGCCATAGCGCCGAGACCAACTTTTCCAGTCGACCGCTGCTTCTTCCAGATCCGTGGTGGCCATCACCGGGATCGACAGGTTCGGGTCTTCGTGGACCAGCTCAAGAATGCAGATAAGGGGAGAGCCTTCGCGCTTGCCAACGACGAAACGCGCACCAACGCCCTTGAAGCAGGACATGGGAACCCTGACGATCAGCGGCAGACCACAGGTCAGGACACTTTCGACGAGGACGTAGTCTTCCTTGATCTGAACCATGCCGGGAACCTGACTGCCGAACAGGCTGGACTCGTCCATGCCTGCGAGTTTGGCGGTCTTGGACCGGATGACGGAGGAGTGGAAATATTTCGTCAGATTGTGGGGATCGACGCGTGTCGACCCCTCAACCTGATAGGAAATGGCTTCCGTGTATTTGTAATTGTCTTGACGCCTCACGTGCCTTCTCCTGTGAGCCCCTGTTTTGGGTGCTTCTTTCTTCATGAGCTCAAACTACCAGCAAGATTTGAGAATTTGCTTAAGTGGCAGGGTTAAAAAAGCGTGATATATTATAGGGTTAGAGATTGGTTACCGGGCGGGGTCGTTCACTTTTTCCTAACCATCAAGAACGGCGAGGCCTCTGGATCAAATCCGTGCCTGACCACGAGTTGCGTCAATGGGCCAATGCCTTTTTGCTTGCCCCGTTTCCTAAGAGTCCCTAAGAGTTAGAGACCGGAACGCCACAAGCGTGATAGAATTCCGAAACTGCAAGCAAAGAGCCTTCATGTCAGATCTCCTCGACCAGTCCGTTATCCTCGACCGCGCCCAGCATCTTGTTGAGGCCGCCATCAAAGCCGGTGCAGACTCGGCAGATGCCGTTGCCGCCCGCGCCGTTTCAAGTTCGGTTGGTGTCCGGGATGGATCCCCCGAAGAGAACGAGCGGTCAGAAAATGACTCCATGGCGCTGAGGGTTTTCATCGACGGCTGCAAGGCCTCCATCTCGACGAACACCACATCGGATCCCGATATCCTGTCGAAGCTGGCGGAGCGGGCTGTCGCGATGGCACGCCTGTCGCCGCGCGATCCCTTCGCCCGACTGGCCGCGCGCAGTGACTTGATGGACAATGCGGTGGTTCCCAAGCGCGTCGCCGCTATTGACCCTTTCGATCCGGGCATCCCCTCGACCGAGGAATTGCTGATGATGGCAAGGGGCGCCGAAGAGGGGGCCCTGGCGGTTGAAGGTGTCAGCAAATCAGGCGGTGCGACCGCCGGGCATTTTCTGGGCGGTGTTGTGCTTGCCACCTCTCATGGATTTGTCGGATCCTATTTCTCCTCACGCATTTCCTTCTCGGCCACGGCCATCGCCGGAACCGGGATGCATATGGAGCGGGACTATTCCTTTTCCGCAGCAGTGCATCGCGCCGATCTCAAGGAGCCGACCTATGTAGGACGCCGCGCCGGGGAGCGGGCCACCGCACGCATCAATCCTGCCAAGGTCGAAACCGGCACTTACGATGTCATTTTCGAGCCGCGTGTCGCCAACTCGCTCATCGGCCACTTTGCCTCCGCGATCAATGGCACGTCCATCGCTCGCCACACATCCTTTCTGATGGACAAGCTAGGGCGTCAGGTGTTCCCCTCTGGCATCAGCATCACTGACGATCCGACACTGGTGCGCGGACTTGGCTCCCGTCCGTTTGACGGAGAAGGGATCGACTGCAAGCCTTTGGCACTGGTCGAGGATGGCTATCTGAACCAGTGGATTCTGGACAGCGCGACCGCCGCCGAACTAGGTCTGAAGACCAATGGCCGGGCCTCCCGGTCCGGGGCCAACCCCTATCCCTCAACCACTAACCTTACGCTGACGCCGGGGACGCAGACCAAACAGGATCTGATCAGCGGCGTGAAGGACGGGGTCTATATCACCGACCTGATTGGTCACGGGGTGAACGGGGTCACCGGTGACTATTCGCGCGGCGCGGCAGGGTTCCGTATCCGCAATGGTGAACTGGCCGAGGCGATCTCCGAAATCACCATCGCTGGCAATCTCACCGAGATGTTCGCCCGCATCGTTCCTGCCGACGACCTCAATTTCGAGCAGGCCGTCAACGCGCCATCCATCCTGATCGAGGGCATGACGGTTGCAGGACGATAAGATGACGCCTTGCTCCGATTATCCTGCCTTCTGCGAAGACACCAAGCTGCTCGAAAAAGTGGCTCGGGAAGCAGGTGACGTCGCCCTGAAGTTTTTCATGAAGGACCCAGAGGTCTGGACCAAGAAAAACGACAGCCCTGTCACCGAAGCGGATCTCGCCGTCAACCAACTCATCGCCGAGCGCCTCATCGCAGCGCGACCCAACTATGGCTGGCTGTCCGAGGAAAGCGACGACAATGACGAACGGCTGGACAAGCGCCGGGTCTTTGTCATCGACCCCATCGACGGCACACGCGCCTTCATCGACGGAGGCGACGAATGGACGATCTCTCTGGCCGTTGTCGAGAATCAACGACCCGTGGCCGCAGCTCTCTATGCCCCGGTACGCCACGAGATGTATCTGGCCTCCAAACTCTCCGGAGCCACCCTCAATGGCACACGCCTCAGGAGCCCCCAGTTCCGCACCCTTGAAGGAGCCCGCGCTGCCGGGCCACGCATCGTCATCGACAAGGGACCGCTTGCCCGCGCCGGAGTTGTCGGGCGTGGCTATATCCGGTCGCTGGCCTATCGGATCGTGATGGTAGCCAACGGAGCGCTTGATCTGGCGCTCGCCCGCGAGCATGCCAACGACTGGGATCTGGCCGCCGCCGATCTGATCGTCGAAGAAGCGGGCGGCGTTCTGCGCGACCACACCAACCAGCCCCTCCGATACAACAGGAAGGACTGTCGTCACGGCAGTCTCTATGCGGCTGGCCACCCGATCGCCGATATCATGGCCCCGATCATTTCCGTTCTGAACTTCCCCAAAAGGCACGGATCTCGGGCTTAAGAGACTGAACTTTCGCAGCATGAGGGGCACAAATCCCCACTTAATGCACCTCGCTCTCTGGCCCTCATTCCCGTTTGTCGCTAGATCTCCCAAGGGAAGGAACCATCTGTTTGCCCAGATGTTCGAGATGCGGCTTATCGACTCTCCATGACATCAGGCAGCCCGGAAACAGGAGAGAGACTATGTCGGAAACAAAGCCAAAGCAGCTATTGCATCTGGTGTTCGGTGGAGAACTCACCGATCTGGAAGGGATTGAATTCAAGGATCTCGACAAGCTCGATATCGTCGGCATCTATCCCAACTATGCCACGGCCTTCGATGCCTGGAAATCAAAGGCCCAGAGCACCGTGGACAACGCGCACATGCGCTATTTCGTTGTCCACATGCATCGCCTGATGGAGCCGGACGAAGCGGAATAGGCGCGCTTTCACGGTAACAAATCTCTTGCCAGCGGGGACCAAAGGTCGGTTTTGGCCCACCCGCTGCAACAGAGCCACCCGGCACTCTTTCTTTTGTGGTCAAATAGCCCTATATGGATGCCTCACAGGCTCCTTGCCGAGGCTGGCAATGCCATGCCAGCGGCAGGGCAAAAGACCGGAGAAGACCAGAAGTTGTCAGAGCTGAAGAAAATCGCCCGTTCCCAGATGATGCTCACTTTAGCGGGGCGATTGATCGCTCTGTGGCTCCGGTTCGTGCACTTCACCTCGCGTCTGGTCACCGATTATGACAGGTCCTATGACCGCGTCGAAGAAGACATGCCGGTGATTGTCGCGGCATGGCACGGCCAGCATTTCATGATGCCGCTCGTCTGGCGCAACGACCGCAGACTTCGCATTCTGGTCTCCCGGTCAGCGGATGGTCATCTCAACAGCGTCGCAGCCGAAAGCCTCGGTGTCGAAGTCGTGCGAGGCTCGGGCGGACGCAACCGCGCCAAGACCATGACCAAGGGCGGCATTGCAGCCCTCAAGAATCTGGTCTCGACCCTCGCCGAGGGGGTCAATGTGGGAATGACGGTCAATGTCCCCAAAACCGGTGCCCGCGAATGCGGTTTGGGGGTCGTTACCCTCGCCAAACTGTCCGGGCGCCCCATCGTGCCGGTTGCCTATGCCTCCTCGTGCCGGATCGATCTCAACACCTGGGACAAGGCCTCGATCAATTTGCCCTTCAGCAAGGCTGCCTTCGTCATTGGGGATCTCATTTATGTGGATCGCCACGCGGATGCCGAAGCGTTGGAAGATGCCCGTCTCGCGGTGCAGCGGGAGCTGAACGCGATCACCGATGCGGCCTACGGCAGCCTGTCCGGAAAGCGCCGGTAGAATACCGTGCGGGACATCATGTTGCACTGAGTAAATTTGACAAGCAATTGAATGGCTTGGTTCGTCGATACCGGACTTTTACGCCATTGATTGAGTCAAATTATTGAGCAATTTGGTACAAAATACTGGGAATTTATCCCTGTCAGCAAAAAAAGCATCAAAAAAAGTACCACGAGATGATATAGGTGCGACAAGGTTTGCGACAGCCTGTTTCAGTTTCTGACAAGCGCCCGTGGGAAATGGCTTGAATTCATGCCTCCCAGCCCTTCCTTTTGCGTGGGGCAGCATGAAGCGGGACAGTGTTGTTTCAACCCGTCAGCGGCCTATCTTCTGCCATCTTTGGCTCATATGCCGCTGCTCAATGTTAAAACGGGACGAAGCATTTATGGACTGGTCAGGACGCATCGCACTTTCTGCATATCGCACAGCAGGCTATGCGTTCAGCCCACTGGTCCCCCTGTTTCTGACGCTCCGTGACTCGCGCGGCAAGGAGATCCGCGCCCGCAGGAACGAGCGCTATGGCAAACCCTCGATCGAGCGCCCGTCAGGGCCGCTGGTTTGGGTCCACGCCGCCTCCGTCGGTGAAACCAACGCCGTCATGCCCCTCATCGAGCAGATCGTGGAAACTGGCGCCTCTGTGGTGCTGACCACCACGACAGTCACCTCGGCCAAGGTCGCCGAGCGGCGCCTGCCGAAAGGGGCTGTGCACCAGTTCGTGCCTCTTGATATCCTGCCATTCGTCCGGCGGTTTCTGACCTTCTGGCAACCGGATCTGGCGCTGTTCGTTGAGTCCGAGCTTTGGCCGAACATCATGAGCGAGCTCAATCATCGGGATATCGCGCTGATCATTGTCAACGGGCGCATGTCCGAGCGCTCCTACAAGCGCTGGTCCAAGTTCCCCTTCGCCGTGCGACAAATGTTTGGCAATGTGCCGCTCTGTCTGGCACAGACCGAAGAGGATCGGAGCCGCTACACCCGCCTTGGCGTCGCCAATGTTGAGGTGACGGGCAATCTCAAGTTTGACGTCCCGCCTCCGGCCGCCGATGAAGAGCAGCTCCAAGCCTTGCGCAACGTCATCGGCACCCGACCCGTCTGGATCGCAGCGAGCACCCATCCGGGCGAGGAACGTCTGCTGGCGCAGGCCCACAAGCGCATGGCCGCACGCCTGCCACAGCTTCTGACGATCATCGTGCCGCGTCACCCCGAACGGGGCGAGGAGATCGAGAAGGAGATGCGGGTTCTGGTGCCCAATGTCCAGCGCCGCTCCGTCGCTCCGGGCCTCAATCCGCAGACCGGGATCTATCTTTGCGACACCCTCGGAGAGCTTGGTCTCTTCTACCGCCTGTCCCGCATTGCCTTTGTCGGGGGCTCTCTGGTCAATCACGGTGGCCAGAATCCCATTGAGCCCGCCCGTCTGGGATGCGCCATCCTGCACGGCCCCCATACAGGCAATTTCAAGGATATCTACGAAGCGCTGGACCGTATTGGCGGCGCGGAGAGCATGGGCTCCGAGCGCGATCTGATCCAGACCCTTGCCCGCATGTTCTCATCCCCTGCCGAGGTTCACAGACGGTCCGAGCTGGCCCGTCAGGCCCTGCGACCATTCGCGGGGGCTCTTGATCGGACAATGATGGAGTTGACGCCGTTTCTCAATCCGCTCAAGATCAATGCTGAACTGAATCGCGCCAATACCGAAGGTGGGTTTCGCGCACCTTAAGGAGAATATCGGATATGAAGGCTCCAGGTTTCTGGAAAGAGCGCGGGATCCTTGCCTGGCTGCTCTATCCTGCCAGCTTCCTGTATGGTCGCATATCCCTGTCTCGCTTCAACAAGCCCGCCCGCTACAAGGCTCATCTGCCGGTCATCTGCGTCGGCAATCTGGTCGCCGGGGGAGCTGGCAAGACGCCGATGGTCATCGCCATTGGAGCCGCCGCCCGCTCAATCGGCCTTTCCCCCATTTTTTTGACCCGCGGTTATGGCGGAACCGAATCCGGCCCACTCGTTGTCGATCCGAAGTCCCACAGCGTCCGTGAGGTCGGTGACGAGGCATTGCTCCTTGCCCGCATTGCTCCGACCATCCTTGCCAGAGACCGGGTTCAGGGTGCAAAGCTGGCCGAGGAAGTGGCCGCCAGTGGGGACGGGGGTGGGATCATCATCATGGATGACGGCTTCCAGAATCCTTATCTCTACAAGGATCTCTCGCTGGTCGTGGTCGATGCCCAGCAGAGCATCGGCAATGGCTTCGTGATGCCTGCAGGGCCCTTACGCGCACCGCTCCTGCCTCAGGTGCGACGGGCGGACCAGTTCATCGTCATCGGTGAGGGGGAGCGCGCACCGCGCCTCAGGCAGTTGGCTGCCAAACTCGGCAAGGCCTCGAACCACGCCACGCTGCGTCCGGGCAAATGCAATCTTCTGGGCGGCACCCACGTCTTTGCCTTCTGCGGCATCGGTCGGCCTCAGAAGTTCCATCAGACGCTGGAAGAGCTGGAGCTGGAGATCATCGATCACATGGATTTCGCGGATCATCATCTCTACACCGAAGCAGACGCAGAGGCGATCTTCAACCGTGCCAAGGAGCAGAATCTCTCCATCGTGACCACGGCGAAGGATCATGTCCGTCTGGCCGGTCTCGGCAAGGCCGGTGACAAGCTGGCACGCAAGGCGCATGTGGTGGAGGTGACGATGGTCTTTGACGACCGGGCTTTCCCGCGTAGAACCATCGAGCAGGCCCAGCGCAAATTCTCCCGCCGCTAAGAGGCGCGGCTTGCCCGTGCGGAGGGTGCATCAACATCAGGAAGGGCGCTGGTGCGCTATCCTTGCATGGCCTTCTTTTCTGCCTCATAGGACGCCGCCGCATCCACATAGGCTTCCTGCCGTGCGACTGACCAGTATTTCAGATCCTCAAGTGCGATGGGACGACCGGTGACTGCACAGGTGACAAAGCTGCCACCGGAAACAATCTGATAATCTCCGTCCAGATAGCGAATTTTGGCTTCCTTGCCAGCGGTTGGCAGTGTGATCATCATTGCACTTGGTTCCTGATAGTCTTGTTCTACACTCTTCTAGCGCTCCGGGGCTGGCTTGGCCAGCTTTGATGCGCGAAAAGTCGATGTCTCATGACATGACGCACAAGCTGACGGCTTGCTGTCCCTTGGCAGCACTCACATGTTGGCCTTGCCGGAAGACAATGGCGACAGGGCCCGTTGGGAATAGACTTCCCGTGGTTGGTCTGGCGTGTCCGGATCGTCGCCAGTGGTCTTCCCTGTTGATCACGTAGAAACAGGTGACGATGGCAGCAAGGCCAAACACGAAGTTGCCGACCGCCTGTCCCATCAGAGCGCCTTCCGCTCCGGCCAGATAGGTGCCCAGCATTACCGGCGGCACCGTGCCCAGCGTCGCCCGTCCCCAGTTGAAACCGGTTGAATAGGTGGGATGGCCCAGATTGTTGAAGGCGGCGTTGGTGACAAAGAGAAAGCCCAGAAAGATGCCGCTTGGCGCAATCCATGTGCAGTAGTAGCGCACGAATTCGGCGGTGTTGCCTTCGGCGCCGAACACCAAGACGATCCACTCCTGCGCCACAAAGAGGATGAGCCAGATCAGCGTCGTATAGCCAAGGATGAAATACATCGAGGCCTTGAGGGTCTCCTTGACGCGATCCATCTGACGCGCCCCCAGATTCTGCCCAAAGATCGGTCCGACAGATCCGGAGAGGGCAAATAGAGCCGTGTAGGAGAGGGGTATGATGCGCCCGACAATGGCCCAACCGGCAACCACCTCATCCCCGTACGGGGCGATGGCCATGGTCACATAGGCGTTGCCGACAGGCGTTGCCACATTGGTCAGGATGGCTGGCAAGGCGATGGGCAGCAACACCTTCCAGTGCTCGAGCATTTCGGCAAAGGTGCGCGGCAGGCGCACCAGATTATGCAGATAGACCGCGCCGCGCAGGCCCGCCCCGATCATCACAATCCGCGACAGCACCGAAGCGATTGCAGCGCCCGTGACACCCATGTCGAGGCCAAAAATGAAGATCGGGTCGAGCACCGCCGAGGCAAAGCCACCCGAGAGGGTCACCAGCATCGATGCCTTGGCGTCGCCACTGGCACGCAGGAACCCGGCCAGCATCATCGAGATGCCGAGGAGCGGCAGCGACGGAATGACGATGGACAGGAACCCGACTGCGACCTCGTGGGCCTCTCCCGTCGCCCCGATCAGGGTCAGAAGGTCGGGAATGAAATTGTAGAGCACACTTGCCAGCACCACCATGATCCCGAACACCGTGATCAGGGCACTTCCCGCCCTGCGGCGGGCCAGTTCCTTGTCTCCGGGACCCAGCGCGCGCGCGACAATGGCAGACCCGGCAATGGTCATGCCGATCCCGACCGCATTGTTGAAAAACATGATCGTCGCCGAATATCCGATGGCGGCAGCCAGCTCCGTCTCGCCGAGAAGCGAGATATAGAACAGGTTGGCAAAGTCGACGGAGAAGACCGCCAGAAGCCCCACCGATCCCGCCGCCGTCATGGTGACCACATGGCGAAAGATCGAGCCACTGACAAACTTGCCGCGCTGAATAGGCGGGCGGGGAGACGTGTGCTCGGTTGCGCTGGAGCCGGAGGGCTGCGTTTCCTCGTTGGTCATGAACAATCCCGTGGGGTCGTGTGTGGTTTTGCTGGTGGAAATCTTGAAAGCACAGCAGGGGTCACCCGGAGGGTTTGAACAATCCTGCGTCTTTGTCTTGTCGTCGGGAGCATATCTCCCAAGAGCCGTACATTCTAGGAAAGAAAAAGACAAAAGGCTCAAAAAAATTTAGGCATGCCGGATGACTTGTCACCTGGCATGCCCATCGTAGAGAGTAGGTCCTAGATATAGGTCCAGATGGACAAAATAAAAAGGGGGCAATGCCCCCTTTAGGTATGTTCTTTTGCTATGGCAGGTAAGGAAAGGCCGCATAACCTGCTATCAAAGCCGGACGATCAGGCACGATCTGCGGCAAACTTGCCGTTGGATTTTCCACGGCTTGGTTTGCGGGATTTCGGGTGGCTGTCGTTGCTGTTCCGTTTGCGACCCTCGAAACGGCCTTCAGAGCGCCCCTCGGAGCGTTTCTCGAACCGTTTATGACCACCGCCACGTCTCGGACGATCCTCGTCACCATGAGCGTGCTTCTTGCCGCGTGGAGCACCACCACGACCGGACGAGCCATTCAGAAGCTCCTCGGGGCGGTCACCGATCTTGGTGATGCGCAGGCTCTTCTCGCCCGTGCCCTCGGTCTCGGTGATGTCCTCGAAGCGGCTGGCCACATCGGGCGCCAGTTCGAAAATGGTTTCGCCATCAAGGATGCGGATGAAACCGACTTTCTTCTTGGAGAATTCGCCAACACGGCAGATCAGCGGAAGCAGCCAGCGAGGTTCGGCGCGGTGCTTGCGACCGGCATTGATGCGGAACCAGATGCCGTCCTCGAAATCGTTGCGCTCGCGTTTTTCCCGTTTGTTGGTGTCCGGCATGTCGATGATGTCGGAGACGTCTTCGGGGGCGGGATAGAGCGCCTGCTGGGTGGCAAGGAAAGCTGCCGCGACCTGCTCTGCACCATAGGTGGACAGCAGAGACCGTGCGAGATCCATGGTGGTTTCCTCATGCTCGGAGGTCAGCGCACCGTGGGTAAAGATGCGGCTCTGATCCTGACGCATGATGTCGTCGATGCCCGGCACCGGACCCCAGTGGACGCGCACGTTGGCGGTCTTCAGCAGGCGATTGATGACGTGACGCTTGTTGTTCGGCACAATGAGGGCGCAGGCGCCCTTGCGGCCTGCGCGGCCCGTACGGCCAGACCGGTGCAGCAGGGTCTCGGCATTGTTGGGAAGATCCGCATGAATGACCAGATCGAGATTGGGCAGATCGATGCCGCGAGCGGCAACATCGGTCGCCACGCAGACGCGAGCCCGGCCATCGCGCATGGACTGAAGTGCGTGGGTCCGTTCCGCCTGACTCAACTCACCAGACAGCGCCACAACGGCGAAGCCGCGGTTGCTGAGACGGGCCGACAGATGGCGCACCATTTCGCGGGTCGAGCAGAAAATCATGGTGCTCGGCGCTTCGTGGAAGCGAAGCACGTTGATGACGGCCCTTTCCTTGTCATGGGCCGAGACCTGATGGGCATGATAGACGATGTCCGCATGCTGCTGACGCTCTTCAGCGGTGCTGATGCGCAGCGCATCATTCTGATAGGTCTTGGCAAGCTGGGCGATCGGACGCGGCACAGTAGCGGAGAACAGGAAGGTGCGGCGCTCTGCGTTTGCCGATGAGAGAATGAATTCGAGATCTTCGCGGAAGCCGAGATCAAGCATTTCGTCCGCTTCATCGAGAACCGCAATCCGCAGCCATTCGAGATTGAGCGTGCCGCGCTCGATGTGATCGCGCAGACGGCCCGGCGTGCCAACAAGAATGTGGCAACCACGCACCAGATCACGCCGCTCGCGACGGATGTCCATGCCGCCAACACAGGAGGCAATTTCGGCACCGCATCCGGCATAGAGCCAGGACAGTTCTTCCTTGACCTGAAGGGCCAGTTCGCGGGTCGGGGCGATCACCAGTGCGAGGGGTTCTGCTGCAACCGGCAGCTTGTCGTCGTCACCGAGCAGGTCGTCGGCCATCGCAAGGCCAAAGGCAACGGTCTTGCCAGAGCCGGTCTGGGCGGAGACGAGCAGATCGCGCCCCTTGGCTTCGGCTTCCACAACGGCCTGTTGAACGGAGGTGAGGCTGTCATAGCCACGCGCAGTCAATGCAGTCCCGAGAACGGGATGCACGGCTTCGAATTGAGTCATTGAAAGACTTTCCGGGATATCCATGCCGAGCCTGTGGCCCGGCCTTGTCAAAAATGTCCCGCGTCTCGAAGCCCTACCCCTCAAGGACAGATCGGTCTTGCCATCTGCCATCAATCAATCGGCTACTTTTGCACGGGGTGAGGGGTCCTTCTATAGCAGCTTTGGCAAAAGGTCAATTGATGCGAGAGATGTTTTGAAACTTTTTGCTGTTCGCCAGATGATCCGATTCTCTTTTGACCTTTCCGTGGTGATTGTCAGTTTTTACGGGTGCCAGACCGGCACGACGTCCCTTGTCCCAGCAATTGGGGTGCCAATCCGCTCTGTCCGTGGCCAAAAAGCCAGAAATGCTCAACAAACCGTAAAAAAACGACTTTGATTCACCTCGCGTTAATCTCAATGGGGAGAATCGAAGGGGTCATTGCTTGAACGAGTTTGGATTTCGCCATGGCTGTCAACTATACCGCGCAGCGCGCAAGGATCACTTGCGCCCTTTCACTCCTCATGCTCAGTAGTGCTCTGCCTGCCAAGGCGGGCAACGTCTATGAGACGCTGATGGCAGGAGGATTCACCGAAGCAAGCTATTGGGATATCACCCTCGGTGGCGGGCTCTTCTTCATGCCTCAATATGAAGGGTCTGATACCTACAAGGCTTTGCCTCTGCCCTATTTCGATATCATGTGGAACGACACACTGTTCTTGAGCACTCAGAAGGGTCTGGGGGCTAATCTGTTGTCCTACGACGCATTCAAGTTGGGTGCTTCCATCAGTTACAATCAGGGACGCAAAGAGAGCGACAGCCGTTCTGAACTGAAGGGGATGGGCAACATTTCCGGAGGACTGAACGGAAATATTTTCGTCGAATATGATACCGGACCTGTCAAGCTTTACAGCAATGCGAGACGGTATTTCGCCGGCTCCAAAGGCTGGAGCGGCGAACTGGGTATCAAGACTTTCGTGCCGCTTGCCATGCTTGGGGGCGCGGATGCCGCATCAGTCCGGCCCGATCCCAATGCTGTGGGCCATGGTCTCACCGGTCCGGCCATCAGCCTCGGCGCTTCAGCCGAATGGGCAGATGGTGATTATATGCAGGACTATTTTGGCGTGAATGCTGCCCAGTCGGCGGCTTCAGGTCATGGTGTCTATAACGCCAATGCCGGGTTCAAGGCTGTCGCAATTGAAGGCGGGCTCTATCATCCCGTCGGCCCCAACTTGTTGCTCGGCGGAACGATCAAGTACAAGCACCTCGTCGGAGATGCGGTGGAAAGCCCGGTGCCGACAAACGACAATCAGATGTCCGGTTCGATTTTCGCGACCTACAGTTTCTGACATTCGCGGACTGAAGAGCCATCAAGAGATGACATGGAAGGGGACGGTGCTTTGTTGACGATGTAGGTCAGCGAAGGGTCACCATCCTCTTTCCTTCTCGATTGCGATGCTCGTCCGCATGTCGGCGATCTGCTGCTCCAGCGCCTTGCGCGCCAGAGGATCACGAGTCTCCGTCATCCGCTGGATCAACGCCTGCAGCTTGCCGTTCAACAGCACAAATGCCGGCTTGCCGCCCTGTTCCCGCATCACGCGTGACAGTGTGTCTTCAGCGCTCTCCGACAGGTTCGGGATCGGCTTCCCCGCATTGGGCAGATCCGAGAGATCACCCTTCTCCATAGCTTCGCGGATTCTCTCTTCGATCATATGTTCGAGCGGATGGCGCATACTCGACGATATCCTTCCTGATAACGACGCCTGCCAGCTTGGCCCCATCGCGATGAGGCGGGCAAGACAGGGAGGCGACATCAAGTCTTCGCCGATTGCGTCGGTCTGTCAAGAATTCGGACCATCAAGGAAGCGTGAAGCGTGAGGGCGGAAACGTCGCCAGCTAGATCATACTGCGCGTCAGAAGCATCAGATTTTTGGGGTTCTCGCCGATCCGCCGGATGGCATAGGGCCACCAGTCCGTGCCGAACGGCAGATAGAGCCTGATGGCTTCACCCTTTTGGGCAAGCTCGGTCGCCACATCGTCCCTTGCGCCATAGAGCATCTCGAATTCGTATGACCCCTTCGGCCAGCCAAGCTCGGTGGCCTTTTCGATCACATAGGCATGGATCTCATGATCATGGGTGCCGAAAATGGGATAGAAGCCGTTCTTGCGTGCCTCGTTCGAGAGCATGCGATCAACCAGCCTGTAATAGTTGGCCTTGATGGCCCGCTCGCCCACGAAGGCGATATCGCTGTTGGCGACGAAGGCGCCCTTGACCAGCCGCACCCGCCCGCCACGGGCAATAACAGAGGCAAGATCATCGGCAGTCCGCCGGAGATAGGCCTGCAGCGTCAGGGCGACGGGATACCCCTCATCAAACAGATTGTCGTGCAGGGCGATGGAGCGTTCGACGACGCTGTCATCTTCCATGTCGATCATGATGCAATGCTGTCCGGAACGCCCCTTCACCGCACTTTGCAGAGCTGCTGCCATCGGTCGATAGGCCGAGGCTCCAAGGCTCCAGTCGATCGAGCAGCCGACCTGAGTCGGGTCGACCGAGATGTGGCCCTCGATTGTCACCTTGCCAAGCATCCCGATCAACCTTTGCAAGGCCGAGAGATTTTCTTCCACCAGTTCTCTGGTGTCGACATACTCACCCAGATAGAAGAATGAGCTCTTGATCCCCTGATCGGCCAGAACTGCTGCACGGTCGATGGCCTCAATGGCATTGGCGCCGCCGACATAGCGCTTTGCCAGTTCGGTCGTGCTCCGATTGCTCTGCATGAAACGTTTGATCGTCTGCGATCGCGCAAGCGCAATCATCCCGATCTGCCAGGCTCTTCTCAATTTGCTATCCCCCAATCGTAGCAAAACGGAAAGATAGTGTCGCAAATTGGACAGTCTTGCAAGCGTGTCCTCAATCCATAAGCATGAAAAGTTGCAAGGACTTGCTAGAGGTTGAAGTAGGTTTTGACCCCCGAGAGGCAATTCTCCATCGCCACTGCAGCAAGGATCATGCCCATCACTCGACTGATGACGCTGGCCGCATTGTCACTGATCATCCTGTGCGCAGCAGTCGCCACCAGCATCAACGCAAGCGTAATCAGGACGACCATGAGCATGAGGCCCGTCGTCACGATCTGGTGGGGGATGGTGTAGCGCGAATTGTCCGTGAGCAGAACCGCTGCCAGCATGGCGCCGGGGCTTGCAATCGAGGGGATCGCCAGCGGGAAGACAGCTACATTCTTGGCATGTTCGATGTGGAGTTCTTCCTCGGGCTTGCTTTCGCCGAAGATCATCGACAGCGCAAACAGGAACAGCACCACCCCGCCGGATATCTGAAACGCGGGCAGGGGGATTTGCAGAGCTTCAAGAATGATCTCGCCACAGACCACAAAGAAGCACAACACAATCGCTGCAACCAGACTGGCCTTGAGGGCGACAATCCGTTGAGCTCTCGGGCCGAGCTTTGCCGTCAGGGCAATAAAGACTGGCAAGGTTCCGATCGGGTCAACAACGGCGAAGAAGCTGACGAAGGTCGAAATCATCCACGATGATGCAAAGTCCATAGAGAGGGGTCCAGTCCCGGATCAGGCTTTTGTGCCGCCAACAGTGATGCCATCAAGACGCAGGGTC
The DNA here is from genome assembly GCF_963662805.1 of uncultured Cohaesibacter sp. Lineage (NCBI taxonomy): Bacteria > Pseudomonadati > Pseudomonadota > Alphaproteobacteria > Hyphomicrobiales > Cohaesibacteraceae > Cohaesibacter > uncultured Cohaesibacter sp. The sequence goes on from NZ_OY759862.1 coordinate 367,511, forward strand.
GGCTGACCCACACCAACCGGAACGCCCTGCCCCTGTTTGCCACAGGTGCCGATGCCGGTATCCAGCTCCATGTCGTTGCCGATCATCGAGATCCGTTTCATGGCTTCAGGTCCGTTGCCTATGAGGGTCGCACCCTTGACCGGAGCACCGACCTTGCCGTCCTCGATGAGATAGGCCTCAGTGCAGGAGAAGACGAACTTGCCCGAGGTGATGTCCACCTGGCCACCGCCGAAGTTGACGGCATAAAGACCGTTCTTCACCGACTTCAGGATCTCTTCGGGATCATGATCGCCCGCTTCCATAATGGTGTTGGTCATGCGTGGCATCGGCAGATGCGCGTAGGACTGGCGCCGGCCATTGCCGGTGGAGGTCGAACCCATCAGGCGAGCGTTCTGGCGGTCCTGCATGTAACCGACGAGCACGCCATCCTCGATCAGCGTTGTCCGCTGGGTCGGAGTGCCCTCGTCATCGATCTGCAGCGAGCCGCGCTTGCCGTTCAGGGTGCCGTCATCGACGACGGTGACGCCCTTGGCGGCGACCTGCTGGCCCATCAGTTCGGAAAAGGCAGAGCTCTTGCGCCGGTTGAAATCACCTTCAAGACCATGGCCCACGGCCTCGTGGAGCAGTACGCCTGGCCACCCGGGGCCAAGGACGACATCAAGCTCGCCAGCCGGAGCGGCAACCGCTTCCAGATTGACCAGTGCCTGACGAATGGCTTCGTCGGCGGCATTCTGCCAGCCACCTTCAAGGCCATTGTCCTGCAGATAGAATTCGTAGGAATTCCGGCCACCAAAACCGTGGCTGCCGGTTTCCTGCCGTGTGCCTTCGCCTACGACGACAGAGACATTGAGCCGGACGAGAGGACGGAAATCCTCCACCCATTCGCCGGACGCACGCAGGATGGCAACCCGACGCCAGCCACCGGCCAGCGAGGCCGTGACCTGACGCACGCGTGGGTCCTTGTCGCGGGTGTAGGCATCGATTTCTTCAAGCAGGGCAATCTTGGCACCCAGCGCCATGTCGTCGACGGGATTGAGCGCCTCATAAAGCTTGTGGTTGGCGCGTGGTGGCGATCCTGCAAGGACGCCGCTGTATCCCTTGGAGACGTTGCGCACGCTCTCTGCAGCTCGCCGTACCGCGCCCATGTCCATCTCGCCGGAGTGAGCATAACCCGCCAGATCACCCGCAATGGCCCGCATGCCAAAGCCCTGTCCGGTATCGAAGGCGGAACTTCTGAGGCGCCCATTGTCAAAAATCAGGCTCTCGGACTGGGTCTGTTCAAAGAACAGTTCGCCATCATCGGCCCCCTGAATGGTGTCAGCCAGCAGACGCCGCAATTCGTCCTTGTCGAGACCATAGCTGTCGAGCATGTCACCACCTTCACCCATCACGAGGCTGCTGGCGGGGGCAATGGCTTGGAGGGCGGCTGGCATCGAAGATGAAAAGGAATGCATGGCGGGTCCGGGGGTAATGTTGCAATTCTGTGAACTCCAAATAGACATAAGGCTCTTGGAGTGGAATATCCAGAAAAACCTTTAGCCCATCAGGCTTTGAATGACGTAAATGTCTCGGCATTTCTGCCCGGAAAACGCTCTATCTCCCCGTCTTTGTTGCCTTTTCGAATTCATGGTGAAGGAAGGGCTAATCGAAAGAATGCATTAACCTTAACGGGATAAGATCAGAAACATTCCAAGGAGTCATGGCCATGTTTGTGTCATCAGGTTTCGCACCGATTTTCCGAATTAGTGAGCAGAATGCCGTCGATATCATGATCAAGCGCTTTGACGTGGACAAAAGCGGCGACCTCAATATCGATGAAGCGCAGAATGTTCCCATTCTCAGCCGCGCCAACTTTGAAGTGGCTGACACGTTCGGCGACGGCAGGCTCACGGATGAAGAATTCGTCAGCTATCTCAGAGACATGAAAATGGAAATCTCTCAGGGCACGACCTACAGCCCTGCGACGCTGCTGTTTGGCGGCTCGGCGATTGACGAGTCCACGTTCGCCGACATTATCGAGGATGGCAAGAAACAGCAGTCCAAGATGACGTTCATCAACTATATGAACAAGCTCACGAACGATTACGAGACCGCGCAGAAGCTGAGCGCAAGCGAACGCAGAAACCTCGATAAATCCGCCTGAAGCCTGCGTTTGTAGCCAAGAGCGAAGATCCTTCGCGACTATTCCAACAAATTACTTCTTGCATCCTGATGTCCCGTCGGAGACTTCTTGTAGCTTCTGATGAAAGCTGACAAGGGATTCGACACAATCGACATGAAGGCAGAGCAGACCGCCGAACCGGACAGCCGGGTAACGGAACCATCTAGTGCCGAGACGCCAAATGCCCCCGCCGGGACGTGGGGCGTACCCGATGCTGCGGCCCTGCTGGACTGGTATGATCGTCATCACCGGGATCTGCCTTGGCGCGTCAGTCCTCCCGATGCCGCTGTCGGTGTGGTTGCTGATCCCTATCACGTCTGGATTTCCGAAATCATGCTCCAGCAGACGACCGTCGGGGCGGTCAGGGCGTATTTCGAAAAGTTTCTGACCCTCTGGCCCACTGTGGACGATCTGGCCGCCGCCGAGGAGGACGATATCCTGAAGGCGTGGGCGGGTCTTGGCTACTATTCGCGCGCCCGCAATTTGCACAAATGCGCGCGTGCGGTCGTTGATGAGCATGGCGGTCGCTTTCCGGCAACCGCAGAGGAGTTGAAGCAATTGCCCGGCATCGGTGACTATACCTCCGCCGCCATTGCCGCCATTGCTTTTGACGAACCGGTGGCCGTTGTCGACGGCAACATCGAGCGGATCATCTCCCGCCTTTATCGCATCAGCGATCCGTTGCCAGCGGCCAAGAAACCCATCCGCGAAAAGATGGCCAGCCTGATGCCGGATGACCGTCCCGGAGATTTTGCACAAGGCATGATGGATCTTGGCGCGAGCCTCTGCAGCCCGAAACGGCCCGCCTGTTCGCTCTGTCCCTTCACTGGCACCTGTGAAGCTGAACGGGCAGGGGACATGGAGGCATTTCCGGTCAAGGCGGCAAAGAAGGAAAAGCCGACAAGGCGCGGCGCTGCCTATGTCATCCGTCGTGCCGACGGTGCAATCTGGCTGCAGAAGCGCCCACCCAAGGGCCTGCTTGCTTCGATGACCGAAGTGCCGACCACCAATTGGTCCGACAAGCGCGAGGGCGAACGGTTCGACCCTGCGACAGCGCTCGAGGTCGCGCCCCATGGCCACTCCTTCCGCAAGCGAGTAGGGCAGGTGACCCACACCTTCACCCATTTTCATCTGGAGCTTGATGTTTATGAGGCTCAAAGTGAGGAGAAGAACCCGATGGATCAGGGCTGGTGGTCCAAACCCGAGGAGTTGATGGGGGAGGCCTTGCCGACCATCTTCCGCAAAGTCGTTGAGATCGTCCGATGATCAAGTCTGCCAAAAAACACTCATCCGATGATGACGCGCTGCCCGCCATCCTCACCCTGATCCGGCAGAGCTTTGCTTATATGGACGGGCGCATTGATCCGCCGAGCTCCATGCACAGGCTAAAGCTCGAAGACATCGCCCGTCAGTGTGAACGCGGCGAGGTCTGGTCCATCGGTGAACCGGCAAAGGCCTGCATGTTTCTCACCTGGAAGGCTGATTGTGTCTATATCGGCAAAATGGCCGTTGCCGAGGATACACGGGGGCAGGGATTAGCCCGCCAACTTGTCTCCATCGCCGAGGAGCGGGCCCGTGAGCGAGGGTTGCCAAGACTGGAGCTGGAGACCCGCATCGAACTGGTCGACAATCACAGAACCTTCGCGGCTCTTGGCTTTGTCAAAACCGAGGAGACCGCGCATCCAGGGTTTGACCGCACAACGTCGATCACCATGAGCAAGGCCCTCGCGGATCAGGCTAAATGAACGCGACGTGACAGGCTGTCGGTCATGGCGAGCGACCAGTCTCAGGGCTGCTTGCGCCTCTTCTCGCCTGTAGAGCGACAAAAAATTCGGCTTGCTTTTGATGTTTATCTGACTAAAGTCAGAAAATATTCCTGACTTTGGTCAGGTAAACGCAAGAGGCCCGACATGCTCAACGACCCCATTGCCCGCACCCGCCGCTTTCATCGCGCTGTCACCACCGAGGCCGGGGTGCTGGATACATCCTTTCTTGGCCGCGGTCGTCCACTGGGCCCCGCCCGCGTTTTGCATGCTATCGGACGCGGCATGCATGATGTCGCCGAGATCCGCGCCTATCTCGGTCTCGACTCCGGCCTCATGAGCCGTCTGCTGCGCTCGTTAGAAGAGGAAGAGCTGCTGCTCATCGAGGCTGGCAAAAACGATGCTCGCCGCCGCAATGCCTTTCTGACGGAAAAGGGCAAAAGCGAGTTTGACGCCTACGAGGCACTGTCGAACAAACAGGCAGCTGACGTGATCGCACGTCACCCACGCCCCGAGATCCTGCTCGAGGCAATGGATATCGTCTCCACGGCCCTCGGGTTTGACCGGACGGTCATCGAGCAGGCATCGCCTCTCGACGAGCGGGCACAGGCTTGCCTGCTCGCCTATTATCAGGAACTCGCCGAGCGTTTCGAGAACGGGTTTGATGTCAATCTGTCCTCCGATCCGGAAAGTCAGGACATGGAGCCGCCGCGGGGCACATTCCTGTTGGCGATATCCGATGGCATGCCGATAGGCTGTGTCGGTCTCAAGGGGACTGACAAGGGCTACGGCGAAGTCAAACGGCTTTGGATCGCCCAGTCTGCGCGAGGCATGGGGCTGGCTCGCCAGTTGATGGATGAAACAGAGCGGTGGGCACGGGATCTGGGGATATCCTTGCTTAGGCTTGATTCCAACAGCGTGCTGTCAAATGCCGTCGAGATGTATCGCCGATGGGGATGGGATGAAATCGATCGGTTCAACGATGATCCCTATCCCGACGTCTTCTTCGAAAAGCATCTCTAGCTCTCTTTGGAAACACGTTGGTCTTCCCATAAAAAGAGGCGGCCCGGAGGCCGCCTCGAGTTAGGTGAAAGTCAGTTGTCGCGTTTCGGCTCGTCTCCCGCACACCTCTGGTACGCAAAACCCTGGCCAGATGTGTGCGAAAGGCTTGAACCGGTTTTCACCGTCGATTGGAACTCAAAACTTTTCCTCGGTTGTTAACTCTGTTGTCTGTGACGGCCATGCCGCCGGTGGGATGAACCTTGTCAGGCCGCATCCCGGATGATCTGACGCAGATTGTCGATCGGTTCGCGATCTCCGTCCTGATCGAAATACCAGTAGGTCCAGCCGTTACAGGCATCGAGCCCTTGCACTCCGGCGCCTACCTTGTGGATCGAGCCTGAATGGGCACCCGAAATGAGCGACCCGTCCGCACGAACCTTGGCGAAAAACTTGCCCTTCTTGTCTGTCAGGACCGCTCCGGGCTTCAACAGCCCTTCTTCCAGCAGGCGGCCGAATGGAATGCGTGGCTGGGCGCGTTTGCCCCGGCTGATTTCAAGCGCTCCTGCCTCAATGGGGACAACCGCATCAATGCGCGCCTGAGCGGCCTTGATATAATCCGGATCCCGTTCCACACCCACGAAATGCCGACCCATCATCTTGGCCACAGCGCCGGTGGTGCCGGTGCCGAAAAACGGGTCGAGGATCACGTCGCCGGGGTTGGTCGAGGAGAGCATCACACGATAGAGCAGGCTTTCCGGCTTCTGAGTGGGATGAACCTTCTTGCCATCCTCGCCCTTGAGGCGCTCGTTGCCTGTGCAGATCGGGAGCACCCAGTCGGACCGCATTTGCACATCATCATTGAAGGCTTTGAGCGCTTCGTAGTTGAAGGTGTATTTGGAATCCTTGCCACGGCTTGCCCAGATCATCGTCTCGTGAGCGTTGGTGAAGCGCTTACCGCGGAAGTTCGGCATCGGATTGGTCTTCAGCCAGACCACGTCATTGAGCATCCAGAACCCCAGATCCTGCATGATCGCGCCAACGCGGAAGATATTGTGATAGGAGCCGATGACCCAGATGGTGCCATTCGGCTTCAGAACCCGCTTGCAGGCCAGCAGCCACGCCCGTGTGAAGGCATCATAGGCCTCAAAGCTCTCGAACTGGTCCCAGTCGTTGGTCACGCCGTCGACTTCGGACTGATCCGGACGGGTGAGGCCGGAGCCAAGCTGCAGATTGTAGGGTGGATCGGCAAAGATCGCATCGACCGAATGCTTCGGAAGAGCCTCAAGTTGCGCAATGCAATCCCCTTTGAGGATGGTATCCAGCCAGTGTGGTTTGCTGGCTGGATGACCGCCGGAAATCGACTGTGAAGAAACTGATGAACGCATACGCCTACTCGAACCAACTGTTACTCTGAACTTGCACTGCAGCGCACTCTCCATCCAAACCGCCATGGCGGGACTTGCAGCAGGCACGCACACTCGAAAACCAAGAAGCACTCAAGAAAGGCGAGGCTTTCTGAAAGATTTTCTTGTTGCAGAAGACTTATCACCACCCTCCGCTTGCCCTCATCCTGAGCCAACATGGTAAATCACCAGTTAAACTTCTTGCGTTGGTGGTCGTTTTTGACGGATCGATGGAAAAACTCTTTCAGAATCCGAAAATTTATAGATAACAGAAAGTTAAAAGTGGTTACCAAAGGCTTTTCTTAAGGAAATATTACTGTCCCACTTCGTGACACTTGAGGAGGGTGGGGCGCTTGTGCTCAGGTGATTTGAAATTGCGTCCTGCTCAAATGCAAAAAGTAAAGCGATTTCCACCGCTTGTGAGAAACATGTTGGCGACTTTCAAAAAACGGCCTCAATTTTTAACTCTAATCACTGCATCCCGGCGAACTCGCTGGCGAAACAGCGCAAATCAGCTTACAAATGGTGTTTGGGTGAACCGGTTAATTGATATTCGGTTAACAATCGCCGTAGGTCGGCAAAACGCCACCAGTCGGCAAGATAATGAGCGCAGTCGGAGAGATGGGGTCGGCTGATTGATGGAAAAGTCAGGTATTCAGAATTCGCACAAAGTGGCATCAGGATCAGCCCCGAGAAAGGGCTCGCAGGTGCTCGGCGATATTATTGGCTCCTGTTTGACCCCGCTATGTCGCAAACAGGGCTTTGCCTCTTCTGACATTTTGCGCCATTGGAAACAGATCGTTGGCCCACAGTTCGCCGACTGCACCGAGCCTGAGCGCATTCGCTGGCCGCATCGCACCGAGTCCGATGGCTTTCGTCCGGGCACACTGGTTCTGCATTGTGAGGGAGCGCAGTCTGTCTTTCTGCAGCATGAGCAGGCCACCATCATCCAGCGAGTGAATGCCTATTTCGGCTATCCGGCGGTGGACCGCATTCAGATCCTGCAGCGCCCGGTTCGCACAACCCGTGACCCGCGACCCGACCCTTTGCGTCCTCTGACGAGAAGTGAAGCCGTGGCCCTTGATTCCCAGCTCGAAGGGGTCAAGGACGACAAGATGGCGGCAGCCTTGCGTCGTCTTGGTCATGCCATTCTGGTCAAGAGCTGATCATCCATCACTTCAAGAAGACATGTGCAAAAAGCCCCACTAGGACCGGCGAGGCTTTGAGCAGCTATGGATTGTCTATTGATGAGAGGGCCACAAGGCTCAGGGGCAATGGCTGTCCCGCACATAACGTGCCTTGACCCATCCGCGCACGGTGGCATAGCCATTGTAATGGGTGACCGGACACCAGCGCTGTGCCCATGATCGGGATAGCGGAATGCAAGGGTTTTCAAGACGCAAAATGCCGTGACGTCCGGGCTTGAGGCGGTCAACGACCCGCGAGCTGGCAGACGGGCGAGAGCGCAGGTTGAGCGCGTCCCAATGCGCGACATTGACAACATAAAGGCACCCGGGTCCTGAGGTGGCATTAGCTTGCGGTACGCTGGCCACAAGAGCGCCGACGAGAGCCAACATGGCCATTCGGTATTTTGACCGGACTGTTTTACGCCATTCCTTCAATATCATGGTTCGATCTCCCCGTGTTCGAGCCGTTGAATTGATCTTGTCAAAATTATCGATAGAGCAGCATGGTACCACATCATGTTGGCTTGCAGGCTTGAAAAATGTGCGTCCTGCAATCGGGCTTGTTTTTCCTGTTCGAGCAATTTACATTGCGCGATAACTAATAAAGGAAACAAGCCATGTCGTCCTCAGACCCAACCAGCACAGAAATCAAGCACCCATTACCGCTGGATCAGCAGCTCTGTTTTGCGCTCTATTCGACGTCGCTGGCGATGACGCAACTCTACAAGCCGCTTCTTGAACCGCTTGGCCTGACCTACCCGCAATATCTCGTCATGTTGATCCTGTGGGAGGGTGACGGGCTCCCGCTTAAAGACATCGGAGCCAGATTGGGGCAGAAGTCCGGTGCTTTGACCCCCGTCTTGAAACGCCTCGAAGAGGATGACCTCGTCGTGCGGGAGCGGGACGAGAAGGACGAACGGGCCCTGAAAATCCATCTGAGCGAAAAGGGCAGGGCGCTGCGAGAGGCTGCATCCGGCATCGGCCCTTGCCTGATCGAAGCCACGGCCATGCATCTGGACGAACTGATGGATCTGCGCAAGACACTGGTACAGTTACGCGGCAATCTCGTCGACTCTCAAAATTAGTTGATGCGATAATTATTATCGCGATTAGTAGTTGACAGGCTGCTTGATTGCACCTATTTAGGGCTGCATAAGTTATCGCGATAACGATCTGGACGACGGGAAGAAATTTTCACGATCCCCGGACTGGTATCAGCGAAGCTCTCAGGGATTTAAAGGAACAAAGGAGACAGCTCATGCAGATCATTTACAAAACCAGCGCGACAGCAACCGGCGGGCGCGAAGGCTCGGTAAAATCCATCGACGGCAAACTGGATGCCGTTCTGAGCTCTCCCAAGGAACTGGGTGGCGACAACGGTCCGGGTACCAACCCGGAACAATTGTTCGCTGCCGGGTATGCGGCCTGCTTCCTCAGCGCGCTGAAACTTGTCGCAAGACAAGAGAAGGTTGCGCTTGAGGACAGCACGACAATCACTGCAAGTGTGGGCATCGGCCCGAATCCGGCTGAAGGTGGGGTTGGATTTGCGATTGATGTGGACCTCGAAGTGGAAGCCGCCGGAGTAGAGAAGGCAACCCTTGAAGGGCTCGTCGAGAAAGCTCACCAGGTTTGCCCTTACTCCAACGCGACGCGCGGCAACGTCCATGTCGGTCTCAGCGTAAAATAACCAACAAGAAACAAATAGTCCCCCGACTAACTAGAAAAGGCGACCTGCAGTGCGGGCCGCCTTTTTTCATTTCAACGCTTGGTATAAATACTTGCAATAAAATGCATATTACAAATCGGAAAGATACATCGATTCAGGTTGCGTTCGCCCTTGATTCGCCAAAAAGTGAATTAAATTTAGGGGAACAATGAGGACGACGAGGGGCATTCCCGCTATGATGCGCCCAAGCTAACCGAAACAAGAACAAACAAAAACCATAAGGAACACACCATGGCCATCACTCGCAGGAATTTTCTGGCGACCGGCAGCCAACTCACGATGGGCTTTGCCGCATTCGCTGGCCTGCCTTTTCTGACGACGGTTTCAGCTCACGCCGAAAGCTTCGACGTAGACAAACTCATGGAAAAGAGCAATCTCGAAGAGGTTGCACTTGGTGACGAAAATGCTCCGGTTACGGTCATTGAGTATTTCTCATTGACCTGTGGGCATTGCGCCAACTTCCACAAGACAACCTTCAAGCATGTCGAAGAAGAATACATCAAGACCGGCAAGGTCCGTTTCATCTATCGCGAATTCCCGCTCGACCCGCTTGCTGCGGCCGGTGCCATGCTGGCCCGCTGTGCTCCGGGTGGCAATGCCTTGCCGATGATCGACCTTCTGCTCGACTCTCAGCGCACCTGGGCTTTCTCGGACGATCCGGTGAAGCAGCTCGAAACCATGTCCAAACAGGCAGGTTTTACACAGGAGAGCTTCAAGGAGTGCCTGACCAATCAGAAACTGCTGGACGATATCACAGCCGTGCGGGAACGTGGACACACGGAATTCAAGGTTGATTCCACGCCGACCTTCTTTGTGAACGGCGAAAAGCATATCGGAGCCATGTCGGTTGAGGAGTTCGACAAAATTTTGGAACCGCTTCTCTAATCACATTGGTCGATCTCGCATTGACCGAGGTTTCAAGGCGTGCCTGATGGCCCTCAAGGGGCCGCAGGCGCGCCTTTTTGCATTGGCTGACTGCCTGAGCTGTGTGAGCACCCTGAGCTGTCGGGGCGATCTGGGCTTGACCCGATGCTTTATGCGGCGGGGGGCGGCGGCATGAAGTTCACCAAACTGCGCCTGCTCGGTTTCAAGTCCTTTGTCGAGCCGATGGATTTCATCATCCAGCCCGGACTGACAGGGGTCGTCGGTCCCAACGGCTGCGGCAAGTCCAATCTGGTCGAGGCCCTGCGCTGGGTGATGGGCGAGAACAGCTATCGCAATATGCGCGCCTCTGGCATGGATGACGTGATCTTTGCCGGATCGACCCACAGACCAGCGCGAAACACCGCTGAGGTGACGGTCTATCTCGACAACACGGCCCGCACCGCTCCTGCCGGTTTCAATGAGGAAGACGCCATCGAGATTACCCGCCGCATCGAGCGGGAGAGCGGCTCTGTCTACAAGATCAACGGCAAGGAAGTGCGTGCCCGCGATGTGCAGCTGCTCTTTGCCGATGCGTCGACCGGGGCGCGGTCGCCATCTCTCGTTGGGCAGGGCAGAATCGGCGAGATCATCAGTCAGAAGCCGACCCAGAGGCGTGGACTGCTGGAAGAGGCCGCAGGGATTTCCGGCCTGCATTCCCGCCGCCACGAAGCTGAATTGCGCCTGAAGGCCGCCGAAAGCAATCTCGAGCGTCTTGAAGACATCATGGCGCAAATCTCCACACAGCTCGAAGGTCTCAGACGGCAGGCCCGTCAGGCGAGCCGCTATCGAAATCTCTCCGCTGATATTCGTTCCACCGAGGCAACCCTTTATCATTTGCGCTGGCGCGATGTGCTCGGCGATGAGGACAAGGCGAAGGGTGAGCTGCGCCGTGCCGACCTCGATGTCGCCGAAGCCACAACGCAACAGTCAGCCGCCGCTCGCGAGGAAGCGCTGGCAAAGCACCAATTGCCCGAATTGCGTGACGTGCAGGCAGCCAAAGCCGCTGCGCTTCAGCGTCTGACTCTCGCGGCAAGGGAGCTCGACAACGAAGAGCAACGCATCAAGGAAAAGATGGCTGATCTTGAACGGCGCGTCGAGCAGCTGAAGGCCGACCGTATCCGCGAGCAGCAACTGGTGACCGAGAATGACGAGCTTCTGGCTACCCTTGATGAGGAAATGGAGCTGCTGACCGCTGAAGATGAAGCCACGGGAGAGACACAACAACTCGCAGAGGCTGCGTTGGAGACCGCCGAGGCCGACCTGCAGGACGCCGAGGCCCTGACAAGTGAACTGACGGCCCGCCTCGCAGAGGCGGAAGGCTCCGCCCGCCAGATGGCACAGGTGACCGAAGCGGCCCGGGGACGGGTAGCGCGCCTTGCCAGCCAGACCGCTCAGGCCAAGCGCGATCTCGACAAGGTATCCGAGGAACTGGAGCGCGACACTGGCCTTGATGCGCGCCGGGAGGAGGTCGAATATGCCGCCGCGCAGCTCGAAATCCTCGAAGCCGAAGCAGAAGAGGCCTCCGCGCAGGTGGCCGAGTTGCGCGAAGAGGAAACCGAAGCCCGCCGGGCTCGCGCCGATGCAGAGAGCGCCTTCAACCGCCTCGATACGGAAGCCCGCACCCTCGCTAAGATCGTTGAGGCAGGAGAGGACAGCCGGTTTCCACCGTTGATGTCCCGCTTGAAGGTCGAGGCTGGCTACGAAATCGCGCTTGCTGCCGCCCTTGGCGATGATCTCGACGCAGCTCTTGATGCCAATGCTGCCCGGCATTGGGGTGAGGCGCTGGCCGCGGACGATGACCCGGCTCTGCCGCAGGATCTGCCCCGACTGGGTGATGTGGTGACGGGGTCTGACAGGGCTACGCGTCGCCTCAACCAGATCGGCGTCGTTGCGGCATCGGAAGGGCCTCAGATGCAGAAATTGCTCAAACCCGGGCAACGTCTTGTCAGCCGCGAAGGGGATCTCTGGCGTTGGGACGGTTTGGTGATGAAGGCAGGGGCGCCGACCCCGGCTGCCCAGCGTCTTGAGCAGCGCAACCGCCTCGAAGAGCTGGAGGGCCGTGTTTACGAAGCCGAAGAGCTGCTGGCAGCAACGCGGCAGACCTTTGAGGAAAAACGCGACGCTGCCGCCGACAAGGCAAGGCTTGAGCAGACCGCCCGCAACAGTTGGCGCGATGCGCAGAAGCGCCTGTCCACCATGCGGGAGGCCTTGTCCCGTGCCGAGCGCGACGCCAACCAGCTGCTCGCGAGAAAGGCGACGCTGGAAGCGACCCTCAACCGCCTCAGCGAAGACGAACAGGAAGCGCGCAGCGCTCTGGCCGAAGCCGAGAAACAGCACAAGGATTTGCCCGATTTCGAGCATCTGCAACGGGAACGGGACGAGGCCCGCCTTGTGCAAACCGAAAAGCGCACGACGGTGGCTGAGGCTCGCGCCCATGTGCAGGGCCTGACGCGGGAAACCGAAATGCGACAGAGGCGCCTCGCTGCCATCGAGCGGGAACGGGCAAGCTGGGTCTCGCGCGCGAAGAATGCCGACGCCCAGATCGCAACGCTCGATGCTCGCCTGTCAGAGACCGAGACGGAAATCGCCTCCCTCAAGGATGCCCCGGACGATTTTGCCCTGCGTCGACGCTCGCTGCTGTCCGAGATTTCCAAGGCGGAGGAAAGCCAGAAAGAGGCGAGCGACGCGCTTGCCACCGCAGAACGCAGCGCGATGGAAGCCGACGTCGCCGCAAAGCTCGCGATGGAAGGTCTAAGCGCGACCCGCGAGGCGCGCAGCCGTGCCGACGAACGCGTCAAGGGCATCGAAAGCCGCAAACAGGAGCTGACCAGACAAATCGCCGAAGCGCTCGATTGCTCACCTGCCGCCACCTTCGGTCTCGCTGGTCTGAAGGAAGGGGCGCCTCTACCGACGATGGTCGCCGTGGAGACCAAGCTTGATCGCCTGCGCACCGAACGGGAGCGCCTTGGCGGCGTCAACCTCAGGGCCGATGAAGAGGCTACCGAGATTGCTGACCGGCTGACCACCATGGAAACCGAGCGGGACGACCTCATCGAGGCGATCAAGAAGCTGCGCAACGGCATCTTCAATCTCAACAAGGAAGCCCGCGCCCGGCTCCTCGCCTCCTTTGATGTCGTCAACGAGCATTTCAAATCGCTGTTCGCCAAGTTGTTCGGCGGCGGACAGGCCGAGTTGCAGCTCACCGAGGCGGATGATCCCTTACAGGCTGGCCTCGACATCGTTGCCCGCCCTCCCGGCAAGAAGCCGCAAACCATGACCCTGCTGTCCGGCGGCGAGCAGGCCCTCACGGCCATGTCTCTGATCTTTGCGGTCTTCCTGACCAACCCCGCACCCATCTGCGTGCTCGACGAGGTCGACGCCCCGCTCGATGATGCCAACGTCGAACGCTTCTGCACCTTGCTCGTCGAGATGCGGCAGTTGACCGAGACGCGCTTTGTCACCATCACCCACAACCCGATCACCATGGCCCGCATGGACCGTCTGTTCGGCGTTACCATGGCCGAACGGGGCATTTCGCAGCTGGTGTCCGTGAGCCTTGAGGCGGCTGAGGAATTGATCAGCGACGAAGATCAGAAGACCGCCCTCGCATCCGTTCCCCCCGGCCACCCTTCTGTTGGGCGGGCTTGAGGCTTCAGCCTTCAGACACAGCCTCTAGACCGACAAGATCACACCGAATTCGGTGCCATAGTCACCGACAAGATCTGTCCCGGACATCATGTCGACCGCTTGCACGGTTTCAAACCCGTTGGCAGCAAGCTCAGTAGTGAGGCTTTCAGGCGTGAAATACTGAAGCCAATTGTAGATCGCAAAGGTCTCGCTCGGGGTGGCGATTAGATAATGGTCGAGCGAGAGCCGCAGATCCTGATAAAGCCAGCCGCGCTGGATCCCTACATAAGGGGAGGGTGCCCAGAAGCCACCCATCAGATCGTCTTCGATTATCAACGCCTCACTGCGCGCGCCGAACAGACGGTCGGAGAAGACATCAAGCACGATATGCCCACCCGGTGCGAGCTGATCCGCCATGCGCCGAAGCAGCAAGGTTCTTTGTGCCGGAGACAGGGCGCAAAAGTCGGCATAGATCAGCAGGACGAGGTCCTGATTGGTGGGGAGAGCATCGACAAGATAGTCCGCTACTTCGAAGCGAAGAGAGCCACAACTGTCCGCTCCAAGCTTGCGTGCATGGGCAATGGAGTTGGCGGAAAAATCAAGGCCGGTGACATGCGCTCCGGCCTCTGCAAGACGCTGAGCGTAGAGACCCGGGCCGCAGCCAAGATCACAAACGTGCTTGCCCGAGAGGTCAACGCGCTCGTTGAGCCATTGCACGATGCCATTGATCGTATCAGCCCTTCGGGACGCAATGTCCGAGGCTGGGTCAAGATGGTGGGCCAGCATCTGGCTGGCTATATGCGGTCGGGTCCAGAGGTCGGCTGCGGTATAGGCGCAGAAGGGGGGCCGGTCTGCTGCCCATGGCATGCAAAAGGTTGTAGTTCATTGGATGTCCTGACAAGTGTCGTTCAGTGAAACCGGCCTGCATGTGCTGCGGGTTCGATCCGAAAGAGATAAATGAGCGCACAGACCCACATCCAGCCCAAAAGGCGGGACAGGTGAGGCGCGGATGGCGCTAATCCCGGTTGGGTGCGCCGTTGTCAGGTGGAATGAATGAAAGTGCGAGCACCATAACGCGCCTTGCCTTTCACGACAACAGCTCAGACTGGTGCGGGCTTGCGACAGTTCAACTCAGCGGCTGAAAGAAAAGAGCCTATTCTTCGAAGGGACGAAGAATTGCGCTTTGCAGCGCTGAGGGAATTTGCCTAGTGTAAGATTACATGCCCACAAGCAAAGGTGCCTTCATGTCCAGCCCAACCTTATCGCCGGTCAAACTGACGCTTTTCATCGCTAACAAGAACTACTCCTCCTGGTCCTTCCGGCCATGGATTGCCATGAAGCAAAAGGAAATTCCCTTCACGGAACACTTCCTGCAATTCGATGAGGCTACCGGACATGCGCATTTCATCGAGTTCTCACCGACCAAGAAAGTGCCAGCCCTGAGGATTGAGCGGGAAGGCGAGGAGATGGTGACTATCTGCGAATCCCTCGCCATCCTCGAGGTCGTGGCAGACCTTTTCCCCGATGCCAACCTATGGCCCAAAAACATCATCGATCGCGCCAAGGCGCGGGCCTTCGCGGCCGAAATGCATGGCGGCTTTTTCGGGCTGCGTGGCTCCTGCCCGATGAACATGCGACGAGAGATCAAGGCTCTTGACCTCGATCCCTACAGCGCCGGTGCCGTGGTGAAAAACGTCGAGCGCATAGAGCAGATCTGGACTGAATGCCTAGAGGCCTCGGGCGGACCGTTCCTATTCGGTGAGTTTGGTGCGGTCGACGCCATGTATGCGCCGGTCATCAACCGCTTCGAGAAATATGCTCTGAGTGATCGCGCGGTCTTTCAGCGCTATCACGACGCGATGAAGTCGCTGCCTGCATGGAAGGAATGGGAGGCCGCTGCTCTTAAAGAGCCATGGATAGTGGAGGAGGATGAGGCCTGACGCTACGTCGAACCATCACCCTCCTACCAATGGGAGCACACTGTGCGGGGACATAGATTGCTTCAGCCGCTCCCTTTGTGAGGCAGTTGTGGCCTCCTCTAAAGTCCGATGCTTGCCCAGTCATTCGGATCAATATTCGGGTTTCTTGCAACTACCTTTCGCAATTCAGCATGACAAAGAAACATTTGAACGCCAAGAGTCAAAATATGACAAGATTGTGACTTGTCAGACTAGGCGAAAATCGGAAAAGCCGTGTCAAGAGGGAGTATAGGGCAAGCGTTCCCCGCCAAGAATCCGCTTGACGACGTCGTGCGTTCCCTCTGTCAGAGGATAGGTGCCGATATCCTCGAAACGCACCCATCGCGCAAGTCTCGCATCGTCACCCGCCTCGAGTTCGGGAAGGTTTGGACCAGACGACTTGGGTCGCCCGAAGAAAACAGCAATCACGAAATGCCGACTGCATCGCGCCTCTTCGTCGTGGCGAATGACTTCGACCAGTTCCGCAACCGATTGCGGCTCGAAGTCCAGTCCGGTCTCCTCCAAAATCTCGCGGCGGATCGCCTGATCAAGGGTCTCACCCGTCTCCACTGTTCCTCCGGGCAGGCTCCATTCGCCAGCCAGTGGTGGATTGCCCCTCTCGATCAGCAACACATGGCCGTGGCACTCAATCAGCGCACTCACGCCGAGGAAAGGGTGATCGGGATAGGATCGAGATAATGCCATGACAGACCTGAAGTGATGACTCGGCGGAGTAAACGAGCCGGGATTTCACGCATCTTGTTGAAGGAACGAGGGCTGCACAACTGATTCCATTCCGCACGGAACGAAACCCTAGTCGAACAGACGGTCGACCTCATCCTGAGCGGTTGGATGGTCAATGGCAAGCATCCAGTCGGTCGCACCGGCGCTGGCATTGACCAAAGCGCTCGCCCTGTCAATCAGGGGGCGGATCTCCGTTGAGGCCGAGAAGGCGAGACTGTCGTAGGATCCTCCGGAAAGATCTCCATTCAGATCCGAAATCCGTTCAATGAGGCGAAAGACCTTTTCATCGATCTTGCCAACGAGATCTTCGAAGTGGTCCTTCAGCTCGGAAGGAACCTCATCATAGAGCTCAATGGCGAGCGCCTTTTCCTTGAAGGTGGATTGCTCGAAATAGTCCGAATAGCTCATCGGCTGCCAGGAAAATACGTCCTCGGCACAATCGGGCATGGATGGCAACATCTCGATCAGCATGAGCACTTCATTGAAGTGATTGAGATAATCGGTAGCCAGAAAGGTATCCGGATTGATGTTGGCTGCGCGCAAGGTCTGCGCGTCTCTGACGATTTCTACTTCGGTCATGCCTGATTACCCACAGCACGGTGCCCATGAAATTACGGATGTGAGAACAAGCTTAGAAGGCCAGGGTTTCCAAATGTTTGACGAAGTGAAGAGAAAATCACAAAAGCCTCAGCCTATGGGTGGTATCAGGCCTTCAAGGCTGTGGCATCCTGCCGCTTGTGAGACGACGGCAAACAAAAAGACCCCGGGAAATTGCTTTCCCGGGGTCCTGAAACCTGCGTTTCTAAATCTAAGCTGTTAAGCCAAGATTAGAATTTGCGGGTGATGGTAACGCGACCGCGCATGTCGTCGAAGTCCGCACCAGCGACTTTGGTGTCGATGTCACGGTAGCCGAGACGAGCTTTAAGGGTCAGATTAGGAACGATGGTGTAGTTGACTTCACCAGCGATCTGCCAAACGTCAAGGTCAGTACCCATGGTACCGGCTTTGTCGTCGAGGTTGTAGTAGTCAGCTTCAAGATCGAAGGAAACCTGATCAGAGAAGGCATAGGTCAGGCCAGCAGCGACAACCCATTCTTCGTTCATGATACCAGCGGCAGACGAGTTGATGTCAGGACCAACAGGGTTCAGGTCGCCACCAACAGTGTAACCAGCGGAAACTGCGAGAGACAGCTGATCGGTCACGTTGAAGGAAGCAATACCACCGAGTGCCCAGCCGAGGTCGGTGTCATACACAGCGTTGCCATAACGTACCTGGAAGACGCTACCACCTACGCGGATGGAGCCCCAACCCTGCTCAACAGCGACTTCAGCTGCGAATGCAGGAGAAGAGATACCAGCTGCGGAAGTTGCTGCAGTTGCATCGTCGTTCTGGTCGAATTCTTCGAGAGCAACGGTGAAGCTTACGCCATTGCCAACAGCCATGGAATAACCGATAGCCTGTACGTCGCCAAGGTCCATACCGAAGTCGTCGTAGGTGTTACCAGCGTTGTAGTTAACTACGGAGTCGGTCAGACCAGCGTAGAAGCCGCCGAGAGACAACCAAACTTTATCGCCGTTTACGTCGCCGTTTTCTTCACCACCTTCGGTGGTGCCGTTCTGGTCGATGTCAACTTCGATGTGAGCGGTCAGGGTGCCGTATTCGGTTTCTTCCATAGCCTGGAAGGTAACGGTGCTTTCCGTGTAGAAGTCAAGCAGAGCGTCAGCGCGTTCCGGATCGGAAGCGGATTCTTTCCAGCCATGGCTGGACATACCGAACGTTACTTCACCACGAATGCTGAGGCAGGTATCGGTACCAGGAATGAAGAAGTAACCGGCGCCATAGGCGTCACATACTTTAACGTAATCTACAGGTTCAGCAACCGGCAGGTCTGCTGCCTGAGCGGCACCAGCTGCTACGATGGCAGCTGCGGAACCGAGGATGAGGCTCTTGATGTTCATGTTTCTGACCTTCAATTTGTCATAAAACTTTATAATGCAGTGACCAGTCCAGTCAGACCAATCGAGTTCACTGCTTGCGACAAGAGTGACAATACCTGTTTCTCAGGCAGGATCAATCTCCTCTGATCCATGTGGAGATCTGTTTGCGGGGACTGTTGCACAAAAAACACAAAAATGCTGCCGAGCCACGGATTTCCGCCAGATCCTTACTGAAGGGTTAATGAAAAACAGCAAGAAATTAAGCCTCCATTAAGACCTATGGAGAGGGGTGTTCCAGCTTCAACCCTTGAAATTTATCCCCCTCGTCACGCGGTTTGTGAGAATCTCTCTTGGAAATCGGTCAGGAGTCGCGATTTCAGCTGTTGCGAAGGGAATCGATTCTTATCGGGCAAAGGCGATATTGCGGTTTACCTTGTTTAGCAGGCATGGCTTTCCGTTTGTCTCGGTTCGTCGAAGAAAATGACCGGCCGCAGGAATCAGAACCCCCGCAGCATTGCTTCAGGAGAGCAAAGCGCAGGGGTTTTGTCTTTCAGGTCGTATTCAGCAGCCGATCGTTAGAATGGCCAAAGTTTGCGCAGGAAGGGTTTGTCTTTTTCTTTTTCGGGATCGATCTTCGCAAGTTCCTGCTGAACCTCTGGCGACACCTCCGTGAAACGTTCCGGCGGCTGGGTCAGGTATTGCCGTCCCTTGACGCTTTCTCCATTCTGCAACCGGATGAGAGCCAGACGCTCCTTGACCTGACGTTCATAGTCTGCCTTCGCCTGCGCCGAGGCGCGCAGACCGGGCTGTTCGACCTGATTGGCGAAGTCTGCACTTTTTGTGTTGTTCTTGATGATCGAGTCGCGCTGTTCCGGCGGCAGACGACGAATGGCAGCAAGCAGCTCCTCGCGTTCCTTGTCGGTCATGTTGGCCGTGCGCTCATTATAGAGTTTGCGCAGCTCGTCCGGATCTGTCGGCCATTCGGCAGTGTTCGCGACCTGTTTGTTGCCATCCTGAGGCGGCGGCAAACGCGTTGTGTCGGGAGGCAGGACCAAACCGGCGCGCGTCTGATAATCAATCGGTGCTTTCTTTTCGCCACCGCCGAGGCTGCCGGCGAGCGAAGAAACATCTTCCAGCAGGGCCTGTTCCTGAGAAACGCCGGTGCCATAGGTCGTCCCACCCACGCCCGAGCAGGCGGCAAGGCCCAGCGGCGCAAGCAGGCCAATCAGGATCAGGCCAGACTTCCCGGATGCAGAAAACCCGTTCTCACCGTTGGTGGATAGAAGGACACGGCCTTCGGTCTTGTCTTCTTTCATGTCAGCTTCGCCTTACACTCTTCGGGCACTCTTCGGACAACATTCTGGGCGTCTGATGACCGGCAGCCCGATACGCTTGAACCTGCAATGCACGCCAAAAACGCAATTTCGAGCCAAACACATACAGCCTATCAGGGTTTGAGATCAAGCACCATTCCTTGCGGGCCGTCGGTTGGTAGATTGATCACGGCTTTGCGGCATCTTTGGGGCCGGATGGGCTCTCGGCTGGCGGCTTGGTGTTCGTTGGTCCGAAAAAACTGTCGTAGAACAGCAATATCGCCCCAAAGACGATCCAGCAATCCGCCAGATTGAAGACATACCAGCTGAAATTGAGCCATTGGCTCTCGATGTGAAAATGCAACAGATCGACCACGGCACCATGCAGGATGCGGTCGATGCCGTTGCCGACTGCGCCTGAAAGGATCAGGCCGAGTGCCGCTGCAAGCAACCGGTTCTCAATACGCCGGATCCAGATGATCAACCCCAGCGAGGCCGCAGCCGCAACTCCGGTCAGGATATAACGGCCAAGCTCGCTATGCTGCTGAAACAGCCCATAGCTGATGCCACGGTTCCAGACCAGAACGAGGTCCAGAAAGGGCGTGAGCGAAACGGCACCCTTGCTCAGCATGACCGTTTCGATGTCATATCCATAGAGCATCCAGAGTTTGAAGGCCTGATCGAACAGCAGCCCCAAAAGGGCGATCAGATAGCCGAGGCTTCGTGCTGACACGCTGGAAATCCTTTTCGTTCGGTCCTGTCTTCGTTGATGTGCGAAAGCCGGACCCGGGAGATCCCGTGATCCGGCCTTCTTGTTCCATCCGGCAGAAACCGGGTCAATCGGGCCTAGGCCGCGTCGATCTCGCGCATGGCAGCTGCATCGCGCAGGGAAAGATCCGGATAATCCGGGTCGGTTCCGACTTCTGGAAGGATCTTCCAGCTACGCTCGCACTTCTTGCCTTCGGCCAATGCAGACACGACACCGATTCCCTTGATATCTTCAAGCACGAAGGCACCAGCCGGAGCCTCGCCATTGATAAGCTGGGCCTGTGACGTGATCGAGATCTCTGCGAGATCGACACCCTTCATGGCTTCAAGGATCGAGGCGTCGGTGACATAGACCTTGGGAGCGGCTTCGAGAGACGATCCGATACGCTTTTCCTTGCGCTCGATTTCCAGAGCCCCGGTAACAACACGGCGCAGGGTCTTCACCTTGCTCCACTTGGCAGCCAGTGCATCATCCTGCCAGTCGGCCGGAACATCCGGGAACTGGCGGAAGTGAACCGAATCTGTCTCTGACGGGAAGCGGCTGAGCCAGGTTTCTTCCATCGTGAAGGGAAGGATCGGGGCCAGCCATGCCGTCAGATGCATAAACAGCTCATGGATGACATAGAGCGCTGCCTTGCGACGATCCGAGCTCGGTGCATCACAATAGAGTGCATCCTTGCGCACGTCGAAATAGAAGGCCGACAGTTCGATGCCCATGAAATAGTTGAGCTCATGCATGACTCGCTTGAAGTCGAAGGCGTCATAGGAGGAGCGCACCATCTTGTCGAGCTCATGGATGCGGTGAAGCATCAGGCGTTCAAGCTCGGGCATGTCCGAGAGAGAAACCTCATTGCCGTCATAATGCGCGAGCGAGCCCAACATCCAGCGAATCGTGTTGCGCATCTTGCGATAGGCATCCGCGATGGTCTTCAGGATTTCCGGCCCGATGCGCTGGTCGTCGGAATAGTCCGAGCTTGCAACCCACAGGCGGAGGATATCCGCGCCATACTGCTTGATGATGTCCTGCGGCGCGATCGTGTTGCCGATCGATTTGGACATCTTCCGGCCCTGCTCATCCATGGTGAAGCCATGGGTCAGCACCGCGTCGTAAGGCGCACGACCACGAGTGCCACAGCTTTCCAGCAGCGACGAGTGGAACCAGCCGCGATGCTGGTCAGAGCCTTCGAGATAAAGGTCGGCAGGCCATTTCAAGTCATCGCGCTGTTCCAGAACGAAGGCATGGGTCGAACCTGAATCGAACCAGACATCAAGAATGTCATCGACCATGTCCCATTCTGCCGGATCATAGTCGCCAGCGAGGAACCGTTCCTTGGCGCCTTCGGTAAACCATGCATCGGCACCTTCTTCCATGAAAGCATCGAAGATGCGGCGATTGACGTCGCTGTCCTGAAGAACCTGAGCCGGATCATTCTTCTTGATGAAGATGGTGATCGGTACGCCCCAGGCGCGCTGGCGCGAGATCACCCAGTCTGGACGGGTCTCGATCATCGAGCGCAGACGGGTCTGGCCGCTTGCGGGTACGAAGCGGGTATCGTCGATGGCTTTCAGTGCGCGGGTTCTGAGCGTGTCGCCTTCGCCGTCGATGTTGCGATCCATGGCAATGAACCACTGCGGCGTGTTGCGGAAGATCAGCGGGGCTTTTGAGCGCCAGCTGTGCGGATAGCTGTGCTTGATCTTGCCGCGTGCCAGCAGCGATCCGACCTCGACGAGCTTGTCGATCACGGCCTTGTTGGTCGAGCCTTCACCGCCCTTGCGGTCGAGGATGTAGACATTCTCAAACAGAGTCACATGCGGGAAGTAGGAGCCGTCTTCGGCCACCGTGTGCGGAACTTCCGGCGTGCCGCATTCGGCAAAGCGCTCCCGGTTGGCAACAAAGACGTCATAGTCGTCTGCGCCGTGGCCCGGAGCGGTATGAACAAAGCCCGTACCGGCATCCTCGGTGACATGGTCACCGGCGATCATCGGTACGTCGAAGTCATAATAGCCTTCAGATCCTTCAACGCCGTTGAACGGATGGCTGCACTCGGAGATCTGGCTCGGGTCGACGTCGAACTTGCGCTCGTAGCCGTCAACGCGGGCAGCCTTGAAGACGCTCTCGGCGAGGGCGTCAGCCATGATCAGCTTGTCGCCAACCTTGCCCCAATTCTCGTCGGCTGCCTCGGTCACTTCATAAAGACCGTAGGAGATAGACGGCGAATAGCAGATCGCGCGGTTGCCCGGAATGGTCCATGGCGTGGTCGTCCAGATCACCACATCCGCATCAAGCAGCTCGTCCATATAAGGAGCAGGCACGGTGCCGTGGATGCCGGACACGGGGAAGCGCACCCAGATCGTGTGTGAGGTGTGATCCTGATACTCGACCTCGGCTTCGGCGAGAGCGGTTTTCTCGACGATCGACCACATCACCGGCTTGGAGCCCTGGAAGAGCTGGCCGGACATGGCAAACTTCATCAGTTCGTTGGCGATCCGGGCCTCTGCGTCAAACGACATGGTCTTGTAGGGGCTTTCGAAATCGCCGACCACACCAAGGCGCTTGAACTCGCCAGACTGGATGCCGACCCATTCCTGCGCGAAGTCACGGCATTCCTGACGGAACTCATTCACCGGGATCGCGTCCTTGTTCTTGCCCTTCTTGCGGTATTTCTCTTCGATCTTCCACTCGATGGGCAGGCCATGGCAGTCCCAGCCCGGGACATAGTTGGAATCGTAGCCGCGCATCTGGAACGAGCGGGTTACGGTATCCTTGAGGATCTTGTTGAGCGCGTGCCCGATGTGCAGATTGCCGTTCGCATAGGGAGGGCCATCATGCAAGACATATTTCTCGCGTCCAGCAGACCGGTCACGCAGGGCACGGTAGAGGTTCATTTCCTCCCAGCGCTCAAGGATCTTCGGTTCATTTTTCGGCAGGCCCGCGCGCATGGGGAAATCCGTTTGCGGCAGGTAGAGAGTTTCGGAATAGTCGCGTGCTTCGGTCATGATTTTCACTTGTCGGACATTGTGGTCACTGGCAGCAGCCCCGGAGCGGATCCGCATTCGGAAGGTCCGTCCTTGGGATGGGAGCACTGCTGCCCGAGCCTGTTATCTCATTCAATCTGTGGGATGGGGCACGCTGGCGGTTCGTGATGCCAGGCCCTTGTCTTTTCCCGGTCCCTCGTGGGCGCTCGAGCGCCAGTCACACGAAGGCCGGGCCAGTAATTCGGATCGCTCGCCGGCCGATGTTGATCGATACCGGCCATGCAAGGCGCTGTATAAGGGCACAGTTCATTTGGAATATCGTGCCTTTGGCACGTCTCGTCAGCATTTCATCTGCCTTTGTCTCGCGCGCGACCATAATTGAACCGGCTGGCCAGCACAAGCCCCAAGGGCCTCAACCAATCCATCCCTCTACCACTAATGCCCGCTCGCTGGGCTCGTGAGAGGCTTTTGCCATCGATCACCCCTGTCTCGCCAATTTCATCAGGCTCTCATCAATCAGGTAAGGAAAAGACGCTGGCCATGTTTGTATATCCCCACACCAATCCCTTCACCATCAAGTCTCATCGGCTGTTCGAGGATGATCAACCGGTCCGCTTTCTGAGGTCACCCCACCAATCCGATGAGTTCACACCGCGTGGCATCATTCTGCACGACACGGCCGGACGGCTGGAGAAGGGCAGCGCCGTCGACTGGTTCCTGCATTCCGAGGCTCGTGCATCCGCTCATCTCACGGTCGAACGTGACGGCTCGGTGACCCAGCAGGTGGGGTTTGACCGCCGCGCCTGGCATGCGGGCAAAAGCAGCTATCGCGGAGAGAGCAACGTCAATGCTTTCGCCTTCGGCATCGAGATGGTCAATCTGGGCAAATGCGTAAAGCTGCGCGACAACAGCCTTCAGCCCTGGTTCAAGGCGCAGTTTCGGGACGGGGTCAATGGCCTCTCCTTTGCTCCCGCGAGCACGCGATCCCATGGCAAGGGATGGTGGCTCGATTATACCGAGGCCCAATTGAACACGGTCCATGCGCTCTGTGCCGCGCTCGCCGCAAAATATGATCTCAGCTTTCTGGCCGGACATTTCGAAATCTCGCCGGGCCGCAAGGTCGATCCCAATCCGCTGTTCCCGCTCAAGGAACTGAGGGCCTGCCTGTTCGGCGAAGGCAATGACCCAACCACTCCAACGCTGACCGCTTCAGCCCATCTCAGGCGCTGGCCTTCCTATGAGGATAATGTGATCGCGGTGCTTGAAAAGGGAACACGGGTCGAGATCATCCGTTCCGGTCGCTTCAATGCCCTTGGCCATTTCGAACTCTGGCATCTGGTCGACACCGGCACTCAGGAGGGGTGGGTGCACGGTGATCTCTTGAATACAGACTGGTTCGAATAGAAGTACGCAAAAAGGGACGGCGGCGCTTTGGCGCTGCCTGTTCTGACTGTTTGAGAGGCGGGGAGGGGCGTTAGCCCCAGAGCCGTTCTTCCAACTCGGAAAGCGGCTTGGCGTTCGAGAGGATGCCGCGCGCTTGTGCGCTATCCCGATCCATCTGCGCAATCAGCCCGTCAAGGCTGTCAAACCGGGCCTCGCCGCGCAAATAGCCGTAGAGAATGACCCGCACTTCCTCGTCATAGATATCTTCGTTGAAATCGAAGATATGGACTTCGAAGACCCGGGCTCCGTTGTCGAACATCGGACGACGGCCAAAACTGGCCACCCCATTGTGCAGCGTGCCGTCTGCCCGCACGAGCTTGACCGCATAAACCCCTTCGCACAGACGACTGTTTTCAGGCAGGCGCATGTTTGCCGTCGGATAGCCGAGCTTGCGGCCATTCTTCTCGCCATGCACCACCGTGCCGGTGAAGAAATGGCGGTAGCCAAGCAGCCGGTTCGCCGGATTGAGGGCGCCATCTTCGAGCGCCTGCCGGATCCGGGTCGACGAGACAGCATCCCCGGATCGGTCGGCTTTCATGTCAACAATGGTCACGCCAAACCCACGGGCGAGGCCCTGCGCCCTGAGGAATTCCGGCGTTCCCGCACGATCCTTGCCAAAGTGGAAATCATAGCCGGAGATGACCTTGCGAGCGCCAAACGTCCCGAGCAACATGTCCTCGATAAAGCGATCCGGTGACTGGCTCGAAAACTCCGGCGTGAACGCCAGCGAAATCATGGCATCAAGGCCAATGGCCTTGGCAATATGAGCTTTTTCAGCGTGGGGCGTCAGCCGGAAAACCGGTGAATCTGGCCGAAAGACCGAGCGCGGATGCGGCTCGAACGTCAGCATAACGGCCTTGAGGCCGGATGAGCGCGCTTCCTGCATGGCGTCTTCGAGCACCGCCTGATGGCCGCGATGCATGCCATCGAAATTCCCGATTGCCACGACAGAGCCTCGCAACGCGTCGGGCAGGGGCTCGGTTGGCTGGAACAATTCAAGGAAGGAAGGGGCGATGGCCATCATGTGAGAGAGGACTCCGAAATCGGCGGGTCGGGCAATCAACCAGATAGGATGCTCTTATCCCGTGGTCAATACCGGCGCGAAGGTGCCCCCTTCGCACCAAGACGTCAAGGGAAGAGTGGGAACCGGGACCCGTTCCATCCACATCCTGCGTCAAACAAAGCGGGAAGATGAGAAAAAAGACAATGTGCTGGCTGGTTCTGCCAGACTGGCGATTCGCAAGCCCGAGCTAGGAGACATCCCCGAGCATACCGATCTGAATGGTCATGCCGCCACCGGACTGGAACCGGGTCTGGCCTGATGCGCGGATCAGCTCGCCGCGTTTCATGCGGGCAATGACACGGCAGCTGTTGCTAGAAAGGCATTTTTCGGCACCCACGGTGTCCGGAGTGAAGTTGAACGGAACCTTGTTGCCTGCGGGGGCCGTGAGCAGTTTCTGCTGGCCCAGTAGTCGCGAGCCGTCTCTCAGCTCAACCAGAATAATATCGCCGGGTCCGGCGGGAAAGCCCCACAGAACGTCGCCTTTGACCTCAATGGTCGAAGGCACGAGGACGGGCATGGGAGCCTTGTCGGGGGATGCAGGAATGACAACGGGTGCTTCGGATGCGGGCTTGGTGGCGCCCGGGCTACTGAAATCTAGGGGTTCCAGAGGTACCAGCGGTTCGATTTCGCTGCCAGTAACGGACGTGTCCAGCGCATCTCCTGTCCCGGTCTCCAGACTGAGGCAGCCCGATATGGTGACAAGAACAGCAAAGCCGATGGCCGTCCAAAGGTCCTTGGTCCTGACTCTAAACATGACATCCTGGCAGCGCTATGCTGCGGTTTCGCTTTCCGATTTCCGAATGCTATGTAGCATTCCGGTCACAGCTTTGCGACAAACAATTTTAACACCTGTACACAGAGACCCGATCCCGTTAGGGTTGCCGCTCTCAATTTGTTGAAATCGGCAGCTGGATCATGGCGCCCGGTGATGTCCATCACCGATTTGGCCCCCAGTTTCGCTTGGCTACGGTTTCTTCTTTCTTAACTTGGCGTTAGCCACAGGTGAAAACCATGTCCGACCGGCCAATTTCGCCGGAAGAGCGCATTCGTGACAGCGTCACGGATGGTATCGTGATTCCCCCTGAAGCAAGAAGCGACAGCCTGTCCTGGACCGGCGAAATGCGCGCGACTTTGTCGCTCGCCTGGCCGCTGGTCTTCACGCAACTGGCGCAGTTCTCTCTCAACATCACCGACGTCATCATGATGGGTTGGCTTGGCCGCGACTTTCTCGCTGCCGGATCCCTTGCATCTGCCTTGTTGCATCCTCTGCTTCTCTTCGGTATCGGCTCCCTCTCTGCGGTGGCTCCCATGGTCGCCCATGCCATCGGTTCGGGCGAGCCGACCTCTGTCAGGCGCACCGCACGGCAGGGCATCTGGGTGGCCTTCCTGCTGGCCGCCATCCTGATGCTGATCATCTTTCAGGCCGAGACCATCTTTCTGGCGACTGGTCAGCAGCCCGAGATTGCCGCCCTGTCGCAAAGCTATCTGGACTTTGCCGCTTTCAGCCTGTTTCCGGCGATTGGTTTCATTGCCATGAGATCCCTGACCAGTGCGCATGGGGAGACCAAGATTGTGCTTGGGGTCACCATATTGAGCTTTTTTGTCAATTTTGCGGGCAACTATGCTCTGATGTTCGGGCATTTCGGGTTTCCCCGACTTGAACTGGCCGGTGCGGGGATCTCGACGAGTGTCGTCAATTTCTTCGTGTTTGGTTTCATGCTCGTCTATGTCGGCCGTCGCCGTACCTACGCCGCCTATGATCTGTTTGCCCGCTTCTGGCGGCCCGACTGGCCGCGGTTTCGCGAAATTCTGCGGATTGGCATCCCTATCGGCTTTATGGTCATGGTCGAAGTCGGCCTCTTCTCTGCCGCTACCATGTTGATGGGCTGGCTGGGGACCGATGAGCTCGCAGCGCATACGGTGGCGATGCAATGCGCCGCCCTTGCCTTCATGGTGCCGCTGGGGCTGGGACAGGCTGCGACAATTCGTATCGGGCTCGCCTATGGCCGCCGTGCGATGGATGGCATCCGCCGCGCCGGGTGGGTATCCATCGGGCTAGGTGTCGGCTTCATGGCCATTACCTGTTCGCTGTTCCTGACCATCCCGCATCATCTGATCGAGCTGTTTCTCGATCCGTTAGATCCTGTCAACACCGTCCCGATTGCGCTGGCTGTCAGCTATCTCGCCTTTGCGGGCCTGTTTCAGTTGGTCGATGGCCTTCAGGCCGTCACATCGAGTGCGTTGAGGGGGCTTGGCGATACGCGCGGACCAATGATGATTGCTGTCTTTGGCTATTGGGTCTGTGGCTTGCCAACGTCCTACATTCTGGGCTTTGTTGTTGGATGGCGAGGAACCGGTATCTGGATCGGACTTGCCATCGGGTTGGCGGTGACGGGGCTGATACTGGCGCACCGCTTCTGGAATCGCGAAAGATTGGGGCTGTTGAAGTACGGTATGTCCGCAGCGTGAGAGCGGCTGCCTGATTTGGTCCAAGACCAGGATCGGGCATGGCAGGATCGGGAATGAGGAATGACTATGATCGAGCAGTATATTGGAATTCTCATCTATGATGATGTCGAGGTTCTGGATTTCAGCGGGCCGTTTGAAGTCCTCACGACCGCCCGCCGGGTTGCTGCAAAACTGGACACCGTCTTTCCCTATACCCCGTTGCTCATAGCCCCGGCCTCCGGCGCAGTTTCAGCCCGGGCGGGATATCAGGTACTGCCGGACTATGATTTCCGCAGCCATCCAGATCTTGATTGTTTGCTGGTGCCCGGAGGGGTTCACGAACCACAACTCAAGAACGACGCCTTGATTGCGTGGATCAAGCAACAGGCCACGATGGTCTCGCTTGTTGCATCCGTTTGCACGGGGGCCTTCCTTCTCGCCGAGGCAGGTCTTGCCGAAGGCAGACAGATGACCACGCACTGGGAAGACATTCCCGATTTTCGCGCGCGTTATCCGCATGTGGGTGTGCAGGAGAATGTGCGCTGGGTTGAAGATGGCGACATGATCAGTTCGGCCGGGATTTCCGCCGGGATCGATATGGCACTGCAGATGGTGGCGCGTCTCCATTCCGAAGAGCTGGCCACGAAGACCGCGCGACAGATGGAATTTGACTGGACGCGCACTGGGATCACAGTTGTCTGAGCGTCTCCCGCTCCTATCGGGTGCCCGTACAAAAGAAACTCGGGCACCAGTCCAGTCACTCGATGATTATCGAGGGCAGGGAGCCTGACTGGCAGGATCGACGGATCTCATGTCGGCTTTTTGGGTGCCATGACGATGGCTTCACCCGACAGCACCAGCGCACCGTCAACCTTTGCCTCGCAATCCAGTACAACGCGTCGCCCACGATTGACCATTTCCCTGATGGTAACGGAGACTTCCAGTTTGTCGCCGGGACGGACCGGGGCCATGAATTTTAGGCTCTGGGAGACATAGATGGCACCAGGGCCGGGCAGGCGCATCCCGAGAAGCGCCGAAAACAGGCTCGCGGTATAAAGTCCGTGAGCAATATTGCCGCCGAACCGGCTGGCCTCGCCATAGGCCTTGTCCACATGCACAGGGTTATAGTCGCCCGACACAGCAGCAAAGGCAGCAATGTCCTCTTCGGTGACCACATGAGACAAGCCTTCACTCTGGCCAATGCTCATATCTTCATAATAGACGGTCCGGGGCGCGACGCCCTGCAGCGGTGCATTCATTTCATTGTTCCTCTTTAGAAGGCTGCGTCAGCCATCCTTGTTGTTTTCCACGGTCTGCCTTCCTCTGGTAGTGCCATGGCCGACTTTTTACTATTGCGACGCAACATCTAGTGAGCATATGCACAAATCCGGATGCCTGACAATCCTACCTTTGCCGATCAGTTTCAGATCTGTCCAAAAGTGACAACCCCAGCATTCCTGCCTGCTACGATGTTTTCCAACTGTTGGGGAAGACTTATTGTGGAGTGATCACGCCGAATTATGGTTAATCAAAATAAAGGTTAGGAAACTCTGAATAAACTACTTCATAAGAGTAAATTTTCGAGCATTTTCATCATATTTACTTGGAATTGACGCCTTTTGCGAACAATTCAACTTGCTGCGGACTTGGCCAGTTAACCGGTTTTTTAAACCCTTCAGCTAGTCTGCGTTCATCCCAGGGAGGCAAATGTCCCTGGTTCAAGAAGACCAAAGGTCTGCAAAGTCGAAAAGTCCGCCAACAAAAAGCGGCAAAGCAGTGTGAGTTTGGAGTAAACAAATGGCCCTCGATCTTTCAATGCCGGTACTTGTCGTCGACGACTACAAAACCATGATCCGGATCATCAAGAACTTGCTCAAGCAGCTCGGGTTCGAAGACGTTGATGACGCCGCTGACGGAACCGAAGCTCTGGCAAAAATGCAGGAACGCCGCTACGGCTTGGTGATTTCCGACTGGAACATGGAACCGATGACCGGTTATGAACTGCTCAAGCAGGTTCGCGCCAGCGACAGCCTGTCCAAGACACCATTCATCATGGTGACGGCAGAGTCCAAAACCGAAAACGTTATTGCCGCCAAAAAAGCCGGTGTGAACAACTACATCGTGAAGCCTTTCAACGCGGCCACCCTGAAAACCAAAATCGACGCCGTCTTCGACAATTGAGTTGTTCGAATGCGAGCCGCGATGGCGGTCGTGGCGAGTCGATTCGTTTCAAAAACAGATTGTTTTGATGGGCCGAGGGTCGGGCTTCACCCGACCCACTCCCCGGCATAAGCCGAAAGGCAGACGATCTGAAACAAGACCGCCTCTGAAATCTGGATGTCTTTATCAACGCACCTCATCCACAAAGACGTTCAACACACTACGGATCGCAATCCTGACAAGCATCTCGCATCGTCAGGCCCCGTGACCCGCTTTAAGTCACTGGAAAGCCCCCGCAAAGAAGAGGGCAATAAAGATCTCGCTTTGAAGCCTCGATACGAACCGAGACGTAAAGAGAGATGGGAGACCTGGAAACAGGTTGGCTTCATTGGGAGCAAGACAAGCAACAAGTGGGCAAGAAAGTCATGATAGCACAACAGAAACCCCTCAGTGATGACAAAGTAAAACAGCTTGTAACCTTTTTGGAACACACGAAAGGCGACAGCGTTTCACTGACTGACATCATGTCCCTTGCTGAAGTGATGGCCGACAGTCTGGAGTCCTATCTCCAAGCGGTAGACCAGACCGTATATAGTGAATTCATGAGCATCGCCGAAGAGATCTCTTCCATGAAGAAAGAGATTTCAGCGCTACGTCCCTCGGAAATGCGCCACAACGCAATTCCCGATGCCGGTCGCGAGCTTGATGCAGTTGTCGAGGCTACCGAGAAAGCCACCAACATCATCATGTCATCGGCCGAAGAGATCATGGGTGCGGATACATCCGACGCCGATGCCTATCAGGCTCTGGTCAACGACAAGATCATCGAGATTTTCGAAGCCTGTTCCTTCCAGGACATCACTGGCCAGCGCATTTCCAAGGTCGTCAACGCCCTCAACGTGATTGATCAGCGCGTCTCTACCTTCATCGACCGCATGAAAATGCAGAATGTCGAAGATGTCGAGATCGAGGAAACCGAAGCCGAACGCCGCAAACGCGAGCTGATCCTGCATGGACCGCAGCATGATGGCGAAGGGGTGAATCAGTCCGAGGTTGATGCCATGCTGGCAGAACTTGGCTTTGGTGAAGAGAACGAGAAAACCACCGAGAAAAGCAATCAGAACGACATCGACGCCCTGTTCGACTGATCAGGCCCCAGTTTGTAGAATCTGTTTGTATGATCTGAAATGCTGAAAGAGCCGGGCCCGTCCCGGCTTTTGACGTTTGTGGGTCTTTGAAAAAGGCTCAGGCTGACCAGTCGAAATAATTGAGCTCGTCCATTTCCTTGTAGAAACGGGAATCAAGGCTCATATTCAACTCGTCCAGCACCACGGCTTTCTCATCCTCGGGCAGAAGATTGGCGAGATTTTCGGTAAGCCCACGTTTGCGTCGATAGAAGGGGGCGGTCCGCAAGGTTTCTTGACCAAGGGTTTCCTCCGGTAGGGTCTTCTTCTTGGCTTCACTCACGCGCCAGTTGCCACCGTTCATCAGATGCAGGAAAGCCCCGTTGTAGAGCTCGGCAACATATTTGCCGTCCTTGGTCTTGGTGTCCATTTCCAAAAAGGCCAGCACGGCAGGATCGAGGAATTCGGCTGTCTGATGGTCCCATTCCCCCATGCGACAGAACTCGATCTGCTTAAACCGAAAGTCAGGGGTCTGCTTGATGTAATAGTGCAGCGCCGCACCGGTGTCGCCACCGACCGTCAGGAACGGGAAGATTCGCTTGTGGTAGCCGTAGAAATTCACCCGTTCATTGTCAAAGACGAAGAGATCGGGATTGGGCAGGGTGGCCGAGTCAAAGCCAAAGAAGGCATTCCAGATATAGCTGATCCGCATCCATTTGCGCGAGCGGTGGATCTTGGTGTGCAGATCCCCGAAGGCATGGGCATCCCCGAGCATCGGCGCATAGGTGAAGGGCGCGACCGGGAAAGCATCGGCATCAAGAAACAGGATCTTGTTGCCCGACGGTTTGGCAAAGAATTTCAGGCCATAGTCGATGACATTGCCCGTTCGGGTCGATGGCGTGTCGCGCCGGGCAATCGGGCGGTCATAGATCAAGGTCCGGTTCTTGTGAATGACTGGTGGCACCGGCAGATGATTGATGCCGAGGCGATAGCAGATATCTTTGATCCGCTCCCGCATGCCGCGCGTGAACAGGTTGGTTCTGTGCGGGTCGTTGGTGGCGTCATTGAGGATGTTGAGCGTGAAGGGTTCGGCCATGTATTTCTTGAACAGGAAATATTGCAGAGCCACGAATTCCGGCGAATTGACCGACGATGTGTAGATATCGATCACTGCTTCCTTGTTGGCACTGCTGCCCGCCAAATCCGTCATGCCTTCAGCCTCCAAGTCTGGGTCTGGCCGACAACATCACTTGCCCATATTGGAACCGGCCAGCCAATTTGCTCCTGTATAGCGGCCCGGAGGGGCGAGCGAAAGACCTTCATCGTCTTCTCGGCACAGACAATTGACTGATCCCGGAAGAACCGTCACGAGCGGATGCTGTGATAGAGCTTCCGAAAAGGCCAGGTGACCAGCATGATCCAGTCACGCATGATGAGCCAGACGAGGCCCGGCACCAGCACCAGAACTGCGAACGGCAGGAAGGTGAGGCCGCGAATGGACTTCACCACCGCGCCCGAGTCAGGACCAACGCCGAACAAACCCCAGATTCCTGCCCACCAATGCCACGTCACCAGCGAGACGATGAGAGAGACCACGAGCACGATGGCAATGGCAATCAGATCGCCATTGGAAACCCACGGGATCCATCGACCATTCACTTCATCCGTATGTCGTGGCTCTTCTGCATTGATCCGGATCGAGTGGACGCCGATGCGGAAAGGGACCTCAAGGAGCCCTTCGCCCGTGGCCCTGGCCAGTTTGGCAAAGCCTCCAGATTCAGACGTCGCTGCACTGCGCGGAGTATCGAAATTGGCGCTGAGCACGACCCGGTGACCACCTTCCCGGCTGGAGCGGATCACCGCCATTGCATCAGGTGGAGTGAGCGCCTCGAACAGATCGCGCTGGGTCATGGCAGACTGAGCATCGGCGAAGCGTTTCTCGAAGCCTGACTTGTTGAACCAGCCCGTGCCGGGCTGTCGCGGGGTCGAGGACTGCACGATCATCAGATTGACCCGCTGAACATCTGCGGATTTCTCAAGCGCATCAAGCGAGATCCTGCGGGCCTCCTTGCCATCTTGAACCACCAGCCAGCGCTGATTGCTTGCAGCCTCCGCCTCGATCTTACCGGTGAGGACGAGCGTCTTGTTCTTGTAGCGCGACAGGGAAATATCGAGAGCATCTGGCGCGAGCGAGGCAATCGGGTCTGCCGCTTGTGCGGAGGCCTGCGCCGAGGCTGACTGGCTGTCAAAGCGCGCCATCTTCAGATCGGACCGATTGAGGCCACGCCGCATCAGATCGATATTGGCGTCAAGCGCACGCACCGAAGACGGATCGAGCAGCATTTTGGGGCCGAGGACCACCATCAGACGTGGCTTTCCACCGTCCGATTTCACGACGAGTGGCAGGATCTGCGCCCGATTTCGCACGAGATGCAGGTCTGCCCCATTGGGCCGGGATGTCAGGTCCTCGCGTAGCTTGAAGAAGTCCTCTTCCCTCACGGCGATGGCAGCTCTCTTCGGGACGTCGTCGAAATGCGCCTCCAGACTGCCTGCGAGATCGTCGAGTTTGCTGAGCGTGTGGGCTTCCCCTTCCACACCCACAAGGCGCCAGCTGCCGCCCTCTGCAGGTACAAGCGCAACGCGGGCGGCATCATCCGCACCGGGAAGATGCCGAGCGAGACGGCCCGCCTCTTCAAGGCTCGGAATAAGATGATCAATCTTCTTCGCCGCTCCGGACGCAACATGTTCTCCACCTCTGATGATCGATGACAAAATGCCTGCCTGAACAGAATGGTTCCCGCTCGATTGGATCGCGATGAATGCAAGACAGGCAACAAGGATATGGCGAGCGATCTGTCGCATTGGAAAGGGCCTTTGTCCGAAAGTGTCCGGCGAGGACTATGAGGGGTATTGATTGAGCAACTATACATGCATGAGCCAGAATCGAAGGGCATTCTGACTAGTCGAGTTTGCCCCATCAATTCCTCGAACGCAAAAAGGGCCGTACAGGTTCACCAGCGCGGCCCCTAATTTTAGTCAACAGAACAGCTTTTACATGTTCGGATAGGTCGGCCCGCCGGCCCCTTCGGGCACCCTCCACGTGATGTTGCCGTTCGGGTCCTTGATGTCACAAGATGCGCCATGCGGGCTTGCCCGCATGATCAGCGTATCGTCAGGAAAAACCTGTGACATCACAAGGTTACATGTTCGGATAGGTCGGCCCACCAGCCCCTTCGGGCACCGTCCATGTGATGTTGCCGTTCGGGTCTTTGATGTCACAGGTCTTGCAGTGGACGCAGTTGGCAGCGTTGATGACGTAAGCTGGCGTCTCGCCGCTTTCGTCCCACTCATAGACCCCGGCCGGACAGAAGCGCTGCGACAGCCCGCCATAGACATCATGCTCGGAGCTCTTCTGCAGGGAGAGGTCCTTGACCACCAGATGACAGGGCTGATCTTCCTCGTGGTTCGCCCCGGAGAGGAACACGGAGGAGAGCTTGTCAAAAGTGATTTTGTTGTCAGGCTTGGGATAGTCGATTGGCTTGCACTGGCTGGCGGGCAGGGTGCTCTGCGCATCGGTCTTGCCATGCTTGACGGTGCCGAACGGCGAGAAGCCGAACAGGCTGTTGAGCCACATGTCGAGGCCGCCGAGCGTGACGCCAATGGTCAGACCGAATTTGGCCCACAGCGGTTTCACGTTGCGGACCTTGAACAGATCCTTGCCGATCGGGCCCTTGCGCCAGCCTTCCTCATACGCGGCGAGTTCGTCGTTGGCACGACCTTCCGCCAAAGCTGTCATCAGGACATCGGCCACCTGCATCCCCGAATCCATGGCGTTGTGAATGCCCTTGATGCGTGGCACGTTGACGAAGCCAGCCGAGCAACCGATGAGTGCTCCGCCCGGGAAGGTCAGGCGCGGAACTGACTGATAGCCACCCTCGGCAATGCAGCGTGCGCCATAGGAGATGCGCTTGCCACCCTCAAGGGTAGGCTGCACCGTCGGATGCAGCTTGAAGCGCTGGAATTCCTCGAACGGTGAGAGATAGGGGTTCTTGTAATTGAGATAGACCACAAAGCCCACTGCGACCTGATTGTCTTCCATATGATAGAGGAAGGACCCGCCACCGGTCTTCTCGTCAAGCGGCCAGCCAAAGCTGTGTTCGACCAGACCTTCATTGTGCTTCGCGGGGTCGATCTCCCAGATTTCCTTGATGCCGATGCCGAACTTCGGCACGTCGCAATCCTTGTCGAGCGCATATTTGGCAATCAGCTGCTTGGTGAGCGAGCCGCGCACACCTTCGCCGATCAGCGTGTATTTGCCAAGCAGTTCCATGCCGCGCATGTAGGTGTCTTTTGGCTCGCCATCCTTGCCGACGCCCATATCGCCGGTGGCAACACCGCGCAGGGCGCCATTCTCGTCATAGAGCAGCTCGGCAGCGGCGAAGCCGGGATAGATCTCGACACCCATCGCTTCGGCTTTCTCTGCAAGCCAGCGGCAGAGGTTGCCAAGGGAAATGATGTAGTTGCCATGGTTGCTCATCAGCGGCGGCATGGCGAAATTGGGAAGCGGGATTGCCCCGGCTGGCCCGAGCAGACGGAACCGGTCCTTCTTGACCGCAACTTTAACCGGGCAGCTGTCGTCCTCTTTCCAGTCGGGGATGAGGCGGGTCAGGGCAACGGGGTCAATCACGGCACCTGAGAGGATATGCGCTCCGACTTCGGAGCCTTTCTCCAGCACGACGACTGAAATGTCCTCGCCTTTTTCTTCGGCGAGTTGCTTGATTCGAATGGCCGCCGACAGGCCGGACGGGCCCGCGCCGACGATCACGACGTCGAATTCCATGCTTTCGCGTTCGGGAAGCTCGTTCATTTCAGTCATTTGCAGGTCCTTTTTACTCACGGCCGGTCTCAAGGCTCGACAGCAGCATTTTGGGGTTGGCCTCCGATTGCCCCATGCCGTATAGATTAAGTCTTACGGGAATTGAAGACGGAAACCAAATGCCGAATGTGCCTAACACAGTGACGACAGCTCATGACCTCGCTGGCCTTATGGACTGGTACGAGGCGCTTGGTGTCGACTGTGCGCTCGATGACGCACCTCAGGATCGCTTTGAGGAAAGCCGTCGTCAGCAGCAGGCTCGCCGTCAGGCCATGGAAGCCGGGGCGAGACAGACGCCGTCGAGACCGTCTCAAGGATCATCAGCGCGTGCTGTTCCTCCTGTCAATTCTCCGCAAGCTACGTTTACGTCAGGGTCAACTTTCAATCAATCGCTCCCTTCGTCCAATAGTGCGGCGCAGCATGGAGGTCAAGTCGCCTTTCCACCTAGCACCAATGGACAATCCACGCCGAATTTCCAGAATGCGGGAACGGCAACGCTGGTCGAAAATGCGGTTGCGGCAGCAAAGGCCGCGCCAACGCTTGATGACCTGCGCAAGGCCCTTGCCGGATTTGATGGCTGCAGCCTGAAGTTTTCTGCCAAATCTCTGGTGTTCGGAGATGGCAACCCCGATGCTGATGTCATGTTCATTGGCGAGGCACCGGGACGGGATGAGGATCTGCAAGGGGTGCCCTTTGTTGGCCGGGCCGGGCAGTTGCTCGACAAGATGATGGCCGCGATCAATCTCGATCGCGAAAAGGCCTACATCACCAACATTCTGCCGTGGCGTCCGCCGGGCAACCGCAAGCCCAGTATTGATGAGCAGGCCATGCTCCGCCCCTTCATTCACCGCCATATCGAACTGGTGAACCCCAAGCTTCTGGTGTTCCTCGGTGGCACGGCGGCGCAACAACTGCTGGACTCCAAAGACGGCATCATGCGCCTGCGTGGCCGCTGGCGCAGCTATCAGGCCGCCGGTCGGGACATTCCCGTCATGGCAACCCTGCATCCGGCCTTCCTCCTGCGCACCCCCGCGCAGAAGCGGGCGGCCTGGCAGGATCTACTCGAAGTGGCAGCAAAACTCGACGCGCTCGACTGAACATCCGGCAATTCGTCAAACAAGCAAGATCCCAAATGAAAAGCGGGCCAAGTGGCCCGCTTCGTGATTGCTATCGAGTTGTCAGCTGAGTGATCAGATCAGGTCCAGCCGCCGCCATAGGTCTTATAGAAGATGTGCAGACCGATCTTGTCGAGGCGTTTCATGCTGCGGGCCCAGCGCGGTTTCACGTAGGTTGCGTGATAGTGCGTCGACGAGCCGATTTCCTTCAGCCAGACTTCCTCGTTGACCACCTCGTTGGCGATCTTCCAAGCCATGTCCCAGGACTTCTTGGACCGGACGCGATCAGGAATGCGGTCACAGGCGAAAGAGAACTGGCAGCGGTTGCGTTTGTGCTGGTTCTGATAGACCACACCGCAAATGCTGTCGGGATAGGTCGGGTTCTTCACCCGGTTGATGACCACCTGAGCCACGGCGATCTGTCCCTTTTCAGGTTCTGAGCGGCTCTCGAAATAGATCGCATTGGCAAGGCAGGTTTTCTGCTTCTTGGTGTAGGACGATTTCGGGATCTTGTTGGTGATCCAGGCATGTTCGCCGCGTGCGTCGATCTTGGCCTTCTTAGGCGAGCCGAAACCGAACCAGCGGGCAAAGCGGGAGCGTTTCTTGGGCTCCTTGTCTTCACCCGTTCCTGTGGTCAGGGACGCAAGCTTGAGCTCTGCACTACGGGCAGCCTTGCTCTTGGCTAGGGTGAGACCCTCATCGGCAGTGTCTGTGACTTCGGCGGCTTCCGGGTTGCTGTTTTTGGACAGGTCTTCAAGGCTGGCAACTAGTGGAGACACGTCTAGTGGTTTGCTCACTTCTTCGGTCGCGGCTGTGGCCACTGCTTCGCTGGCCATCGGCGCACGAGCCCGTGGTAAGGCACTGATGGCGGCGATGAGCTTTGGTGCTCCCTCGGCGTCCAGCTCCTTGTTGATCTGCTCGACCGCACCGAGCACAGTGATCTGATTGTCTTCGCTGATCTGCCCGGTGCGTTGTTCCGTCAGGATGGCCTCGAACGGAGCCTCAAGACCTTCAGCCGAATTGGGCGCATAGGCGAGGGCGGTGGATCCGGTGACAACACCATCGACCTGTTCCGCGCCGTCGACCGTCGCTGGCTGCTGGTCATTCTGTGCCATCATCACCGCCGGAGCTTCGATCGGCTCAGGCAACAGGAACTTGGAGGCATCCGCCATGACCATGTTCAGATCGTCTGACGGGGCAAAGGCCTGTTTCGGCAACTCATCATGGGTCCGGTCTTCAAACGGTCCGCCCATGGCCCAGACCGATCCAGACCAGTTGAGCGCGATGGCCTTGCGGCCATGATCCACTTTGAACGGCTCCCAGCCCCAGCCAAGGCGTCTGTCGCCCTTCTTGGTGCGGGAGACTTCGATGCCATCGCTGAGCTCGGACAGGGTGCGCGTCGTCAGCGCAAGGGCTGCTTCGGGAACCTTGGTCTCGTCGGTCTCGGCAATGCGAATGTAGGCTCCTTCGCTCAGCCTGGCAGGCTTGAACGAGGAGAGCGGAAACGCCACGGATGATTTGGTAAAACTCTGCTCTTCGTCTTTGACCGCAAGGATATCCTTTTCGGTCCCTCGAAACTGAAGCAGGTTCCCGGCAAAGACTTCCTTGGCCCAGGCCTGCTGTCTCAGTGCGGCAATTGACTTGCCACTCGCGTCAGACTCTTCCAGCGATTGTGTGAGGGTAAGGACCAAACCCGAGCCGAGAAGAATTCGAGCGGTCAGACCAAGGCTATTCTTGCCAAGCTTGGTTTTGGACATTCTGCCACCAACCTGTACTACGCAATACAACACTCGTACGCCCCTCAATTCTCGTTGGGCGCAGTTTCGCCGTTAAATACGGCACTCTGAAAGTGATAATGCGACATTAACCTTGAAAGACTGTTAACGAGATCGTCTTTCATGAGGGTTTTCTTTTAAAACTTGATTAAGGCGACCGGGTGGCAGCAGAAAGAGACCTATGAGGGTAAGACTTCGCCCTCT
The DNA here is from genome assembly GCF_963662805.1 of uncultured Cohaesibacter sp. Classification (NCBI taxonomy): domain Bacteria; kingdom Pseudomonadati; phylum Pseudomonadota; class Alphaproteobacteria; order Hyphomicrobiales; family Cohaesibacteraceae; genus Cohaesibacter; species uncultured Cohaesibacter sp. Next base: position 407,208 of record NZ_OY759862.1, read on the forward strand.
CCTGACGGTGGCTTTACCGCTGGTCATTTGCCCCTTGGGTCTTCACATCTGCGATCGGGAAAGGCACTCGTGAGAGGCTAGAATGGACCATGCAGAATGCGACTGTCGCACGGGACGGGATTGCCGTGGCGAACAGGATAGGGGCATTGAAAGGGGGGGGCCGTGAGCGATGCTTGCGAGCATTGGTGCCAAAGCGAGACGCTCAAAATGAAAAAGCCCGAACCCGGAGAAACCAGGTTCGGGCAAGTGAAGCTTGTTTACAAACCCATCCATTCGAGATCAAACCAGCAAAGAACTCGAATGTTGTGGCAGATTTCAGAACAGTCCCCGCAGATTGTCTGTAGACACCTAGAGCCAAATCAGGTGACATGCCCGGGCGTGCTCACAAGCTCATACAAATCTAGCGCGAAATTGCGAGCAAATCACCCCCAAAAATTTGGACTCCTGCCCAAAATAGTACCAAAAGCTTATAGGTACATTCTTCGCAATGCATGCGAGTGATCTGACTATTAGCACAAAACTATTGTTTTTGATCGATAAATTGCGAATTCCCGCAAAATGGGATCTTTCAAAACTTCATGTAAAGATGTTAAAAAACATGAGGTTTTAACGATACGAAGCGGGAAATAACCTGTGTATTAGTTGATGTTTTTGTTCAACTTATTTGGTTTTCTCTCCGGTTGCAGACAAACGTTCAACCAGATCCAAATGCACTTTTCGCTCTGCTTCGAACAATCCGGGGCAATCGTTGTCACTGGAATCAATTCTGGCATGCTTAAGACCGAATTCACCAAATTTGCGTCTGATCCTGTCTTTCATCCACAACAGCGCCTGTTGCTTCCGTTGCGTGAGGAGACGCCCACTTTCGACGAGAATCTGGTAATGGTCTTCCACCGCTTCCGCTAGGTCCTTGAGGCCTGAGCCCTCCTGTGCCGAGGCGAGGAGGACCGGCACGGACCAGTCACTCTGCTTGCGCATCGCAAGGGACAGAGCACCCTCGACATCGGCCTTGGCCCGACGCGCCGGAGCGCCCATGTCAGATTTGGTGACGACAACGATATCGGGCAGTTCCATCACACCCGCCTTCATGAATTGCAGGCTGTCGCCAGATCCGGGCTGGATGCAAAGCACGATACTGTCCGCAGCAAAGGCGATATCGGCCTCTGATTGACCGATGCCGACACTTTCCACCAGCACCCGATCAAACAGAGCACGCATCAGGATGATCGCCGCCAACGCTTCGTGAGAGAGCCCGCCGAGGCGGTCTCGTGCCGCCATCGAGCGCACGAACACATTCTGATCGGTGGGGTCGGTGTCAAGGCGGGTTCGGTCACCCAACAATGCGCCTGACGAAATCTGCGACGAGGGATCGACTGCAACGACACCGACGCTTTTGCCTTCCCCACGCCAGTGGCGAATGAGAGCGTTGGTCAGGGTCGATTTGCCAACCCCCGGAGGTCCGGTGAGCCCCACCACATGGGCTCGGGCCCTCTCTGCGGCCTCATCGAGCAGCTGCGCGACTTCCCTCGTGCCGTCCCTCGCTTCGATATCGCTCAGCGCCCGGGCGATGGCGCGCTTGCCACCAGTCGCGATGGCTTCAAAGGAGAGGGGAGATGGCTCGGGCATTGGCAAGGGCACGTTCCATGAAGGTCGGGAGTGGCTGACTATTCCCCGCATATCACAGCATCCGGGAAAGGCTTAACCGACGAAAGAACGAGACGTGACCAAAGACTAAGAGATCAGGGGAGAAAGCCGCGAGCGGCCTGCCAGACCATCCAGCCCCCCCACACCATCAACAGACCACCTGAGGCAAAATCGATGATCCGCATGATGAGGTCCGAGATCAGCCCGCGAATGAGTGCGGTCATGGTGACCAGAAACAGCCACCAGACCGCCGAGCCGCAAAAGACACCGAAGACCAGCCAATAGGCTGCATCCGGACCAGCTTCCGCGCCTTTTGACAGCCCTGAAATCATGCCAACGAAAGAAAGGATTGTTGCCGGATTGGCGAGTGTCAGTAGAAAAGTCGTGCCATAAGCCTTCAAGGGCGCATGGCTCGGCGGTGCCTTGGCCGGGTCATGGGGCTGATCGCTGAGCCCACGCCGAAAGGTCGAAAGGCCGAGATAGAGGATCAACAGGCCGCCGAACAGCCGCATCTCGTCGCCATGGCTGACAAGCAGGCCGGAAATGGCAAGGCCTGTCGCGGCAACAAGGCCATAAAGGCCATCAGCGGTGGCTGCACCCATACCGGTCGCGAGACCGACAATCCGCCCTTCTCGCAAGGTGCGCCGGATGCACAAAAGTCCGATCGGGCCAACAGGAGCCGCGACAGCCAATCCGACCAGTGCGCCTTGAAGAAATGTGCTCGCCATAGATTTTCCATCCGTTGCAACCCAAGGTCGCAATATATCCGGAAAATTGAATGAAGACAATATTTCTTGCGATAGGACGAGGTCTTGAAAGTCAAAAATGCGGATTTATTGAAAATGTCAGGAATATTTGCGGAATATGGAAAAATTTCCGCAAATTTTCCCGCGTCAGAAAGCGCTGCTTTGTACAAAAGTCCGCCACGTCACCAGCAATGAGGCGACATGCGGTGCTTACCGACTGCGATTGTGCCGTCTGACAGACGCCTGTGCCGCCGCGAGGCGGGCGATGGGGACGCGGAAGGGCGAGCAGGAGATATAGTCGAGGCCGATTCGTTCGCAGAAATCGATCGAGGCCGGATCCCCGCCATGCTCACCACAGATGCCCAGCTCCAGATCGGGCCGTGCAAAGCGGCCACGTTCGACCGCGATTTCCATCATCTCGCCGACCCCGTCCACGTCGATGGAAATAAACGGGTCCTGCTCGATCACCCCGGCCCTTAGATAATCCGAAAGATAGCGTGCCGCGTCATCCCGACTGATGCCATAGGTGGTCTGGGTCAGGTCGTTGGTGCCGAACGAGAAAAACTCTGCCTCTTCGGCGATCTTGCGTGCCTGAAGGGCGGCCCTCGGTAGTTCGATCATGGTGCCGACCTTGTAGGGGATGGTGCGCCCGGCATCCTTCATCACGGTCGCTGCAGTCGTGTCGATACGCGCCTTGACGAATTCCAGTTCGGTTCGGATCGAGACCAGAGGCACCATGATTTCGGGCTGCACCGGCTTGCCGGTCTTGGCTGCGGCATCAAGGGCAGCCTCGAAAATGGCCCGGGTCTGCATTTCCACCATCTCGGGGTAGGAAATGGCCAGACGACAGCCCCTGTGCCCGAGCATCGGGTTGAACTCGTGCATGGTGTGGATGCGGCTGAACAGCTGCTTTTCCGGAACCCCGAGCTTCTCGGCAACCAGCTTGATGTCGCCGGTCTCGGACGGCAGGAATTCATGCAGGGGCGGGTCGAGCAGGCGAATGATCACGGGAAGCCCCGCCATGATCTCGAACAGGTCGATGAAGTCGGCCCGCTGCATCGGCAACAGTTTGTCGAGGGCCTGTTTGCGATCTTCAGCAGAGTTGGCGATGATCATCTCGCGAATGGTCGAGATACGCTCTTCATGGAAGAACATATGCTCGGTGCGGCACAGCCCGATGCCTTCGGCACCGAAATCGCGGGCGGACTTGGCGTCCTGCGGCGTATCGGCGTTGCAGCGCACCTTCATCCGGCGGATGCCATCGACCCAGTCCATCAACTGGTTGAATTCCTCGGTCAGCTCCGGCTTCTGCATCGGCACTTCGCCGTCGATAACCTCTCCGGTGCCGCCATCAATCGTAACAAGATCGCCCTTGCGCATCACCGCGGTGCCCACCGTCAGCGTTTCCTGCTCATAATCGATCCGGATCATGCCCGCACCGGAGACGCAGGGAATGCCCATGCCACGTGCAACCACCGCCGCGTGGCTGGTCATGCCACCGCGAGCGGTCAGAATCCCTTGGGCCACATGCATGCCGTGAATGTCTTCAGGGCTCGTCTCGATGCGGGCCAGAATGACATGCTTGCCCTGATTGGCGAAATATTCCGCGTCCTTGGGCTCAAACACCAGATGCCCGGCTGCTGCACCGGGGGAGGCGGCAAGGCCTCGCGCCAGAATGTTGCGTTTGGCCGCCTCATCGATGGTGGGATGCAGCATGTGATCAAGCGAGCGCGGATCGACGCGCATCACGGCTTCTTCGCGAGTGATCAGCCCCTCGTTGGCCAGATCCACCGCGATCCGCAAAGCGGCCTTGTGCGTGCGCCGACCGGTCCGGGTCTGCAGCATCCACAAACGCCCGCCCTCGATGGTGAATTCCAGTTCCAGCATGTCGCGATAGTGATGTTCCAACTGGTCGCAAATCTTCAGGAACTGGGCAAACTGTTCGGGCATCAGCTCTTCAAGGCTGGGCTCGTCGCCACCATTCTCGAGCCGCGCGCGACAGGTCAGGTCGAGTGCCGCCCGATTGCCGGCGAGCACGTCCTCTCCCTGAGCATTGAGCAGGAATTCACCGCAAAGCCGTTTGGCGCCTGTGGTCGGATTGCGCGTATGGGCAACGGCCGTTGCCGAGGTTTCGCCGAGGTTGCCGAACACCATGGCCTGCACATTGACCGCCGTGCCCCAGTCTTCGGGAATGTCATGAAGGCGCCGATAGGTGATCGCCCGCGCACTGATCCACGACGAGAAGGTGGCACCGATCGCGCCCCACAGCTGGGCATGGACATCCTGCGGGAAGGGCTCGTCGAGTTCGTCCTCGATCAGCGCCTTGTATTTTTCGATGATGCTCTTCCAGTCGTCAGCTTCAAGGTCGGTGTCGAGCATGAAGCCCTGTTCGTCCTTGATTTGCTCGAGGATATCCTCGAACTCGTTCTGGTCGATGCCGAGCACCACGTCGCCATACATCTGGATGAAGCGGCGGTAGCTGTCATAGGCAAAGCGAGCGTTGCCGGTCTCCTGCGCCAGACCCTCGACGGTCTCGTCATTCAGGCCCAGGTTGAGAATGGCTTCCATCATGCCCGGCATGGTCTTGCGCGCGCCAGCGCGAATGGACAGAAGCAGGGGCTTCTTGACACTGCCAAAGGCACGGCCCGTCAGAGCGCCGATACGGGTGAGGGCTTCGCCGATCTGATCCGTGAGGCCATCGGGATAGCTGTGGTCCTCAGCCAGATAGCGTCGGCAGAGATCGGTTGTCATAGTAAAACCGGGAGGGACAGGCAGGCCGAGATTGCTCATTTCAGCCAGATTGGCACCCTTGCCACCCAGCAGGCTGCGCATTTCCGCACTGCCGTCAGCGCGTCCGCCGCCAAAGCTGTAGACCCATTTGGTCATCTGGCTCATGCCACAATCCTCTCTTCACCCGAGACTTGTGAACCTGTTCGAACCATAGATCAAGAACCAAGCGCTCGTTACCCGATTATTCTGTTCTTTCGGGCGCCCAGCAGGCGCTCGGCAGCGCATAGCAGACATGCGATCGGAACGGAAGTGTCAAATATAGAGGGATCAATGCTGCGACGCAACAACAGGCAGGCGAAATCCCCGAAGAACCAAGGCTTTTACGCTTGAAGAAAGGCGGCTTGGTCAGCACCGGGCGCTCGGTGCAGGCGCGAAGGCCGCGTCAATTTGTCTTTGCAGCATGGGCAGGTCCACGCGCTCCCTTGCGCCTCTAGAGGCTTCGGTTGGTCTCATGTCATGCCCCTGTCATCATAAGTCGATAGATGTCGACTTACTCCTTATTGCGCTTCTCACCTCTTCTTGAGGTCGCGACGAAGCCGTCTTGCCGTTTTCGATCAGTGTTGCGACAGATGCCCAGCGAACTTTCAAAAATCGAACCGCGCCCGGACTGGTTTGCAAAGTCTGCAGATCGTGCGGGGAGTGCAGCCAGCCTTCAGCCCGTTGCCTTGCAGTGCCTCGCAGCTCTCTCCCAGTCGACCCGGCTTGAGGCCTTCCGCCTGCTTGCGTCTGCCGGGGCTGACGGGATGGGCGCAGGCACCATCGCCAAGATCCTTGAGACCCGCCACAACACGCTGTCGACCCATCTCAGCATTCTGCAGCAGTCCGGTCTGATCACCTCGGAACGCAATGGCCGCAACGTCACCTATTTTGCAACACCGGGTGGACTGGACGCCCTGTTGCTTTTCCTTGATCGAGACTGCCGGGGGATGATGCCGTCTGGCGAGCAATAGAGGAAATTGCAATTTCCTTGCGAAAAATTGTGCCGTAAAGGTGCAAGAATCGATTGTGTATCCTAAATATTCACGATACGGAGAGTTTTAACAGGCATTCCTTGCGCAGCTCCACCCCCGAGAGAGCGTGCTGCAGGTGAACTGGGAGGTTTGAATGCAAAATGTCCTTTTCCTTTGCTCAGGAAATTCCGCTCGATCTCTGCTCGCCGAGGCCTTGTTGGCCCGCGAGGGCGAGGGGCGTTTCAGAGCCTATTCTGCCGGCATCGAACCGCGCGAGATTCCCAATCCCTGGGCCCTGCAATTGCTTGAGCGCGAAGGCTTCGATATCGGAACCTTTCGCTGCAAGACATGGAAGGAATTCAACACACCCTTCGCACCCAAGATGGACCAGATCATCACGATTTGCGAAAAAGCGCCCGAAGATCTGAGTTCCAGCTGGCCCGGTAATCCCGTTACCGCTCAATGGACCATCCCGGATCCCGCTGCCGAAGTGGGGGATGACAAGGAAATGCAGCTGGCATTTGAAGAAGTCTATAATCAGATTGCCGATCAGGTTCAGCGCCTTGTCTCACTACCTCTGGAAGAGATGGACAAGGACGAGTGCGAAGCAGCCCTGTCCGAACTCTCCCAGCCATCCGGGCGGGCAAAAAAAGTGGCTGGGCGCTGATACCAACCTCGTCTCCTGCACTATTGCCCGTGTCGCCGTCAGTCCCTCTGATTTCATGCATGGCAGGATGCAGGCAGGCCTGGCATCAAAGAACCATCCGCGCATGCCGCGACAATTTGCCTTATACTCACCAGAGGCAAGGTAGTTTTACGTAGAAATTCACTTTGAGATATTCTTTTCGAGAAATTCTTTCGTCATTTTCTACGGCTCACCGCGAGTCTGATCGCCCTCGGTCAATGAACCGGGGGCATAAGCAAGCCCTTCATGGAGGCGCCAATGCCCGGGTCGAGTGGGAACTATGCCAAGCAGGCGCTCAATCATTCGCTCAGAGAGCCGATGATCCGCGAGATGCATGCGCGCCCGTTTCTCAAGCTCAAGGCTCCCTGTCGCCTTGCCTTCATCGCGCTCAAGCCTGAGGAAGATGACGGCCATACGCCCGAGGCCGCCCGTCGTCAGCTCATCGCATTTCTCGACCGCTTTGACGCGGAGCATCCCCATGAGGGCGCGGTCTTTCATGTGGTCAAGCTCGGCGATATGACCCTGAAGTGGGAGAACCACTCAGAATTTGCCACCTACACCCTATTCACCTATGCCCCGAAGCCGGAAGGCCTGAGCCCGCACAGCTTCGCGACGGATCTTCACGCCCATTTCACGATGGATTGGCTGAAGGCCTATCCGGGCCGGATCATCTCCTCTGTCTCTGTGCGCATCGAGCAGGCCCGCACTCAGAAGGTGCTCGAGGCGCTGATGAGCTCTGTCGTCCCGGACTGGTTCGGCTCGCCCACCACGAGCTTTGCGGCGGCCTATGTCATTGATCGCTCCGCGGCCATCGCGGCGGATTTCGACCTTGACCACAACGGGCAGATCCGCCTTGCCGTACTCGCCTGTGACACCATCGGGCCGGGCCGGATCGGACGGGTGGTGCAGCGCTTCCTTGAAATCGAGACCTATCGCGCGATGTCGATGCTCACGCTGCCTGCAGCGCGTGCCGTGATGAAGGACCTGAGGCGGATCAACGCCGAGCTCAGTGAAACCGTTGAGCAAATGGGCGATGCGGACGAGACGGACAAGCACGCTCTGGACGCGCTTTTGCGGATTTCGGCAGAGCTCTCCCTGTTGTCTTCGCGCAGCTCGTTCCGCTTCAGCGCTGCCTCCGCCTATGAAGCGATTGTGCTTCATCGCATCGACCTTCTGCGCGAGGAGCGCATTCTGGGTCGTCAGCTGGTGTCTGAATTCATGAAGCGCCGCTACGCCCCCTCCATGCGCACCTGCGAGTCGGCCAATTCCCTGCTGGAGGATCTGACAGAGCGCGCGGCGGACGCAGTCGAGCTGTTGGGCACCCGCGTCTCGGTCACCACCGCGGAGCAGAACCGGCAACTGTTGTCCAAGATGGACGCACGCGCCGCTCAACAGGCCCGATTGCAGGAAACGGTCGAGGGCATTTCCGTGGTCGCGATCACCTATTACACAGTGAGTCTGCTGTCCTACCTTCTGTCGCCGTTGAGCAAGGTCATGCCTGTTAGCAAGACGATGATTTCCGCATTCCTGGTGGTTCCCGTTGCCGCATTCGTCTGGATTTCCATGCATCGACTGAAAGAAAAGCTCATTCGGAAGCCGGATAAGGACCGCCCCTGAAGATTGATCCTGTTGCCACAATGGGTGGAAGATAAAAAACGGACGCGCCACCCTATCGACGCGTCCGTCAGTCTCTCTGGTTCCTTGCCTAAAACCGAGAAACTTATTGATTGCAGGCTGAATTGTCGCAATTGTTCGAGCAGCAATCGGAATTGGTCATGCATGGCATGGCAATTCCCGCACAGCCGGCATAATGCACACGTCCGTCCTTGTCGCGCACCATTTTGCCTTCGCAAGGCTTGGCTTCAGCAACGACGCTGGTCGCGGCCTTGGCATCTGTCTGTGCCGGTGTGACGGGCTTGTCCATATGCGCAGAAGCCGCACCGGCGAAAGCCAGAAGGGCAGCGGCAGCGAAAAGGCGGGTAACAGATTTCATCAATGTCTCTCCCTGTCAGACGGTTGCCGGCAGTCCACATCGGTGGCGACTGTCCCCGGCGTTGGTGCTCCCCGGCGACTTGCACCACCTTGGAGACCTGTTTGGCTAGCCATCTCAGGATAGAAGTCTGCCACCTTGGCAACAACTTGTACGCATGTAGCTAAGGGATGGAACGGATGCCGCGAGCGTATTGGAATAGTGGTGCGACGATGCGTTCAGGTCACGCCGCCATAGCTCACCCACCAGTTGGGATGGGTGAAGGTGAGCCGCCGCGCAGCATATTCCGCATGTTTGATGCTCTGGAAGAGCCCGAAGCAGGTGGCCCCGGAACCAGACATGCGGGCAAAGAGACAGTCACCGTCGTCAACGAGAGCCTGCAAAACCGTTTCGATCACCGGTGCCTGTTCAATCGCGGCCATTTGCAGATCATTGCGCTGATCACTGAGCCAGTCCGCGAGCGCCACCGCCGAAAGGAAGGCGGAGGGTATGGGCCCCATGGAGTCGTTGGTCTTGCGCTTGAGCTTCTTGAAGATGCCGGGGGTGGAAATGGGCACCCGAGGGTTGATCAGCACAAGCCCGAGATCCTTCGGCAGCCGGGGGCCTTTACTCAGTTCGTCACCGATACCGGTAGCTCGCAGGCAGGAACCTTCAAGGCACATCGGCACGTCAGCACCAAGCTTGAGGGCAATGACCCTGAGTTTCTCGTCCTTGATGGTGCGCTCCCACAGACGCAACAGGCCCAAAAGGGTCGTCGCCGCATCGGACGAACCGCCACCCACGCCCGCCGAAATCGGGAGATGCTTTTCGAGGGTCAACTCGGCCTTTGCCGGAAGATGAAGCTCATCGGCCAGCAGGCGTGCAGCGCGGACCATCAGATTGTCCGGCTCTTGCCTGAGGCCCTCTGCGAATGGCCCGCTCACCGAGAGATGAAGCCTGTCTGCCGGTTTAAACACCAGCCGGTCCGCAGCACCGCCAAAAACCACGAGAGAATCGAGCAGATGAAACCCGTCTTCGCGCTGCCCGGTGATGTGCAGCGCCAGATTCACTTTGGCCGGGGCCTGCAGGACAAGGGCATTTTCGTTCGATGGCTGGCTGATCATACCGCAGGGTCTCGAGTACTCTCGCGTGTCTTGATGGCTCACACTTGGCCGAAACAGGATGTGAAATCCCCAACACCCTCAAAGGCGCTCCGTTCCGGTGGCCAAAGCATAAGATGATTCTCGGGCAAATGTCGCCCTCCTCTGGAAAAGGAGGATGCTGAAATGGTCGTATTGACGCAAAGCCGTTCAGAAACAGTGTTTTACGCAACAATCATTCGCGCAAACCGTCTGATCATCTGCTTTTGAGGCGCAGCCTCCACACGGAGCGCCGGGCGTTGTGGCTGATGCTCCGTGACTGCAATGTCGTCATTCCCGCGTGCCGATAGACCTCAATCAACGAGGCCCTTTTCGATCTTCTCATCGACCTGTTTCATGAGTTCGTCGGTCGGCTGCATCGTCTTGACGCGCTTCCACTGGAAATAGGCTTCATTCTGCCGCCCGGCTTTCCAGTAGGCATCGCCCAGGTGATCCGTGATCGTCGGATCTTCGGGGCGCAGCTCCACGGCCCGTTCGAGATGCTCGACCGCGTCTTCGAACTTGTTGAGCCGATAATAGGCCCAGCCGAGGCTGTCGACAAAGAAGCCATCATAGGGTTTGAGCGCGACCGCCTGCCGGATCATCTCGATTGCCTTGTCAAGATGCAGACCACGATCTACCCAGCTATAGCCCAGATAGTTCAGGACCGTCGGCTGGTTCGGGAACAACTCCAGTGCTTCCTGCATGTCTTTTTCGGTATTTGGCCAGTCCTTGATCTGATCATAGGCCGAACCGCGCAGAAAGTAGAGCGACCAGTGGATGTCCCGCTTGGTCTTCACGCTGTCGAGGCCACGGGTCAACAGGTTAATGCTGTCCTGAAAACGATCCTCGGATTGATAGATACGGGACAGGACGGAGACAGTCTCCAGATCGCTCGCATCACCATCGAGCATCGCGCTCAGCCGGTCGATGGCATCATCGGCGCGTTTGAGACGGGTCAGGGAAAAGCCAGCCCGGCGCTGTGCCTTGCGATAGAGGTAGCTGCTTTCCGGGATCTGGTCGAAATATTCAAGCGCCGTGTCATCCCGTTTCATACGCTCGAAAAGGCGCCCGAGCGCGAATTCGGTACGATCGTGATTGGGGCGCAGATAGTCGGCATATTGCAGATAGAGCGCACCGCCTTCGATGGCATCTTCCTGAGTGAGGGCATCGCCAAGGGTGGAGAACAGTTCTGCAGCACCATCCTGCGGCGTACGGATCGGGCTCGCCACAGGCGTCATCTCGCCGTAGGTCGCTCTCAACCAGTCTTTCTCTTCGGTATCAGCGGCACTCAGCGCAAACAGCGCGAGGGTTTCCTTGGCCTTGTCGGTGTTGCCGGCCTTCAAATAGACGTTGATGAGCGCATCGGCCGTTGCAACGGAATTGGGATCGGCCTGCAGGCTTTTCTGCAGATAGTCGGCGGCCTTTGCATAATCCTTGGCATAGGCCGCGATCAGACCGGAATGGAGCGAGAAGAAAAACTGGTTCACTTCGCTCGAGTTGATGCTTTCCATCGCCTTGAGTGCCTTGTCGAGATTCTTCCGGTCCTGACCGATCAGGCTCCAGGCGTTCAGCACGCTCTGGGAAATCAGTGCAAAAGGCCCATTCTGCGCGGAGGCGCTGAGCAGGGCAGGGTTGTTGAGGTTCCCCCGGAAGGGAAGCGAGCGCAACAGATCAACCGGATTGTTGATCATCTTGTCGAGACCTGCCTCGAAGCTTTTGGAGGCGCTGGCGTAATTCTTGCCCTTGAGGGCTTTCACACCCAGAGCCATATGCACCATGGGAGCGATCTGTTGCTCCGCATAGAGATCCTCGGCAGAGGGGTCATCGTCAGCTTCGGTTGCGTTCTCGGCGACGCCTTCCTCGACCTCGGCTTCTGTGCGCCCGAATTTCTCGGCCATGCGTTCGGCGAGGGAGAAGGCCACATCATGCTGACCGACAGCAAAGGCGAGCGCGAAGTTGCGCTCAAGCAGCTGCGGGTTTTCCGGGTCTTTCTCAAGCGCAAGGGCATAGAAATGCGCGGCGAGCGTCAGATCGCCCTCTTCCTGTGCCACCCTTGCTGCAAGATAGGTTCCCGCAAGCGTAGTCGGCATATCCTCAAGCGCTTGCACCACTGTTTCCACCGTTTCGGGCTGCGCCTGACCGGTCTGAACCGGTGCAAGCAGAATACCCGTCCCCACAACGCTGGAAAGCAGGAACTGACGGAGGAGTTTAGTCGAGCGCGAGAAGTGCATGAAGGTGCCCTTGTTGCCTGTTATCAAATAGAGACGATGCCAATTCCGCAAAAAAGCGACACACCCGAATTGGCTGTGACACCGTCAACAAAACATGGTTCTTGCGGCCACAACGACCGACGAAATCCCATTTAGAAGGCCAGAATGGCTTTTTTACGGCCTGCGAGCAAGCCCCGGATCACTTTAGCTTCACAACTAAGAGTGAAGCTAAGAGAGAAGCGGAGTGATCGTCAGGTCACGCCGTTAACAGGGTATTTCAGGATAAGGCGGAAAGTGAGCATTCTCCCGTCAGAAGACATGCAGTCGACATCCAGCTTCATTCATCAAGAACCGCATTAGGCAACGCGATGTCACTGATTCGTCTTCTGTAAATCTGGTCTGACGGCTTTGATGGCTAGTGGGCTCTGGAAATACAGAATTCAACCGCATCAATCAGCGCAGATTTATAGTCGCTGTCCTCGAAGGCATCGAGCGCCTTGATGGCGGCTGCGCCATGCTCGCGAGCCTGTTTGAGCGTGTCTTCCAGCGCTCCGGTTTCCTTCAGCAGGCCCATGGCATAATCGAGTGCGCCGTCGGTCACGTCCTTGCGCTCTTCCATGACGCGTTTCCAGAAGGCCTTGGCTTCTTTGTCGCCGCGTTCGTTGGCAAGGATGACAGGCAGGGTGATTTTGCCTTCGCGGAAATCATCACCGACATTCTTGCCGAGCGCTGCCGCCGACCCGCCATAATCAAGCGCATCATCGATCAACTGGAAGGCGTTGCCCAGTTCCATGCCATAGCGTCTGAGGGCCTCGATCTTATTCTCGTCACTGCCCGCCAGAATGGGTCCGACCTCACAGGCCGCCGCGAACAGGGCCGCGGTCTTGGAACGGATTACCTGCATATAATCGTCAACGCTGGTCTTCATGTTCTGGGCGACGGACAATTGCAGCACTTCGCCCTCGGCGATGACGCAGGCAGCAGACGAGAGCACTTCGAGCGCTCTCAACGAGCCGACATCCACCATGACACGGAAAGCCTGTCCGAGCAGGAAGTCCCCGACCAGCACGCTGGCCTGATTTCCCCAGAGCATCCGTGCGCTCTGCTTGCCCCGGCGCATGCCGCTTTCATCGACCACATCATCATGCAGGAGGGTCGCGGTGTGCATGAATTCGACGCTCATGGCCAGTTTGACATGGCCGTCAAGATCCGATCCGTCATAGCCGCACATGGCCGCAGAGGCGAGGGTCAGCATCGGACGCAGGCGCTTGCCGCCACTGTCGATGAGATGCTTGGCCACTTCGGGAATCATCTCGACGTCCGATCCGGCTTTCTGCAGGATCAGGTCATTGACCCGTTCCATGTCGGATTTGACCAGCTCGATGAGAGGCTGAATGCTGGCCTGGGACTTTGTCGTCTCTTGTTGTGTGGTGGCGCTCACGCACGGGCTCCAAAAGGCTGGTGTCTCAAATTCGGGGCGAGAATAGGAGCAAGCTTTCAAGTCCACAAGGGCAAAGCAGCCACTTTGTTGCAAAAATCAAAGCCTAATTGACCCTTCAAAGGCAATTCTCAACGCAAGTCGTACGTCCTGATTGACGGTATGGATCAGAGCAACCGCGCTCAAACTCTTCGTGAGGGCCTTTCCATGCTCTTGCTTTGACATTAAGGTCCGGTCCATCAAGCATCCCGAACAGTCTGCTCACCAGACGTCACAAAGGAAAATGGCGACCCGATGAAGCTTCTGCTCAAGACCAACAATGCCGTCACCCTGTCCTTTGTCGAAGCCCTGTTGCGTGACGCTCAGATTCCCTTTCAAACCCTCGATCAGAACATGTCGATCATGGACGGCTCGCTGGGCATTCTGCCACGGCGGATTCTGGTGGACGAAGACCGAGAGTCTGAGGCAAGACGCCTGATGATCGACGCTGGCCTTGAGGAAGAAGCCGAGCCCGACAAAAAGGATCGCTGAGATGACAGGAGCCATTCCATCGACCCCGCCGCTTCTGCATAGCAGCGCCGTTGTACTCGACAGCAGCGTGCCGGATGATTGCGAGTTGAGCGAGGACGACTTTCTTGGTGGTCGCATATCGCTCTACCAGCCGAAGAAGGGGCATCATCGCTCCGGCACCGATGCCGTTCTGCTCGCGGCCTGTACCCCCGCGAAACCCGGCGATCTCGTGGTCGACCTCGGCTCCGGTGTTGGGGCTGCCGGTCTCTGCGTTGCCGCGCGGGTTGGCGATATCCGGCTGCTGGCGGTCGAGCTTGAGCCGGACGTCGCCCGCATCGCTCTGGCCAATATCCAACGCCCCGACTGCAGCCGCTATCTTCATGCCGCGTCCGTGCTCAATTGCGATGTCGAGATCCGGGGAGAGGCCCGCAAGGAAGCAGGGCTGGTGGAAAATCTGGCAAATCATGTGATTGCCAATCCTCCCTACTATCGTCCTGAACGCTATCAGACCTCGCCCAATCAGGCCCGCGCCACGGCGCACATGCTGACTGATGAAGGAATGGAGCCGTGGTTCCGCACGGCGGTATCGATCCTTAAATCTAGCGGCACCTTTACACTCGTACAACGGGCTGACGAACTGCCAGATCTGTTGCGCCTGATGGAAGGCCGGTTCGGTGGCGTCACCGTTCAGCCTTTCTCGCCGCGCGAAGGGGAGGCGGCCCATCGCGTGGTCATTCAGGGCAGGAAACAGTCCCGCGCGCCCTTCCGACTGCTGCCAACGATTGCCTTGCATGATGCAGGGCGGGATGGGCCTGCCGAACGCATCGAAGCGGTGCATCGCCATGGTGCGGCTATCGATCTTGGCTGAGCGTCAGCTGTTCCACCATTCTACCGGCTCCACCTCGAGCGGCTCGATCACCGAATAGCTTTGAGGCAGGTTTGGCTGATCATAGTCATGGTCCGTGCCTCGCCGCTCCAGAACCGATGGATGAATGAAGGCCCCGTCCGGGATCTCCCTTCTGCGCCCGCGCGGCAGGATCCATTTCGACTGCTCTTCGCCATCATCGTCATACCAGCGCACACGTCGCGGGATCCATTCAACGAGGGACCAGGCGCGCGTCATCGAGTTGTAAGGCAAGGCCAGTGGCTGCGGAGGGCAGTAGTCTCCCTCCTCTTGCGCCAGCACGATTTTGTTGACCACCGCCTGATCGAACCTCAGACCGGTTGCGGCCGCTTCCCGGATCATCCAGTCGAGCGGGATCTTGGCAAGGCCGCTTTGAGGCTCGGGGTGGCCACCGCCGACATCGCAATGGGTGCCCGAAAACCAGACCTCCAGCGCGTCCTGTTCGCTTTTGATCACCTCGCCAAAGGGCGGCTCGTAGAGGCCTCCAGACGGGAAAAGCTGCGCGTTGAACATGGTTCGGCGTTCATCAATGGCAACCGCATGGCGAACATGTCTGACCGAAGGGTTGCGGCGGGTGTAGGCATGGGTTCTGAACTGCCAGCCGTGCCCGGTCTGCTCAAACACCGAATTGACCGTATCGAACAATCCCATGAAATGGATCGGCATCGGGCGCGGGTACAGCACCCGTTGATAAAGGCCAACTTCGGCAAAGGCATCATCATGCTTTGAATAGCGTTCCTCGTTGGCGACCCGCTCTTCGTCCCGGCTGTATCCTATGTTGCGATAGGCGCGATAGGCATAACTAAGGAGGTTAAGCTGCTCCCGCTCGATCCTGCCCATGGTGTGAATGAACCCGGCGAGCACCCGCGCGGTATAGGCCCCCCGGCTGAAGCCGAACAGATAGATTCGGTCAGGCTCGCGGCCAGAGCTTCGGCCATCATCATAATTGTCGATGAGAAAGCGATAGGCCTCGAGCACATTCTCGTTGATGCCACGCCCGAAGGCGAGACCGATCAGCTCGTTGGTTTTCAGCGTAATGCGCGACAGGGTATCGCTTGAGCCGAATGTGCCCACGCCGGGATCGTAAAAGACCAGCTGTTTCTGATCCCGTTCGAGGCAGCCGAAGAGTCGCAGAATATTGGTGCGGTTGGTCTTGATCTCGTTTGACGTGCCATCGCACAGAATGACGATATTCTTGCCCATATTGCGACTCTCCCTCCCGGTAAAGCCAACAGCATAGCAAAAAGCGGAGCCATTTGGACTGGAGGAAAGAGGCAGAGCTGATCAAACGCCTACGAGGTCCGAAAAGGCAGCGGGCTGGATCAGCCCAACTGCTGCCGGATGATCCGCTCGAAGATGCCGCAACCGATGCCGATCAACTCGTCGGGGAAGTCATAATCCGGATTGTGCAGTTGAGGCTGATCCTCGCCCGAGCCGATGAAGAACAGGGTAGAGGGGCAATGGGCACTGAAGCGTCCGAAATCTTCCGAAAAGCGCATTGGAACGTCGGCAAACTGGACCGGAATATTTTCGGCTTCGAGCGACTGATGGACGATTTCCGTCGTCTCCTCGCTGTTGTCGCAGGCCTCGAACACATCGTCCTCGCCGAAGGTCATGGCGAGCTCGAACTGGCCCGCCGTGGTCAGCGCAAGGTCATGCACGGATTTCAGCAGCTCTTCCATCGCCTGATCGGTCACTGTACGCAAGGTGGCCCAGATCTCACCATGGGAAGGCGATACCCCGTAGCAGGGCTCACCCATAGTGAGATGGGTGACGGTGATGAGCTTGAATGTGTTATCGAGCGCCTGATTCGGATCAAGCCCGTTCGACAGATCCTGCAAACCCTCGACCACTTTCAGGATCGCATCCACCGGCGACAGGCCGTCCTGCGGCATCGACGCATGTGAGGTCTTGCCGTCATAGGTGATCCGGATACCGCGAGAGGCGCAACAGATGGAGCCTGTCTTGACCACGACCTGCCCCAGAGCAACGCCGGGCAGATTGTGAAGCGCAAAGGCATGATCGGGAATGAGGGGAGCAAATTTCGGGTCGGACAAAACCGCCTTGGCACCCTTGCCGGTTTCCTCGGCGGGTTGGAACAAAAGCACCACCCGTCCCTTTGCCGGACGTCGCTCGGACAGGCGCATGGCGAGGCCGCGCATGATTGCCATATGGCCGTCATGTCCGCACAAATGGGCCTGAAACGGATGACGCGACCGGTAGGGCAGCGCGGAAATCTCATCAATCGGCAAGCCGTCAAGTTCACACCGGAAAAGGAGAGTCGGGCCCGGTTCGCCGGAATCATAAACAGCAGCAACGCCGGTGCCGCCAAGCGTAGTCCCGTCCGGCTCTTGCCAGGACCCCAGACGGGTGATCACCTGATCGGGCTGCAGAATCTCGAAGGCATCGATCATGCGCTGAGCCGTGCCCGCTTCTTCGCCGGACAATTCAGGATGGCGATGCAGCAGGCGCCGGAAGTCGGTCAGTTGCTCGAGCTGTGTGCTGGTCAGAAGCGTGGTCATGGTGCCAGTGTACCTCTTTGTTCCGCTGTTTTCTGCGCCTTCAAGGCCAGATCCATAACGGCAAATGTGTGAGCTTGCGGGCAGGCGGTCTCGGTACGCTCGAGGATGTCTCGGGCAAGATCGCCAAAATAAGGCAATGGCGCGTCGGAGCAGTCCATGTGGAGATAATCCGTGCCATTGACCAGAAACAGGTGGTCCTTGCCGGGCCGCCCGCAGAAGTCGATGTATTTTCTGAGCTCGATGGTTCCCCCTGTGCCCAGAATGAACAGGCGGCCATCGCCCCAAGTGGGCAAGGCATCAGGAGTAAGCCAGTCTACTCTGATATAGGCCTGCGAAGGTCCGCTTTTAAGGGAGATCTCGCCAAAATCCTCGAAGCCGTTCCAGTCCGGATGGGCAAAGTTCCCCACGGCAGAATGGACGATCTCGGCGCTTTGCGATTGGGTGAGATAGAGGAACTGGTCGATCTGGTGGGACGCGATGTCGACAAGAATGCCGCCATAGCGTTCCCGCTCGAAGAACCAGTCGGGGCGCGTCTTTGCATTCAGGCGGTGGGGTCCCATGCCAAGCATCTGCACCACCTTACCGATTCTACCCTCACGAATGAGCTCTGATGCCCGGCTGACGGCGCGGACCTGAAAGCGTTCGGAGAAATTGACCGACCAGATGCGCCCTGTTGCCTCGACCGTTGCCTTGATTGCACGGAGTTCTTCAAGAGAAATGCACCCCGGCTTGTCAACCATGACGTCCTTGCCATGCTCCATTGCCTCGATGGCGAGAGCCGCACGGTCATGGGAGGGCGCAGCGATCAGGACAAGTGAGACGGAAGGGTCGTCAAGCAGACGGGCGCGCTCGTTCACGCGTTCCACGTGATCGAACCGTTCGGTGAACTGGCGATGCGCATCACTCTCGCCTGCCGTCCAGTATCCTTTACAACGGGCTCCGGCATCCAGCATGCCCTGTGTCATACCAACGATATGACCATGATCGAGCCCAATGGCAGCAAATTGGATTTGCTCCCAGTCCTGTCTCATGTCATGCCCCCATCGCATAAGAAAGAAACTACCTATATTCCTACAGCATTGCTAGGGCGCGTAAAGAGCAAACAATGCGCAAAGGAGTGCCACCAAAGGCGAGGCTGTCAAAGTTGCCAATAAATTTCCTAAGCAGATCCGCGTAACCGAGGGTGGAAATTCCACAGGCTCCACCCTAGATACAATCCAAGACGGGAAAGAGAGCCTGTTAGACCCATCAGCCCGGACCTTGCAATCAACCTTCAAAGGATGTCAGTCGTGAGTTTCAAAAAGACCCTTAAGAAGATCGTACCCGGTAAATTGCTGCCCAAGAAGCTGATGGAAGACGTTCCTGTCATTCCGGTGGTTCGCATGTCAGGCCCCATCGGCACCGGCGGCCAGTTCCGGCCAGGTCTTAGCCTTGCAACGGTGGCGGGTCAGCTCAACAAAGCTTTTTCGATGAAGGAAGCCCCCGTGGTGGCCATTTCCATCAACAGCCCCGGCGGGTCTCCCGTTCAAAGCCGTCTCATCTACCAGCGCATTCGCATGCTCGCCGAGGAGAAGGACAAGAAGGTGTTGGTCTTCTGTGAGGATGCAGCGGCGTCCGGTGGCTATATGATCGCCGTGGCGGGGGATCGGATCATCGCCGACCCCAGCTCCATCGTCGGCTCCATCGGTGTTGTCTCCGGCGGCTTCGGCTTTGTCGACGCCATCAGTAAGCTTGGCATTGAGCGGCGCATCTATACCGCAGGCACCCAGAAAGGCATGCTCGATCCGTTCAAGCCGGAAAATCCCGAACATGTTGCCCATCTCGACAGCCTGCTTCAGGATCTGTTCGAAACCTTCAAGGATCTCGTTCGCTCCCGTCGCGGCCAGAAGCTGACCGAGGAAGAGGACAAGCTGTTCACCGGGGCCTTCTGGACCGGCAAGAAAGCCCTGGAGCTGGGTCTCGTTGATGAACTGGGTGATCTCGGAAGCTATGTGAAACAGCATTTCGGCGAAAAGGCCAAGCTCAAGCTCATCAGTGCGCCAACCGGTTTCTTTGGTCGGTGCCGGGCAGGGGGCATCGAGCTTGGCGGTGGCGATCCACTGTCCCGCATCGCGGCAGGCTTTACCCCCGATGCCGTTCTTGCCAGCCTTGAAGAGCGTGCGCTATGGTCCCGTCTGGGACTGTGACGACAGATCTGCAAACCAAGACTGACGGAAAGACACAAATAGATGGCGAAACTTCTGGTGCTTGTTGCCCTTGTTGGCGGCACATGGATCGTGCTGAAGCTTCTGGGCCGCGTCGGCCAGCAGGACACCGAACTCAAGAGCCATCGGACGCGCGAGCAAAAGCGCATCGAACGCGAAAAGGCCGAGCGCGAAGCCAACATCATCGATCTGGAAGAAGATCCGGAAACCGGAGATTTCCGGGAGAAGTGATTTGTCGCAGGGATCACCGGTGATCGGGTTGCGATTGCTCTGTTCACTCGCGTCCTGAATGACTAACATGACCTCGCCTGTTGCGCGTTGCGAAGCGCTGCAGATCAAGGGGGTGGGTCATGACGTTGCTTGAGCAGATATTGCCGATATTGCTGATCATTCTGGTTGGCGTGGCCTTGCGCCGGTTTGACGTCTTCTCGCCTTCCGCCATTGAGGCTGTGACCCGCATCGTCGTCACTATCGTCCTGCCTAGTGTCCTCTTCACCGCCTTTCTCGATATGGAAATGAAGGTCGCCTATGCGGGCGTCTTCGTGATCGTTGGTTCCGTCTGTTTTGGGCTCTATGCGCTCGGTATCCTGATCGGGCGGCTGGTCGCGCCGCATCATCCCTATTTTCGCTTTCTCTTCACCGGTCTCGAATATGGGATGCTGGGGGTCAGTCTGTTCGGTGGCGCCTATGGCCTCGAACAGGTGGGCTATATTGCCGTGGTCGATCTGGCGCACGAGCTGTTTATCTGGTTCCTCTTTGCCCCGCTGCTGATGATCAAGCGCGATGGCAAGGGCGACGCGGCAACGGTTCTGAAGATGTTTGCCACCTCGCCGGTGGTGATCGCTCTGGTCGCCGGGCTGGCCTTGAATGGCCTCGGGCTTGCCGATTTTGTCAAGACAGCTCCCGTTCTCTCCAGCATCCATGCGGTTCTGAAGCTGTTTGCCGGGATGGCGATTCCACTGATCCTGCTGGTGGTCGGCTATGGCATTCGCATTCGTCGTGAAGGGCTCGGTGACGTGCTGGTGATGGTCGCTCTGCGCTATGGCATCGTGGTACCGACTGCGCTGATCCTCAATCACTTCGTGCTTGATCAGTGGCTACAGCTTGAACAGCCGTTCCAGATCGCCTTCTTCACCCTGATGATCCTGCCCCCGCCCTTCATCATTCCGCTCTTCATGCAAAACGCCGAGGAGAGCGAGCGGATCTATGTCACCAATGCACTTGCCGTCTCGACGGTCATCAGCCTGACGATCTTTGCCATCTATCTCGGCATGCACCCGACGCTCTGAGGCGGGCTTGAGGTCAACAGGTCAACCCCAGACCGGTTCAAGGATGGTCGAGACCAGAAATCCGTCCGCACCAAGCCGTCCGTGGGTCTTCAGCCAATCGAGAAAGACCAGAGCATTCTGGCTTGGCTCAGGGCGTTCGGTGGAGGGGCGTACGACAAGACCTTCCTTGAAACAATAAAAACCGGCAGGGGCAATCAATGTGCCGCTCTTCAGCTCCTTTTCGATCAGGAATTTCGGGGCCATCGCCACCCCCATTCCGCGCTCTGCGGCCTCGAAGGCCAGTCCGGCCAGATCGAAGCTGATTGCGTTCTCATAGCGGATCGGGATGCCCGTCAATTCCGACCACCGGTCCCAGCCCTTCTCCGAACCGCGCCGGTTGATCCGCGTCTTGTAGGAAAAGCCGCGTTCATCGATGCTGTGATGGGTGGTGGGTGACAGCACCGGCCCGATGTGAACGTCGCCAAGGGTTGTCGCGTTGGGGTGCGCCTCGATGGGGCTCGTCAGCCTGTCCCAGGACAGCACCAGATCGACCGGGCCATCGAACGCGTGACTGTTCTGCGGAATGGTCAGGCTGATCTGGATCTCGATATCCGGATAATCCATGTTGAAGCGGGCAACGGTGGGAATGGCCCAGACCCGCGCAAACGTCGAGCTGACCTTGATCGAGACACGCTTCTCTCCCGCTGTGCCGATCAGCGTCTGATAGGCCGAGCGCATGTCCGCCATGCCATCGGCAACGACCAGCGCAAAGGCCCGTCCCGCGCTCGTCAGCTCGATACCCGATCCTGATTTTCGAAATAGGGGAACGCCCGCGTGATCCTGCAACTGGTGCAACTGCTTGCTGACCGCACTGTGCGTGCGCCCCAAAAGCTCGGCAGCGCCGGTCACTGACCCGGAGCGATAAAGTGCATCGAGGGCCAGCAGCGACGTAAGCGGGGGAAGGGGAGACATCACGAAGGTCCTCAAGGCAAAGTGGGCCGCTTGGCAAAATTAAAACATGTAACTTTTTCTCACATGTCGCGTTCACATTATTCAATTTTTTCCCTGTCGGAAAGGAGTAATATTCGAGTTCCGAAAAGCCACGCAAGAACAACAATAAAGGACAATGCGGATGAATAGCGGAAGCGCCTTGAACGCAAGGCAGATGAACGAACAGCAGATGCTCTCGCTGATCAATGCCCATGCAATGAGGGGAGCCGCCCGGCAACGGACGAGCATCGGATCCCTTCTGGGGCTGTGGTGGTCGCGGGCCCTCGAACGCCGGCAGATGCGACGGGATCTGGAAGCCTTCACCGATGCGGTTCTTGAAGATTTCTCCATGACCCGGACCGAAGCGATTGCCGAGGCTGGCAAACCCTTCTGGCGCGCCTGACGGCCACTAACACTGCACGTTGTCTCGATGAGACAGCAAAAAGCCCGGACGCCAATTGGCGATCCGGGCTCTTTCATTTCGATTGCGGTTGGTGGCCAATCAGCCCAGTTCGGCTTCCGACGTGATGATGCGGGAAACCAGACCGTAATTGAGGGCTTCCTCGGCGGACAGCCAGTAATCACGGTCGATGTCCTTGGCGATCTTGTCTTCCGGCTGGTTGCAGGCCGCTGAGAAGAGCTTGATCAGGCGCTCGTTCATCTTGATGATTTCACGGGCCTGAATTTCGATGTCGGACGCCATGCCGCGGGCACCGCCAGAGGGTTGGTGCAACAGGAAGCGGGTGTTGGGCAGACAGACGCGCCGTTCCTTCGGTACCGCGATATAGATCAGCGCACCAGCAGAGGCCACCCAACCGGTGCCGATGATCCAGACCTTCGGTTTGATGAACTTGATCATGTCATGCATGGAATCGCCCGACTCCACATGCCCGCCCGGTGAATTGACATAGACGCGGATATCGTCGTCACTCACGGCAGCCATTGCGATCAGCTGGGCGCAAACCTTCTGGGCGAGTTCCTGGTCGATTTCGCCATAAATGAAAATGGACCGGGATTTGAACAGGGCTTCAGCAGCTTGTTTGCTGATTGATTCTTCCGGGCTCTTCTTTTCTTCTTCGTCGCTCATAAGGCTCTCCTCTGTCATCACAAGGCGCAGAATTCTTCCCTTTCCCACTTAGTGAGCTTCGCCCTGTTTGACAATGCGGATTATGCGGAAACGCTCACCAATCCGGCTGCAAACGAGCCGCAGAGGGATAAAGGCCCCACGACATTAAATTTGTTCTTGAAATGTTCTTTGATCTGCGGCAACCATTTAGAGGAACAAAGCAAAAACGAAGCAGTCGGGATCAGACCGCTTCCATCTCTGGAGAGCAACGGACATGGCACCACGTCGAGGGTCGGGTATCGAGAAGCGGGTAGAGGATGTGGATCCTTTTGTCGGCTTTCAGGTCGACCCGGACCTGCACAAGGGACGCCGGGTGAGGGGACGGGCAGCGTCAAGCAATCGTGCCGGACGGTTCGAGCCCTATCAGACGGAAGCGGTCGATGACGGTTGGGGCAGCGCCTGGGCCGAAGAGGATCTGCCGCCCTTGCGCACCGAGGTGCATGAGGAAAAGTCGCGCACCATCATCACGCGCAACGATTCTCCCGACATTCCGTTTGATCGTTCGATCAATCCCTATCGCGGCTGCGAGCATGGCTGCATCTATTGTTTCGCTCGCCCGACCCATGCCTACATGGGTCTGTCCGCCGGGCTCGATTTCGAAACCCGCCTGTTCGCCAAGCCCGACGCTGCGAACCAGTTGCGGCGCGAACTCTCGGCATCGGGCTATCGGCCAAGACCCATCGCCATCGGCACCAACACCGATCCCTATCAGCCCATCGAGCGCAAATATCGCTTGATGAGCGACCTGCTTGACGTGCTCGATGAGTTTGGCCACCCCGTCGGCATCGTTACCAAGTCGGCCCTGATCCTGCGTGATCTCGACAAGCTCAAGCGGCTCAACGAGCGCAATCTCGTCAAGGTGGCTCTCTCCGTGACATCGCTCGACAACAAGCTTTCGCGGGCACTGGAGCCAAGAGCCTCTGCACCGCAGAAGCGGCTCGAGACCATCCAGCTGTTGTCCGAGGCGGGCATTCCCACGTCGGTCATGGTTGCTCCCGTGATCCCGGCGCTCAACGACGGCGAGCTGGAAGCCATCCTCAGTGCCGCCTTCAAGGCCGGAGCGCGCGAGGCCGGAACGATCCTGTTGCGCCTGCCCGGTGAGGTCAGCCCGTTGTTTCAGGACTGGCTCGTCAAGCATTATCCCGATCGCTATCGCCACGTGATGAATGTCTTGCGCTCCATGCGCAGCGGCAAGGACTATGACAGTCGGCCCGGTCAACGCATGCGGGGCACGGGCCCCTTTGCCGAGATCCTGCACAAGCGGATGGATGTAGCCTGTCGCAAATTCGGCTATGCAACCAAAAGGACACGATTGTCTTTGAGACACTTTCATCAGCCCAAAGGCGAAGTGGCGCAATTGTCTTTGTTCGATTAAACGACTATCGGGGATGAAAATTGGGGGAGTGATTTCAATACTTCAGCACAGCAGCTTTTCGCCGGTTTGCCGCTCCGCACAGAGGCCGGAGACCGTCATCAACGTGCAATAAATCGAAGCTTTGATCTGCCGGGTAAGTATTTTTTGACAAGATGTGACCAAAACGTTATAGACCATCGAAACAGACACAGCTTAACAGGCTAGAATTCCTAGAAGATCCGAATTTTCTGATGCTGACATAGACAGCGGTCAGAACACTATTGCAGGAACCCGCCGCATCGTTCCTGCTGCGTGGTAGTGATGGCCTTCCATCTACCACGCCCTTTGCTGCCCCGCTTCCGCATCGTCATAGTTGCTGGAACGGGGCAGTAATTTTTTCTGCCGTTTCTTGCTGATACTGGAAGCCGGAAGCAACCTTCAGAAACAGATCTTGGGCTGTTTGAAAAGCCTAGAATTTGTTGTTGGGGAGCCTGTCTGTGCTTGGGCCGAGGAAGCCCCACCCATTGAGCCAACGAAGTAACCCACACCCAAATTCCTCAACCCTTTCACAAAACACTGCCACAGATTACGCTAAGCTAGGTGCAGCTTCATGATTCGTGGTTGTCCCTGACTTTGGCGAAATTTGGGCCGTGGCCCTGGCCAATCCGAACCCTCGATCTGCAGAGCCAAATGCCTGCAGGTCCTAATGCTTGAGAATGGACCTGCTGGAATGGCTGGTATGAGTGGAGTTGAGCACATGCAAAGGCTGGGCGCTGTATTTATTGCCGTTTGTATGGTCGCCATATCCACGTCCGTCGGTGCCCTCCTTCACTACAATTTTGATCTATCGATTCCCGAAGCTGCACCCATATCCTTCGGGATCCTTCTGACCCTGCTGTTGATCCACTATCAGATCTCCCGTGTGAGGGATCGGGTCATGATCGATGAGCAGATGGACGACCTCACGCGCCTGAAACTTGGCCTGACCAAGGAATTGCAGGATGTGCGCGAAATCGCCAAACAGCTCGATGATGATGTCGCGACACGCATGCGGCAGGAAGTCGAGCCGATTCTGGCCGAACTTGATGTCATCGGCACATTGGTCAAGCAATTGGCCGAAAGCTGCGCCGAACTCGACGAGCGCGTCAATGTGGGCGAAGGTCAGGTGGACGATGTGCGCGAGCAACTCGCCTCGGCGACGAACACGGTCAGGGAACTGGAACAGCTGTTGAGGGCCAATGCGCGAGCGCTGGCATCCCGCACCGCTCGGGTCGAAAGCAGTCTGCGCGAAGATAACCCGCCGCGCATTGCCCAGCCCGAACCGCGCTGGGCACCCGAACCCCAGTCCTACGAGACGTCTTTTGAGCGGCCTTATGAGGATGCCAGACAACCCTCACACTATGACGACGAGCCGCAGAGCGACTATGTCGAGGATCGTCCTGCACGGGAAAGCGCGCAAGCTGACGCGCGTACGACGGAGCTCGTTGAGCGGCAACAGGAACGCCGCCCGCAGATCAGCGAAGAAGACGAGGCGGAGGTCAGACGGGCCCTTGCTCTTGGCAAGATCGAGCTGTTCATGCAGCCGATTGTCACCCTGCCCATGCGCAAGCCGCAATATTATGAGGCACTCTCCCGCCTCAAGACAGAGGATGGCGGGCTGATCACGCCGGATGTCTTCCTTCCGGTTTGCCGGCAGGGCAATTTCATGCCGATGCTCGACCGTATGGCGATGAACGAGGCCTTCCGCCTCCTGCGCCGTCTGACGGATCGCGGCCGGGCGGTCGATATCTTCTGCAATCTCTCGATCCAGAGTCTAGGCGATAGCGACTTCTTCGCGCTGATGCGGGACCTGTTCGAGCAGAATAGGGATCTGGCCGAGCATGTGATCCTTGAGTTCAAGCAGGCCGACATCCGCAATTTCGGCATCCTTGAGGATGAAACCCTTCAGTTGCTGCGCTCCATGGGCTTCCGTTTCTCAGTCGATCAGATCACCAATCTCGGCACCGATTTCGACGAGTTCGCCCGCAAGGGCATCCGCTTCGCCAAGGTGGCGGCTCCCATCCTGACCAACAAGGATGCTGGGCGCGGCCTTGATATCCACCCGGCCGACTTCTCTCGCGTGCTGTCGCGCAAGGGCATCGATCTCATTGTGACCCACGTGTCCAACGAGAGCCTTCTGGTCAGCCTCGTCGAGTTCAATGTGCACCTTGCTCAGGGTGATCACTTTGCCCCTGCCAAGGCGCTCAAGAGCGCGGGTGGTTCAGGGCAGGGGGGCGTGTCGTCGGGCTCGTCCGGGGCGGAACGCATCGGGGGCAGCGCACAGTTGGCTGTCTCACGCAATGATGCCCGCTCGTCACAAGCCCGCCAGACCTCAACGGCGGCGCCGGAACAGGCGACCTATCAGAACGGAGCGCCAACCGCCAGCAACGGCTCGGGCGCGGCCAATCGCAATCTGGGGGACAATCCGCGCATCGCTCAGGCCTTGCGGGCCATGGCAGCAGAAGAGGGCGAGGACAGCGAGACCCGCAACCAGTTCCGGGCGGTGCTGGCCGAGGCCGCAGGCCTCATGGATACGCCCGACAGCCGGACCAACGCACGCATTGCCGCCGCCGAGCAGGCACAACGCGGTGCGCCACGTGCCCCGGAAGTCTCGGCCCGCCTTTCGGATCGCCTTCCGGCTTCCGAGGATTTCGGCCTCAGGACCGGTACCGAACGCGGTCAGTTCATTGACCTCAGCGAACCCGCACCACGTCCGCAAGGGGCCGCCAATCGTCGCCGGTCTGCGGGTGGCGATGGCGCTGGCAACGATCCCATGCGCTTTGAGCGTCTCATCCGATAGGCTTACGGAAACCGTCGTAACTGTCTGTGCCTAGCGGCGGCCTGCCTCTTGACCTTCATGATTTGACAGGGGACAAAGGGCAATCCGCAGCGTGGCGCAAGACTGCGTGCTGCGATCCCGTCTGTCTGATACTCTCTGCTCGAAAAGGGTCCGCCATGTCATCCCGCATCTCAGGCCTCTCCGCCATCGCTCCCAACTACAAGGGCGCCCTGTGCGACATCTGGGGTGTCCTGCACAATGGCGTGGCCTACTTTGACGATGCCGCTGTTGCGCTCCAGAACTTCCGCAAGCAGTCCGGCCCGGTGATTCTGGTCACCAACGCTCCGCGCCCGAACGGCCCGATCAAGGCCCAGCTCGAGCGCCTCGGCGTTCCGTCCGACAGCTATGACGATGTGGTGACTTCGGGCGATGTGACCCGCAGTGCGCTGATCGCCACCGGCAAGACCAAATTGCTGCATCTGGGCCCGGAGCGCGACCTGTCTCTCTATGATGATCTCGATGTGGTACTCGTTGGAGAGGAAGAAGCCGAAATGGTCTGTTGCACCGGCCTGCTGAATGAGTTTGAGGAAACACCTGACGACTACGATGATATCCTGCAGTCGATTGCCCGGCGCAACCTGCCGTTCATCTGCGCCAACCCAGACCGGGTCGTGCAGAAGGGGGAGAGGATGTTCTTCTGTGCTGGCGCCCTGTCGGATCGATTTGAAGCCTTTGGCGGCGAAACCACGCTGGTCGGCAAGCCGCAGGCTCCGATCTACGAGGCCTCGCTTGCTGCGCTTGATGCCGCCAACGGCAGTCCGCTAGACAAGTCCGACGTGCTGATCATCGGGGATTCCCTGCCCACGGACATGCGCGGCGGCCATTATCAGAAGATTGACTCCCTGTTCATCACCTCTGGAATTCATGTTGCCGATTTCGGTCCAGCCGAGGCCCCGGACGATGCCAAGGTCAATCTGCGCCTCACCCATGAGGATGTCGAAACTGTTGCCTATATGCCGTTTCTGGGCTGGTAGGCGGGCAAGGTAGACGTCGGTTGATCGGGTGGGGCGACCCTTGTTCATCGTCGCACCTGACCTTACATCTGTTGGAACAATGATCTTGCGCCGATTGTCATTGATCGTGAAAGCGCGCCCCGGGCCTTTCCGAAACAGCGCCTTTAGAGAAGTCCCCAAAGGGAGGCAGTCTTGTCCATCCATCACCTAGAAACCCGCACCCTTGTCATGCTGTCCGGTTCCGAAGCCGAGCCGCTACTGCAGCGCCTGATCACCACAGATCTGGATGATGTGTCGGTCGGGACGGCTGG
The DNA here is from genome assembly GCF_963662805.1 of uncultured Cohaesibacter sp. Classification (NCBI taxonomy): domain Bacteria; kingdom Pseudomonadati; phylum Pseudomonadota; class Alphaproteobacteria; order Hyphomicrobiales; family Cohaesibacteraceae; genus Cohaesibacter; species uncultured Cohaesibacter sp. Next base: position 435,802 of record NZ_OY759862.1, read on the forward strand.
CTATGGGGCGTTGTTGACGCCGCAGGGCAAGATCATCATGGATTTCATCGTGACCAGAAAAGCCGATGGCTTCCTCTTTGACCTTGCGACGGAAGCCGCAGACGAGTTCGTCAAGAAGATGACCCTCTATCGCATGCGCTCGGATGTCACGATTGAAAAGCCCGATGCTGCGGTGGGATTGACTTTTTCGGAGCAGCCCGACGCTGTTGCCGATCCCCGTTCGGAGTTGCTCGGCGCTCGCGTCGTGGGAGGCAAGGGAGCCTTCGCCTTCAATGACGCCATGCAGGCCGAATATGACGCCCGCCGCGTCCGCGCCGTGGTCGCAGAGGCCGGACGGGACTTCGAACCCGGAGACGTCTTTCCCCCACGACATCAATATGGATTGCCTGCAAGGGCTCGATTTCGCCAAGGGCTGCTATGTGGGGCAGGAGGTTGTCTCGCGTATGAAGCATCGCGGCACCGCCCGGCGTCGCCTCATCACTATTACGGCTGCGAGCCCGTTGCCTGAAACAGGCACAGTCATCACTGCGGATGGCAAGGCGGTTGGGACCCTCGGCACGGTCTCGGGGACGTCCGGGCTGGCGATCATGCGCCTTGATAGGATCGCGGACGCACTCAAGGACGGCATCCCTCTGTTGGCCGGTGACCTTGAGGTTTCCGTCACCCTGCCGGACTACGCCAATTTCTCGCTCGAAGAATAGCTCTCTAATCTTGAGAAATCGTGCTTGAATAAAAAGGCATGAATTCAATTAGATAGGAAATGTAATCGTTATTGCGTCAGAAATCATGTTGACGAAAGTGTGACGCCTTTCAGGATTTATTAAATATGTTTTCCATACTCTTGTTCTCATAGGCAAGAACAGGGGGACAGGGTAATGGGAACCGATGTGTTCGCGCTCGAAGCGCTGATTTCGGACATTGCTGACTTTGCAAAGACGCAGATCGAAACATCCGATCTGTCGGGTCCCCGTTTTGGCTCCTACGTCAAGCTTTCCTGGTTCGGTCAGTCCGGCACACCCTGCTATTCCGATTGCCAGAATCTCATCGACGCCTTGCAGACCTTGCGCGAGTTTGATGACACCGGCAGGATCGATAGCTTCTATGTCGCCATGACCGCCGCTCTGGTTGAATATTTCCCCGATATGGACAACGTGCCAGCGGATTTCGATGCGATCCGTCGCATGTCCGCCCAGTTGGGCAAGGTCGCCTGAGGCACCTCTTCCGCTTTAGCAGCCTTCTTTCGTCTGGAGCTTCGTGCGCTTCAGATGTTCATTAAGGCGCGGCATGATTTCCACGAAATTGGACGGCATGTGCCGATAGTCGAGCTGATGGGCAAAGATCCCGTCCCATGCATCCTTGCATGCACCACTGGAGCCCGGAATGCAGAAAATGTATGTGGCATTGGCAACCCCGCCCGTCGCCCGTGACTGAATCGTGGTCGTGCCGATGATCTCGTACGATATCTTGTGAAAGAGCCACGAGAAGCCGTCCATCTTTTTCTCGAACAGCGGTTCAAGCGCCTCCGGGGTGACATCGCGGCCGGTGAAGCCGGTGCCTCCGGTTGAGATGACCACATCCACATCCTCTCGCGCGACCCAAGCCTTGACCTGAGCCTGAATGGTATCCACCTCATCCTTGACGATGGCGCGATCAGCCAGATGATGCCCGGCTGCGGTCAGGCGATCCACCAGCACCTGTCCCGACTTGTCGTCCTCGAAGGTGCGCGTATCGGAAACGGTCAGGATGGCAATCTTCATCGGGATGAAGGAGCGGGGTTCGGAGGAAGTCGCCATGGTGTCTCTTTCTGATGTGGGCTGGGCAGGAGGGCACGTCCGGGCAAGGGGCGCGGTCGACGGGGTGGTGGGCCGAACGGCGACAGCTTCACGTCACATGAGGCACCAAGTCAACCCCCGACGGCATGACACCAACCCTCATCGACAGACCATCCGATGATTATCAGACCGGGGCGCGTGAAATGGCTGTTAGCGGGCGACATAATGGTCGCGGCGGTGATTGATCGCGATGATGAAGTTGAGAATGATCGAGCCAAGCAGGGAAAAGGCGACCTTTTCGAACGGGAAAAGAAAAAGGGCGGTTGCGAAGATCAGCACGTCGAACACCTGCTGGACATATCCGGCCCGGAAGCTGGTGGCTTCCTGAATGGTCAGCGCCAGTGCACCTGCCCCGCCGAGGCTTCCATCGTGGCGGATGATGGCCAGAAGACCCACCCCGGTCACGGCTCCGAAGGCGAGCGTGCCAGCAAAGGGGTCGAGATAATCGAACACGATCAGCTTGGGCAGGATTTCAACGATCACTGACAGCGCGGCAACACAGATCGCCGACTTGATCGTGAAGGCAAGGCCTAACGTGTGATAGGTGAACCAGTAGAAGGGAATGTTGACGAGGAAGAAGACCAGACCGAAATTGTAACCCGTCAAATAGGAGATGACGAGCGCCAGACCCGCCGTCTGACCCGTGATGAGGCCGAGATGGGTGAGAAACACAAATCCTATGGCACAGGAGAAAACCCCGAAGGCGATCCCTTGAATGTCCTCAAACAGGGAATGCTTGACTCTTTCGGCATCGAGTTGCTCTTTGATGCTCATTTTACCCTACATTCCTTCATTTTTCGGAATATCTCACGCGCTTTTTGCCTGTTACGGGATGTAGCCTCCCTGCGAGGGGAAGGAAAGCGCAAATATTTATCACCAGAGCCAATTTTTGAGCAGCCCTGATGTGTCGGGCGAGAGTCTGACCCATGCGTGCGGGAAATCGGCGTGGGAAATGGAAGCGGAAAAGAAGGGGATCTGCCTTTGACCCGACCGGAAGGAAAATGGATAGGGATACCTTCCGTCACGCCCGGATGCTTGGGGGGACAACTCCGACCATGAAGGTGGAGCGGATCCAGGGCGTTGACAGGGTCAAAGACAGATCGACAACGCTTTGAAGGATGTGTTCAAAGCGCGTTGCGAGTGCTTGAGACTTTTCTGATTGTTCTTGCCCGGATCACAGGTTGAAAGCCGCACCGCCTGCGCTTCCGGGTGGAGCCTTCTAGCAATCGATTGGTGAATACTCAATGAGAGCTTCATTCATCTGCTGTTCATAAGCTGCGTCGAACAACGCTTCTGTCGGGAAGGACCGGACACTTTGCCGGAGTGCGACAATCTGTCGGCAAACTGCCGGGGACAAGGTCGAAGAAAATGCGGCTGTATTTGCCTCATGCCTGTGAATTGTCCCTTCGATAAGGGTGGCATTCGGGCAAAATCAAGCTTTCCTTATACCCGGCTTTGCATTAGGGTCCGCGCGAGACATGACAGGCACCGCCAAGTGTGCCTCCTCATGCGATTGTGCCACAGATGAGAAGACAGACAGGAAGATGACCGACACCCTTGCCCCCCATATGCAGCCTGAACGTTCCTTTCAGGGCATGATTCTGGCGTTGCAGAAATACTGGGCCGACTACGGCTGTGCAGTTCTCCAGCCCTATGACATGGAAGTGGGTGCCGGTACATTCCATCCCGCAACAACCCTGCGGGCTCTCGGTCCGCGGCCATGGCGCGCGGCCTATGTTCAGCCTTCACGTCGACCGACCGATGGGCGCTATGGCGAGAATCCCAACCGCCTGCAGCACTATTATCAGTTTCAGGTTCTGCTGAAGCCAAGTCCGAAGGATCTTCAGGATCTCTATCTCGGCTCGCTCAAGGCCATCGGTATCGACAGTTCGATTCACGACATCCGCTTCGTGGAAGACGACTGGGAAAGCCCGACCCTCGGAGCGTGGGGCCTTGGTTGGGAATGCTGGTGTGACGGCATGGAAGTCTCCCAGTTCACCTATTTCCAGCAGGTTTGCGGCATCGAATGCTCTCCAGTCGCCGGTGAGTTGACCTATGGTCTTGAACGCATCGCGATGTATGTGCAGGGCGTCGATAACGTCTACGACCTCAATTACAACGGCCGCGATGGCGACGAGAAGATCTCCTATGGCCGACGTCTTCCTTCAGGCCGAGCAAGAATATTCCCGTCACAACTTCGAATATGCCAACACCGAAATGCTGTTTGGCCATTTCAAGGATGCGGAAGAGGAATGCAAGGCCCTCTTGAAGCAAGGTGGTTGCCGCAGGCAACAATCGGCATCTCTGCGTCATGCCTGCCTATGACCAGTGCATCAAGGCATCGCATGTGTTTTAACCTGCTCGATGCCCGGGGCGTGATCTCGGTGACCGAGCGCCAGAGCTACATTCTGAGGGTTCGTGAGCTGGCCAAGGCCTGTGGCGAAGCCTTCCTGCTGACCGAGGCTGGCGGCGTCGGATACGAAAAGTAAGATCATCCTGACTTTACGGATAGCTGCAAAGAACAAAAGCCCGGCTTCAGTTTTCTGAAACCGGGCTTTTCTGTATGGCCGGAACTCAGCTTTGGTCAGTCCTTTTTGCCGTTGCCATTTCCATTGCCATTGTTACCGGAATTGCCATTTCCGTTGCCATTATTACCGGAATTGCCATTTCCGTTGCCATTATTACCGGAATTGCCATTTCCATTGCCATTATTACCGGAATTGCCGTTTCCGTTGCCATTGTTGCCGGAATTGCCGTTTCCATTGCCGTTGTTGCTGGAATTGCTGCTGCTGTTGCTACTGCTATTACTGCTTGCGTTTCCGTTGTTGCTTTTGGTGGAAGCATTGGAATTGCCACTGTTGCTCTTGCTTCCTGCAGACGTGGCTTGGCTTTTCGCCTGATCGATAGAGATGGTCGCCTTGGCCGAACCTGCCTTCAAAGCGACGCGCTTGCCGCCTTTCATCACGGTTGTGTAGAAACCGGATTTGATCTTCTTGGATGGAATGACTTTCACGGGCATAGGTTTGCCTGCAGGATTGGTAACAGTCTGGGGCACTCCCTTGGCGCTCACGCGCACACCGGCGGCTTGACCTGGGGTAACCTGCATCGTCTCACCGGAGTCATTGTTGGAGACTTCGACCTGCCCGCGCGAAACTTTCACATTGGAGCGATTCTGGCCGACTTCAACCGTAAAAACCGTTCCTTTCACCACTGCAGACAAGAAGGGCGTTCGGGACGGTGAAATGCTGCTGCGCTTGTTTGTTGACAGTCAGTTCGATGGTCCCGCTCTGCTGCAGGATGAGCGTCTTGCCCTTGCGACTGTATCGTTCTGGCGGCAAAGCGATGATCGCATTCGGGCCAACCTGAATGCGCTCCTCACCGCGCCGGAGCAAGATCCGGGATCTTGAATTTGTCGACAATGTCTGACCGGGTTCGAGTTCCATGCCCTCTCTGCACCTTGCTGCCGGGTTTCCTCGTGTGAGGCGATGAAGGCTGTGCCTGTGATCTTGGCAACCACCCATGAATGCGTGGTCTGCGCTGAAACCAGCCCCGGCCAGAAGGCAAGGGCGAGGACGAGAAACAAGGTCTGAAGTCTAGACATGAGCAATTGAACTTTTATTACTGAGATACACGATGAAGCACTAGCAGTACTACCGATGGAAAGATTGCCATGTCAGGCTGCACAAAATCTTAATGCAGAGCATTTGTTGAAAATTTCCAACAGAAACCCGCGGAAATATAACGCATTGTTTCGAATGTAATGAACAAGGAGTGAAGTTTTGTAGTTGCGCAACAAAATCACCACCACCTGAGGGAAAGTTGCTATCAATAAAACTCTATTGATTGAGGTATTTGGGGATGTCGATCCGTAATTTCGTCGCGCATCCGCGGTGATGACTAGGAAGACTTGCTCTTCATCTTTTCGAGCTGCTCGCGGAATTTCTCGCAAGGATCGATTTCATCAACGCGAGGCAGTGAACCAGACGTAATCATAAAGCTTGGGGTCGAATGCCGAATAGGACTGCGGGTCAGTCTGGCCTCTGATGACTTCAATCAGGGCAATCGAGACAGCCTTGTCACTTGCGTCAAGGAACATCGGCACCCCTCTGTCCCGACGCACATGGCCATTGCCAGCAATCAGGACGGACACCTCGCTCGAAGCGCGCTCCTGACGCATGGCGCGGGGCCATGAAGGCGTCTTTATAGCGTTGCATGGTGGCAAGGGGCGTCAGTCTTTCCTTGCCCATCATGCCGCAATGGGCCGCGACCAAGTTCGTCGAGCAGGCTATCCATCTGCGCCTCGTCATAGGTCTGATCCCAGCGCAAATCGTCAAGCGGCGGCCTCCCCGCGCACTGGATTGCCCCGCCCGACAAGCATCATTTCGTCCCGATCCGGATTGCCCGCCTTGAGACGCATGTCGGCGGCAAGGGCTGCCTCGAAGATGGGGGCATATTGCGACCAACTGGGCCAGCCTCTTGCTTCCCATTCGAGAGCCTCGCCAAGGGATGTCAGATCGAGCTCGCCTTCTGGCTTCAAGTCACCGGCGTAACGTTGCTCGATCATCTCGAAGGTAATTTGTCCTGTGCGGCCTGCCTTACCAATAAGGCGCACCAGTTCCGCCTGCTTTTCATGATGAACCGGGTTGTCATGCTTCTCGCCGATCAACACATGCGTCGCGGACTGCAGTTCGCGGGTCAATGCTTCGATGTCGACAGGTGCGCCCGCATCGACGTGATAAAGGCGTCCGGCAAGGGAATGATCGTCAAGCAGCATGTCTGTCTCCTGTGCCGAAGTTGATGACAGTGAGGTGAGGGCGACGAGACCGGTCACAACTCCAAGGCGGGCAAGCCGACTGCCTGTGCCCGAAAGCAAGGGCGAAGAGGGTTGGACGGGGGCGTTGATACAAGCTGGGCATGGTATGGGACCGGGCGACATCATTTGTTTCAGCAGCTGACACGCGCAAAGGGAGAAAAGAGGATGTGCTCTGACCTTGCGGCCAAAGTCTCCGCTCACGCAATCAGGGGTTCTAGCTCCCTCATGGGTAGGGAAAAACGCGCAATTGGGCAAGCCTGATTTTTCCCTGTGTTCTGTGTCGTCGCTTGGACTTGCACTTTGCTGCCTGATCGCTAAGCTCCTTGCCAACGAGCAGCCTGTCGGGGGGCTGATGATTCAGGAGAAATTTCATGACGATCAGTTGGATCCTACTGGCGATCATTGTCGCGCTCGCTTTCTATGCCATCACCATCTACAACATCTGGTCAAGACCCGGCAGATGGTCGATGAAGGCTGGTCAGGCATTGATGTCCAGCTCAAACGACGCTCAAACCTCATTCCGAACCTCGTTGAAAGCGTGAAAGGCTATATGAGCCATGAGCGCGAGGCACTGGAAAAGGTCACGGAAATGCGCGCTCGCGCGGCAGGAGCGTCCTCCGGTGGAGCAGCCGAACGCGCGCAGGCCGAAGGCAATCTTTCCAAGGCGCTCGTCAATCTGATGGCCGTCGCCGAGAATTATCCGGATCTCAAGGCAAATGAGGGCTTCCTCAATCTGCAGCAGGAACTGTCCGGTCTTGAGGACGAAATCCAGCTCGCCCGCCGTTATTACAATGGCACGGTGCGCAACCTGAACACGATGATCGACCAGTTTCCGTCCAACATCATCGCTGGCTTCTTTCCTACGCCAAAAAAGACTATTTCGAACTCGACGACGAAGCGGATCGCGCTACACCTCAGGTGACGTTTTAATTTCGCCACAACCTGATCCTATGAAGTGGTTCCGGCTGCAACTCTCCATGGTTGCGACAGGTCCGGATGTGTTGAACACAAGACCAATCGAGGAGAAGCATGATGCGGCGCATCCTGTCTTTTGGCCTGTCCCTGCTGATGGTAGCCGTGTTTGTCGGGTTTTTCGTGCCCGACCTCGCACGTGCCCAGACCACCGACGAGACCATTCGCGACTATCAGGTCGATATCACCGTCAACAAGGACCGCAGCGTCGATATCACCGAAACGATCACCGTCCGGGTGCTTGGGCAGGAGATCAAGCGCGGGATCCTGCGTGATATTCCGTCGCGCTACCGGCGCAACGACGGCCTGATTGTCGATCTCAACCTTGAGGTGACTGGCGTCGAACGGGATGGACAGCGGGAGACCTACATTGTCTCTCAGGAGGGGCGCTACACCCGCATCCGCATCGGCGATGCAAATGTGATGCTCGAGCACGGTGTCCATACCTACCGGATCAGCTACCGGGTGCAGGATTCCATCGGCTTCTTTGACGAGTATGACGAGATCTGCTGGAACGCCATTGGCGACGAGTGGGACTTCTGGATCAATGCCGCGACCGTGTCGGTAACCCTGCCACCCGAGGCGGTGATCGGCACCCAATTTGCGATCTATACCGGGGCGTCGGGCGAGAGAGGCTCTGACTACGAGATTGTCTCCAAGACCGACAACCGTCTGGTGGTGCGCTCAACCAAACCTTTCGCGCCCGGTCAGGGCATGACGGTCGCCGTCGGCTGGCAGAAGGGTGTCGTTCCCTCACCAACCAAGGCCGAGCGATCCGAAGCACTTCTGAGAGACAATATCCCCACCATGGTCCTCGCGCTGGGCGTTCTGGTGCTTGGCGGCTGGCTCTATTTTGCCTGGAGGCGGGTCGGCAAGGATCCGAAAGGCGGGGCGATCATTCCGCGCTACCGGGCCGTCGCGCGACCTGTCGCCAGCCCTTGCCAGCTTCATCATGGGCACAGGCAGCTTCACGACCGGCAACCAGTCCACCTTCATGGCTGCCCTCATTGATCTGGCTGTCAAGCGCCGCATCGTGCTTGACGATACCGAAAGCAAACTCGTCGTCCGCAAGGAAGAGTCCGGGTCGTGGAGAGATGCCGGAACCAGAGACCTGCCGCCCGGCGAGCGGGCCCTGTTCCAGTCCCTGCTTGGAAGAAAAAATTCCGCGACCTTCGCCGATATGAAATACAAGGAAATGGCTCCGGTGATGAAGGCCTTTCATGACGCCATCAACGCCGAGACGGATCAGGTCTATTTCCGCCGCAACCTGCCCCAGTTCCTCATCGGGCTGGCAATCGCCGTGATTGGGGCTGCTGCCTATGTGATTGCCTCCAAGATGCTCGCCGCACCCTTTATCTATCCCTTGTTCGAGTTTGTTGGCGCCGCCTTCTTGGTGGTCATCATCACGCTGCTCCATGCACTCTGGCGCAACATTCGCGGCCAACAGCTGGGGGTAACCGTCAGAGGGGCATTCATCACCGTTTTCTGCACGATCTTCTTTGGCATCTGGTTCGTCGTTCTGGCCGACGACGGACGCAGCCTTGAGCTCGGGTTCCAGTTTCTCCGGATCACCTCGATCCTGCTCCTCACCATTGGCATTTTGCTGCTCGTCTATTTCTCGGACTGGATGAAGGCTCCGACCATACTGGGGCGCAAGATGATGGACGAGATCGAGGGGCTGAAGCTGTTCATGACCGTAACCGTCGCCGAGCAGGCCAAACAGGCTCATGCGGCGGGGATGCCGGAACTGACGCCAAAGCTTTATGAGGATCTTCTGCCCTATGCCATTGCGCTCGGGATTGAGCAGGACTGGTCGGACGTGTTCGAGAAGAAGATCTTCTCGCAATTGCCGCCCGAACGGTCCTATCGCCCAAGCTGGTATCGGGGCGACAGCTTTAACTCGGCCCGACCCGCTGCATCCCTTGCAGGGATCACCACGGCGCTGAACTCCGGCCTGACGTCAGCCCTGACGCCCCCTGCATCCTCGTCTTCGGGCTCGGGTGGTGGTGGCTCGTCTGGCGGTGGTGGCGGTGGTGGCGGTGGCGGCGGCTGGTAGCTGCTGCCTTCTCTCCGATCAACCGGGCTCTTTCACCGGGCCTGATCCGCAGCTAACCTCTCGGCAATAGGGCGAAAGCTCATCCTGTGGTGCTCGCAGACCCCGAGCCGGTCGAGCGCTTCAAGATGCTTCCGCGTGCCATAGCCCATGTGCTCCTCGAACCCAAAGCCGGGGAAGGCCTGCCCGACCCGTTTCATCATTCGGTCTCGTGCCACCTTGGCGACAATCGAGGCCGCAGCAATGGAAAGCGAGCGACCATCGCCCTTGATCACATGCTCGCCGGGGCAGGGGGCGCCGGGGGGCACATCTCTACCGTCGAAGAGGGCATAGGCAGGGGCGACGGGGAGACCTTCGAGCGCCTTGACCATCGCCCAGAGGGTTGCGCCGCGAATGTTCAACAGGTCGATACGGTCTGGTGCGGCGCTCGCAATCGATACATGGGCCGTCTCGCAAATGATGTCAAAGAGCACCTCGCGGCGAGCTTCGCTCAGCTTCTTGGAATCGTTGAGCCCCTCGGGGATCGCATCAGGATCAAGGATCACGGCAGCGGTTACCACCGGACCGGCCAGTGGCCCCCGTCCCACTTCGTCCACGCCAGCAACCGGACCGTCAAAGCGTGTCATGGCCCGCTTCTCAATCGCAAAATCCGGCCCATCCGGGGGAGGGGCGAACATGGAGATCTGTTCCGCTTTCTTGCACTTGGCCATGCTGTGTTCCTTATCAGCCTATTTTCTTGCGGGTGGCGAAATTTAACTGACCCCGCCCAACCGAAGACCCGGCGCGGGGCGCTCCGCCAGAACCGATCTGCGGAACCGGAAGAGCTTTGCCGGTCGTCCACCCGTTGCCGTAGAGCTGGCGCCTGTCGGCTCGACCAGCTGTCCCTGCTCCACCAGACGGCGGAAATTCTGCTTGTGCAGATGGCGGCCGGAGATCGCCTCAACGGTGGCCTGCAATTCCGTCAGCGTAAAGCTCTCCGGCATCAGCTCGAACACCACCGGGCGATATTTGAGCTTGCTGCGCAGACGCGAAATTGCTGTGGCGAGGATGCGCCGGTGATCCATCTTCATGGGATGCCCAAACAGGAGCCTGCCATCCGTGGGCGGTTGAAGACCCCGGTCGAGGAAATATTCATGCACGAGACCGGCTTCATAGAGCAGCTCATAGCGCTCCAACACCCGCTCTTCGTCCCATGCAGCACCACTGAGGCCGAAATAGAGCTTGAGCCGCTGGAGAGGTTTCATCGGGCGCAGCCTGTCGTCGGGCGCCTTCTCGGCCCAGCGTTCGAGCGAGGGCAGGATGCTCTCGTCCAGCATGGTGGGCCGGTCTTCGCGCCAGTCCTCCCACGGGAAGAAGCCATACCAGCCGCGCCACCGTCCCCCCATGTCGATCAGTCGTCTTCCGGGCAGGGCTGCGGCGTTGCGTTGAAGCTGCGTCAGGGCCAGATAGCCGATAGAGACTTCGTGTCCGCCTTCGTCGGATGAACGGGTCAGGCGTCCCCGGTCACCGAAGGTGTAGAGCTGCTCCACATATCCCAGCTTGAGCCCGGTCTGCTCATCCACCCAATTGCGAAGGCCAGCCTCCAGCGTGCGATGGTGAACCGGATCAAACGGGCCGAACGGCAGACTGCCAAGCTGAGCCTCCTGTTCCGCTCGCTCGGTGTTGACGACCAGCGCCACGGGTGACAGATCGCGCATCGCGATGATGGCGGCGTTGAGGCCCACGGAAATGGGGCGGCGGGACGGAGAGGAGGAGGTGTCGCTCAAGGCTCACTCATTCGGATCTGGAGGCAGGCAGGAGAGCATCAATGTCGCACCGGTGCGATTCTGCCGGAATTCTACAGGAACTATATCAGCATGGTGGCACGGTGACAGCAGATTGCATCAGCCGATATGCGGCATGGCAAAAATGTTGCCCTCATAGCAATCAGCCCCCCGGCCAATGGCCTGGATGGCTGCCGTCATCCGCCCCTGTCGGTCCAGGATATCATCGGCCAGTTCGACCAGCCGTCGGTTCGGGGTCGCCGAAGGGGACGCCAGACGCAAGTCCTGTGCGAGCTCTCTCTCTGACAGATCAGGCCGCAGGCAACAGGCCGCAATGAAAGCCGACGCGGTTGACCGACTTACCCCGGCCCAGCAATGCACCACCATTGGTGAGGCGCGATCCCAATCCTGAAAGAAGCCAATCATCTGCTCCACCTGCGCCCGACTTCCCATCTCGAACCCCGGTGTCGCCGTCACGATGTCATTCATGCCAAGATAGAGATGGTTTTCCGGCAGAATGCGCTTGGGGCGTTCGACCGGTGTCTCGGGATTGATCACACTGAGCAGATAGGATGCTTCCACTGTGTCAACGACTTGGCCGACCTTGGCCAATGAACAGACATAGAGCATGATGCAATCCTCGAACTGGGCGTGTTGGGCGGAGCGCTGTGGTCTGAACACTCTACCCTCTGTTGGACAATGCAGGCGTTAGCCAATTGGTCGCATGAAACGGTGCTGGCTAAGACTGGCGGGCGGGTTTGGCATCGATCAGATGCGCAGAAAATCATGTCCCCAAAAGATCATGCAGGCTGTGGAAGCGCTCAAGGAAGGCATCCTGCGCTTGCTGTGTGCTCCATGGCTTGATGGGGAGCTGTTCTTCGGTCAGGTCTTCGGGATGTCCGAACAGGATCTTGGCTTCATGCTGCTCGAAGCCTGCGAGGTGCACTGCCTCGAAATAGGCCGAGATGCGATCCGCTTCCTTGATTCGTTTCTTCAACTCCTTGCCCGGGTGGGGCGGCAGGCCAAAGCGCAGGTGGATCGCGGCTTCCAACCGTTCCTCGATATGCTTGTATCCGGCTCCAATCGCCGATTTGAACGGCGAAATCATGTCGCCGATCACATATTCAGGCCCATCGTGCAAAAGCGCCATCAACGCGGCTTCGACCGGCAGCTTGGGGAATTTGTACCTCAGAATCATTTCGACGATCAGGCTGTGCTGGGCAACCGAGAAGGGATGCTCGCCCACCGTCTGGCCATTCCACCGCGCGACCCTCGCAAGCCCGTGCGCGATGTCCTCGATTTCGATATCGAAAGGGGAGGGATCCAAGAGATCCAGTCTGCGCCCCGAAAGCATGCGTTGCCAGGCTCGCGGCATCTCCTGCTTTTGCACCATGGTCAGGTTTCCCCTTGAAGCTCGGGTTTCGGTGTCAGAGACCGTTTCGAAGCAGTCTCACTGGGACATGCAAAGCGGTGTAACGCAATGAGCTGCAGAATGAAATGGTCTGAAGCCACAAGCCCTCAAGTTATTGACGAGCCATCATTCAATTCACTCCTGCCATGCCTCCTCAAGCCCATCTTGTCGGGCGATTGGGCCTACCGCAAATTCTCCGATTTAAAGCTGAGTATGTTTTTCAACAATTAATGGACGCGCGGGCGGGTTCGAATTTGTTGAGAATTAAATGCAACAAAAAAAGGAACTTACAGTGCATGATTGGAAGAATTCTAACCATTAAAACTCAACAATAGGACTAACTTACTGTTTTGTTAGGTTATTCATGTTGACTTTGAGAACCGTTCGCAGCCATGATTGCCTCAACTTAACGAGACAGACGCCAACCGGACAAGGGTTGGAACTGATCTTGCCCCCAATCCTGGGCCTTGAACCCACTATTGGAGACTGAAAGAGATATGAAGAAATCGGCCCTCGCCATCTTTACGACAGCCGCAATGGCGACTGTTCTGGCATCGCCGTCCATGGCAGATGGGGATGTAAATATCTACTCCTATCGCCAGCCGTTCCTGATCGAGCCGCTGCTCGATACCTTCACCAAGGAAACCGGCATTCGCGCCAACATCATTTTCGCCACCCAGGGGCTTGAAGCCCGCATCAAGGCGGAAGGCGAGAATACGCCAGCGGATCTCTTGCTGTCGACCGACGTTGGCCGCCTTGAAGCTGCCAAGCAGGATGGCATTGCCCAGCCGGTTCAGTCTGACATTCTTAACAAGAATATTCCTCAGAACTTTCGCGACAAGGACAGCCAGTGGTTCGGCCTGACCACGCGAGCTCGTGTGGTCTATGCCTCCAACGAGCGCGTCGATCTTGACAGCATCACCTATGAGGATCTCGCCGATCCGAAATGGAAAGGCCGTCTCTGCACCCGCTCCGGTCAGCATGATTATTCGATCGGCCTGTTTGCCTCGATGATTGCTCACAAGGGCGTCGAGGAAACCAAGATCTGGCTCGAAGGGGTCAAGGCCAATCTGGCGCACCGCCCGAATGGCAATGATCGTTCGCAGGTCAAGTCGATCTACGCTGGCGAATGCGATCTGGCGCTCGGCAATACCTATTACATGGGTATCATGCAGACAAACCAGAACGAGCCCGAGCAGCAGGAATGGGCCAAATCGGTCCGGATCCTGTTCCCCAATACCGAGGGTCGCGGGACACATGTGAACATTTCCGGCATGTTGCTGACCAAGCACGCGCCGAACAAGGACAATGCCATCAAACTGATGGAATTCCTCTCTTCCGCAGAAGCACAGCAAATGTATGCGGAAGGCAACTATGAATACCCGGTGCTGGGTGACGTAGAGCCATCTGAGATCGTCAAGAGCTGGGGGGACTTCAAACCCGATCCCATCTCTCTGAACGAGATCGCCGATGCGCGAAAGGCGGCATCCGAACTGGTTGATGTGGTGGATTTCGACGCCGGAGCTGACTGACGGCAGAGATAAACCACAAAAGAATTGGTTGAGACTCTGCACCTAGTTGGCCTTGGCCGTTCCGTCCCTTTCGATCTGGTCCTCGGAAAGAACGGAAAGCGAAGTCTCACCCAATAAGCGTCAATAGACTGGGCAATGCATTTCTGGTCCTCTTGCATCCGTCTTTCACTGTTGACGCACTTCCCGCAAATCCCTCATTCGGGCGAATGAGGCAAAGCTGGTCCCTTTGCCATCGTTCCTCGAATGAAACGCAGCGGTAAAATCTTGTCCCGGCAAGATCGTTGCAAAAAGGGGATTTGATCATAGCCACCGGTTGTGGGGACGAAAGCTGGTCCCTTTCGCTCCCCCAACCGGAGCCATCTTGAAGAAAGTGTCACGGCGTCCCGGCCGTGACACTTTTTTTATCACGACAGTTCGGCCTCGTCTTCCCTTTTCAGTCCTTTTTTACAAAAGAGATCCCTGCGAGGGGAGAAGCCGCCCGTCTGGTGGGGCGCTCTTCTTCTTGACAGCCGCAGATAATCCTGCTTCCTTTCGCTATTGTTGGATATCAAAGTCAACAATAGAGAAGCCCGTAGCAAGTGACCGAAAGCAGCATCAGCCCCGACGTGCCTCCCCTTGGCTCAGGCCTCGGCAGCAAGCTGTCATCCGCATTGAGGATCGTTCGCACCATGAACGCCCGAAGTCTAACGGGCCTTTTGTTGCTTGCGATGACGCTTCTGCTGGTGACATTGCCGATCATCGCCCTGATTGTGATTGCCTTTGGCGATGCCGGAGATGTCTGGCCCCATCTGGTCTCGACGGTGTTGCCCCGCTCGGTGATGACCACTGGCTGGCTGATGCTTGGGGTCGGGACGATGACCGGGCTGATTGGCGTCTCGACCGCATGGCTCGTCACCATGTGCCGCTTTCCCGGTCAGCGCATTTTCCAGTGGGCTTTGCTGATCCCGCTGTCGATCCCGACCTATATCGTCGCCTATGCCTCGGTTGAGCTCCTCGACTATTCCGGCCCTGCCCAGAGCGCCTTGCGTTGGCTGTTCGGCTTTCACAACGCACGGGACTATTGGTTCCCCGAGATCCGTTCCCTCGGTGGTGCCATCGTGGTGATGAGCCTTGTGCTCTACCCCTATGTCTACCTCACCAGCCGCGCGACTTTCCTGTTACAGTCGGCCTGTGCGCTCGATGTCTCGCGCACCCTCGGAGCTGGGCCGATCAGGCTCTTCACCGCAGTTGCTCTGCCGCTCGCCCGTCCGGCGATCGTGGTCGGCATCACGCTCGCGATGATGGAATGCCTCAATGACATCGGCGCGGTGCAATTCTTTGGCGTGAAGACCCTCACCTTCAGCGTCTATGACACATGGCTCAATCGCGCCAGTCTGGCTGGTGCGGCACAGATCTCGACGGTCATGCTGCTGGTCGTGCTGCTGCTTCTGTGGCTGGAACGGCGGGGGCGGCGACAGCAACGCTATGCCGTCACCTCCCGTCGCTATCAGCTGCTGCCGAGCTTCAAGCTGACCGGCTGGAGAGCTGCGGGAGCCTTCATTGTCTGCCTTGCCCCGATCGTTCTAGGTTTTGTGCTGCCGGCAATGGTGTTGCTGAGATCGGTCTTTCTCAACTGGTCGGAAAACCTGAGCGATGACTATTTCTCCGCCATGGGCAACTCGCTGTTTCTGGCGACCTTTGCGGCGGTGCTGACGGGAAGCATCGGCATTGGGCTCGCCTATTTTGCCCGGCTTCAGAACAACCAGTTGGTCGCTGGCTTCACCCGCATCGCCTCCATCGGTTATGCAGTGCCGGGAACGGTGCTCGCTGTCGGCATCCTGATCCCCGTGGCGAGCCTTGACAATTTCATCGCCTCAAGCATGAAAGACCTCTTTGGCATCTCGACCGGTCTGTTGTTGATCAGCTCCGGTGCCGCCATGCTCTATGCCTATTGCGTGCGCTTCATGGCCATGTCCTACGGGGCTGGCGAAACCGGCCTGCAACGGGTCTCGCCCAATCTGGAAGCCGCAGCCAGAACCCTTGGCCGCAGTCCTCTGCGCACCCTCATTGAGATCGACTTGCCCATGATCCGCCCGGCTCTGGTTTCTGGCGCCTTGTTGGTATTTGTCGATGTCATGAAAGAATTACCAGCGACGATCCTCCTGCGACCCTTCAACTTCGACACGCTGGCCACATTGGTCTATGGGCAGGCTTCGCTTGAAGCCTTCGAGAAGGGATCCCTGTCCGCCCTGACCATCGTGGCGGTCGGCATCCTGCCGGTGATCCTGCTCTCCCGCACCTCGGCCCGGTCGCATCAATCCAGCTCAAACAGCTGAGCCGTCTCCGGATTTCCAAACAACAGGCGAAAAAAAACCCGGAAAGATCCGGGCAT
The DNA here is from genome assembly GCF_963662805.1 of uncultured Cohaesibacter sp. NCBI lineage: Bacteria > Pseudomonadati > Pseudomonadota > Alphaproteobacteria > Hyphomicrobiales > Cohaesibacteraceae > Cohaesibacter > uncultured Cohaesibacter sp. The sequence continues at coordinate 452,549 of NZ_OY759862.1, forward strand.
GAGGTGGCGGAAAACGCGGCCTTATTGTTGGCCGCTTGAGACGGGAACGCCAGCGAAGCGCCCGCAGACCCTGCAGGACAACCACTGGCGTAATTCGACCAGAGCAATATACATCAACTCGGTTACACGTCTTAGTAAAAACTACGCAATAATACCGTATTTTACATTATACGTTAATAAGAGATTAGGTGCATATTTGAACAAAATCGCATCGGCCTTTAGATGCATGCTGTCATTTCGAGACTTGTCAAATCCTCTCACCCTTGCAACTGTGGCCGAAGTTTCGCAGTGCACACAGAACGCAAATTATTGTCTTGAGGCAAGAGGTTATTAGGCGGGAGAAGTGTCCGGAAATTCGGCTTCAGAGCCATTGGATACCGCGTCTGCCTGATGCATCAAGAGGTTTGAACAACATCGATCGGATCGAGCTCGATGAAAGTGCGGATCAGTGCCGCAAGTTGGGGAGTTGACCGGAACAGAGCGAGAAAAGCTCCGAGCGGTCCTAGTTTGGGAGAACAGAATGAAAAAGGTTTACACCAGCGCAGCAGAGGCGTTGGAGGGGCTCGTGTTCGACGGCATGACGATTGCCGTTGGCGGCTTCGGGCTATGTGGCATACCCGAAAATCTGATTATCGCCTTGCGCGAAACCGGTGTGAAGGACATCACGGTGGTGTCCAACAACTGCGGTGTTGACGATTTCGGTATGGGGCTTCTGCTGCAAACCCGCCAGATCAAGAAAATGGTCTCGTCCTATGTTGGCGAGAATGCCGAGTTCATGCGCCAGTATCTGTCTGGAGAACTTGAACTGGAATTCAATCCGCAAGGCACGCTGGCAGAGCGCCTGAGGGCCGGTGGGGCAGGCATTCCCGGCTTCTACACCAAGACCGGCGTCGGCACATTGATCGCCGAGGGCAAGGAGCACAAGGACTTCGACGGCGAAACCTACATCCTCGAGCGCGGCATCAAGACCGATCTGGCGCTGGTCAAGGCATGGAAGGGTGACGAGAAGGGCAATCTCACCTATCGCAAGACCGCCATGAACTTCAATCCCGAATGCGCCACGGCAGGCAAGGTGACCATTGCCGAAGTCGAGCAGATGGTTCCGGTCGGCTCGCTCGACAAGATGGCCATTCACACCCCCGAGATTTTCGTTCAGCGGATCATTGAGGGAAGCCACGAGAAGCGCATCGAGCAGCGCACCGTCAGAGCCAGCTAAAGGGAGAGATGCACATGGCATGGACACGCGATCAAATGGCTGCACGGGCCGCCGCCGAACTCGAAGATGGTTTCTACGTCAATCTGGGCATCGGTATTCCGACCCTTGTGGCCAACTATGTGCCATCTGATATGGAAATCACCCTGCAATCCGAGAATGGCATGCTCGGCATGGGACCCTTCCCCACCGAGGATGAAGTTGATCCCGATCTGATCAATGCGGGCAAGCAGACCATCACCGAGCTGCCTCGGACCTCCTATTTTTCCTCGTCCCAATCCTTCGGCATGATCCGGGGCGGGCACATTGATCTGTCGGTGCTAGGGGCGATGGAAGTGGCCGAGAATGGCGATCTCGCCAACTGGATGATCCCCGGCAAGCTCGTCAAGGGCATGGGCGGAGCCATGGATCTGGTCTCCGGCGTGAAGCGCATTGTCGTCGTCATGGACCACACCAACAAGAAGGGTGAGAGCAAAGTACTGAAGGAATGTACCCTGCCGTTGACAGGCAAGGGCGTTGTTGACCTCATCGTCACCGATCTTGGGGTGATGGAAGTGCGAGAGGGCGGATTGGCTCTTATCGAGCTTGCTCCCGGTGTCGAGGTCGACGAGGTGCTTGCCAAGACCGAGGCCACGCTCACCGTCGATTTGAAAAATTAATAGGTAATTTTCACGATAATGTGAAGGTTGATAACGGTCGGAACTCTTTACCCTTGCATTCGCACCCATCTAAACTGGAGCGAGAGATGGGGATGGTTGATGGGAGTTCCTTGCAAGAAATGCTCATCAGGTTGGGCTGATGCAGCATGGGTCAGGGCCGCAAAGCAGGCGAGCATGCTGTGCTTTGCGGCCTTTCTCTTTTCTCCTCCTGCAGACGCGCGTGTCCGGGTGTCCAACCGTACCGAAGTGCGTGACTATCGCGTTCATGGCGAAACTGCTGGCGAGCTTGTTTCCTACATGAAGCGACGCCCGTTTCGAGGCGACTATGGTCCCGCCATGGCCAACATCCGACCCCGCTACACATTGCGCACAGCCACCAGCAAGACGGCAAGGGGATGCAGAATATCCGAACTCTCGCTCGATATCCGCTTTATCATGACGCTGCCCAAGGCGATTGACAGCCATCGGCACTCGAGCAGCACCCGGCAGGCGTGGCGCGGGTTCAGGGCCTTTGCGAAGCGTCATGAAGAGGGGCACAGAAAGATCTATCTGAGTTGCGCCCGACGCTATGCTTCCAAGGTTCTGCTGCTTCCGCCGACGCTATCTTGCAGTTCTATAGAGAGACAGGCGCGGCGCATGTTGCGTGAGCAGGAGAAGGCTTGCGACATCCAGCATCATGCCTTTGACCGTCGAGAATTTCGCCGTGTGCCGTCCCTGTCACTTTTCCGGCAGGCCCGACAGGAGCGGGGACGCCTCTATCAACGAGCGTCCCAACGCAGACTTGCCGAGCGCAAGCAGCAAGGATTCGGCAGAAAAGCCTCATGGTTCCCGGTCCGCAAGTGATCCGGCCAATCCACAGGGTCAAACCATCGTTCTCATGCGCCACCCGGTTTTTGTTGTTAACCTGACAAGGCAATCTTTTTTGCTTTGTATTCGGGTAACCAAGACCGTTAGTATGACGCCGACATTCTGGCGAGTGGATAAGAACAGCTGACGGAGCAATCCGCCATGCAGGAATGGCCAGTTCAATCGTGAAGAGCGCCGGTCCGGGCGCCATCTGATCCGGAATTGGGGGGCGGTTCTATGCCCACGGCAAGAACCGCAGGATCAGGACATAAGTGAGTTCAAGAAGGAAAAGGTACGGAAAATGAAGCCGACCACGCGGATTCGAATCCTGTGGGCCATACTGGCCTTTCTGGCTATTGCCGTGGGACTCGCCGCCGCCTCGCCCTACTTGATCAACACCCGTGTCGCCAAGAAAGAGATTTCCAAACAGATCTCCGATTGGGTCGGCCTGCCGGTCAGGGTCCGGGGCGAAACGGTGATGACCGTCTTTCCCTATCTGACCGTGAAACTCAAGCAGGTGGAAGTCCAGTCGAGCCTCGGGCCCGGCGAACCGCCGCTTGTTTCCATGGACACTCTCCGGGCCGAGATGTACTGGCTGCCGCTTCTGTTCGGCAATTTCGAAGTTCGGCGGTTCAATCTCGACAAACCGATATTTGAATTTGCGCGCAACAAGGATGGCAAAAGCTCTTGGGATATGACGGGTGGCTCCATCGTTGCCCCAGCATCGGATAGCGGTCGTCTGACGCTTGCCGAAAATATCACGCTCGGCAGTTTCCGCATTGCCGGTGGCAAGCTTCACTTCCGTGACGAGGCATCCGACCGGGATGAGAGCCTGAGCGACATAGCCCTGACGTTCGAGTGGCCGAGCACCGAGGAACGCGCCACTGTTAAGGGGAGCTTCAACTGGCGGGACGAGCCGATCAGCCTCAGCGCCAAATCCGACAAACCGACCGAACTGTTCGGTGGCTCGTTGTCACCATTGTCCGTAGAGGTCAAGGCACCGCTGTTCGAGGTCAAGGGCGATGGCACGGCCGGAACGATGGCCAACCTGCAATTGGAAGGGGATTTCTCCTTCAAGACACCTTCCTTGCGCGACTTCATGTCATGGCTCGACGTCACCCCCATTCCCGGGGATGGTCTGGGAGAGGCGTCACTCACGGCGCGGGCCAACTTTGCGGGCGAGTCGGTTGCCTTCTCCAACATGTCCCTGATGCTGGACAAGAACCGCGCCGACGGAGCCGTGCAACTTGATTTCCGACGCGACCGCGCCCTCATTCAGGGTACGCTGGCTGGTGATGAGCTCGATCTCTCGCCTTACCTGGTCGCGCGGGAAGAGGGGGGCTCCCCTCTTGATCAACCACTGACCCCCGATGATTTGGGACGGGCCGATCTCGACATCCGGCTTTCCGCCAGCAAGTTGACGCTGGGCAACCTGCATTTTGGCCGCACCGCCGTGGCGCTGGTCACGCGGGACAAGCAACTGTCCTTCTCGCTTGGTGAGGCCTTCGTTTATGGCGGACGCATTGAGGCCAGTCTTGATATGCGCCCTGCAAAGGCCGATCCCCGGCGTGTCAGCGCCCATCTCAGAGGCAAGGCAAACGGACTTCTTGCCGGGACCTTCTCAAGAGAGGTTCTGCAACGGGACTTCATGACCGGCACGACCGTGGCCGAGGTTGATCTTCAGGGCGAGGGACGCAATCTCAGGGAACTTGCTCACGCCGCTCAGGGCTCCCTTTCGGTCGTGCTGACCGATGGGGAATTGAGCCGGTTCGATCTCAATGGCTTTCAGGATGCTCTCGAACTCAACGATGACATTGACGCCACCGCGCTCCTTTCTCGCAATTCGAAATTCGACGTGCTCTCTATCCGAGGCCGGATGATTGATAATGCCATCGGCGTTGAAGGCCTGCGTCTGACATCCGGCAACCGGGCCATCATGGGCACCGCCGATCTCGACTTCAATGACATGACGCTCAACTTCCCCGGCACGCTTGCCCTTTATCGCAATGCGGATCCGGCAAGCCAGTCGACGGAGGATCCTGTTCAGCAGTTCAATTTCCGCCTCAGTGGGCCCCTGATGAACCCGGTGTTGAAACGCCGGGCGAAGACGGATGGCAATGGGGTAGGGGAGCCGGAAATTCGCGTGCCGGGCGTGCCAACCATGCAGCAGTCTGAAACGCAGAAACCTGAAATTGACGACAAGTCTGCCTCGGATCTGAAGCCCGCCACTGATGAGGGGGTGAAGGACGCGCCTGCGGTGCCACCATCCTCCACGCAGCCCGGTCCTGTCGCCGGTCCCGATGCGCCTGTCGAGATCTCGCCGCAACCAACCACGCCTCAGCCTGCCGCCGCACCGAAAGTCGATCAAGACAAGAAAACAAGTCTCGAACAGTCGGTGGGAGACGCCGCCCGCCGCACGCTGGAGAAACTCTTGTCGCCATCTGAAATTGAGCCGCCAACAGGTGAGAGTGTCCAGCAGGCATCGGGAGATTTGTCGTTAACAAAAAGTTTTCGGCTTTCTGGCTAGGATGAACCGAACGACTGGTCTGGAATTCTTGTTCGGGAATTCGCCGGGACAACAACAAGACGATGGAAAGAGGAGACGATCGGTGCGATTTGCTTCCATGCTATCCAGTTTGGGCAAGGCCCTGTTCGCATCTCTCGTGACAGGCACCCTGTTGGCTGTTGTCGGCATCACCACGCGGGACATTTTTCCCGGCATGTCCATCTATATCGACCAGCTCACCGACGCCGTGGAATTGACCATCAACTGGATTGTCATCTGGGCCGTGCCGAATACATTGCTGGGCATGGTCGTGATCATGCCGATCTGGCTGATCCTGATCCTCTTTGGCCCCAAGTCCTGACCGCGTTCAAATCACCTAAAAAGCAGGCTCACGCATCGCCGCGTTTGGAAGGGTCGATCCACCGCTCGAGAACTTGTGTCTGGCTGACATTGTAGCCGAGCGCGTCATAGAAGGAGAGCACCTTCTCATTACCCGTGCGCACCATGAGCTGCATTTTCCAGCCGCCCTGCGCCAACAGCCAGTCTTCTGCCGCCTTCATCATCGAACGTCCCAGACCCATGCCTTGATGGTCGGGCGACACCGAGAGATAATAGACATAGCCCCTGTGGCCATCGAACCCGGTCATCGCCGAG
>NZ_OY759863.1:300000-405043 GCF_963662805.1 uncultured Cohaesibacter sp.
AGCTTGATCTGCTCATCGGTCAAAACATCCTTGAAAGGAGCGGACCGCAAAGCCTGTCTTTGACGGTGATCGTCGAACTTCTTGTCCACATCGACGGCAGCAACGCGAACCAACTTCAAGGCTTCCTTATAATCCTTGGTGTTCAGCGAGAAGGTTTCTTCGGTTTTCGGGTAGGTATCTTTGATGTCAACCGGAATCGCGGCGCGGTGATAATAGGTAGCGTTTCGACGGTATAAACGGGGGTGGCCAGACATCTTTTCCATAGCTCCACTGTAACAGTCTGCTGGAACAACGGGAAGCTAGAAGCCTGAGATATCAATAAGTTATTGAGATCATTCACCAAAGAAATTGGCTGGCGGAGAGGAAGGGATTCGAACCCTCGAGACAGTTACCCGCCTACGCCCTTAGCAGGGGCGCGCCTTCGACCACTCGGCCACCTCTCCGCAGTCGTGTTTAAAGATCAAGGAGGGGTGAATCAATGTCTATTTTGTCATGAGTTTGACATTTCCACATGAGCCTACCCCAGCCAGCAGGGGATTGCAGGCTCCGGGCCTGAAGACAATTCGGATGATAATTCTGACACTTGAGACATCGCTGCTGAGCTGTCCAGCCAAACGACAGATCTTACAGTTTCATGAGGAAAAGAACACACTTCACGTGCCACCCTTGTCCCCCGACCCTACTGCTGTGCATTTCATGGAAGCACTGCAATATCGCGCACCAAAGCGCTTAATTCGGTTTCAGAATCCCGTCGAGAAAATCATTGATGATGACATGACCATCGGTGCCAATTTCGAGACATCGAAATGGCAAAAGCGACTGGTGGATCACACCGAGCAACAGACAGAAGAAGCTGAGCGCTGAATGCTTGGGCGTGACGCCGGGACGCAGCTGGCCAGCGGCTTCGATCGCACCGAAGCTTTCCTGCAGGGTGACAAGGATTGAGCTATGCCTTTCTCTTAGAAACTCCACCAGGGTCTCTTCCTTTTCCGAGGTCTCCATGTTGTGCATGAGAATGAACAAGGCTCGTGCCAGCTTCTGGTCGCTCGCTATCAGCTCCAACAGCCGGCCTATCCCGACCCTGAATTCTGCTGCGGGATTGTCGGCAGGCAGATTGTTGAGGCCAAGGCGTACCGGGTTGAACACCGGAAAGGCATGGTTTTCCCAGATTGCCTGCACGATGTCGGACTTGCTCGAAAAGTGCCAATAAAAGGCCCCCCGGGTCATCCCCGCATGAGCAGCGATTTCATTGAGCGTCGTCCGCGTGTAGCCCTGATTGTAGAAGAGCTCAGAGGCTGCATCCAGCAGCGTGTGATAGGTCTGCTCGGCCTGTTCCTTGGTTTTTCGCGCCATAACTCCACCGACATATTTTGTTTACCCTGCCCTTTAACATTATTTGATTGAAAAAGTGCGACTGTTTTTGACAATGGACTGGACAATTATACATACATGAATGTATTTAAAAGTCCAGATTGTCAATTCGGGCAGTCAATGCCCCCTCATTTCAAAGTCTGTGGTTGCAAACCATGATTAAAACAATCCTTCTGCTTATCGCCTCCGTCAGCCTTTTGGCCGGATGCAATGAAAGTCTCTTTCCCGTTGGAGCCCAAGAGGTGCAACAGGAAGATCCTTTTGCTCGCCCGGCTAAGATTGCCACGGCTCAGAAAGTGACGTTCAGCGTTCACAAGACCTTTCCCGGTGTGACCAAGGCATCGCGCAACTCCGTTCTCGCTTTTCGCGTGGCGGGCCAGATCGATGAACTTCCGGTCCGCTCGGGGCAGTTTCTGAAGAAGGGAGAAGTTATCGCCCGGCTGGATGATGCGACCTATCAGAATGCGCTGGCAGAGCGACAGGCGAGCTTTGATCTTGCTAGGACCCAGCTCGAACGTTCCGAGGCTCTGTTCAAGAAAGATCATGTAGCCAAGGCGTCACTCGATTCGGCCCAATCGACGTTTGACTCCGCAGCTGCGGCTCTGAAGACGGCTGAGGAGAATGTCGAGTACACGACCCTTCATGCCCCCTATGACGGCATCATCGCCAAGACCAATGTGGAGCGGTTTCAATATGTTGCGGCGGGCACATCGATCGTGACCTTTCAGGATCGCGACAATATCGATGTGGTCTTCAACGTACCCGAGAAAATCTTCCTGATCTTCAATCCGCTCAAGCTGAAAGTGAAGCCTCAGGTCAATGTGCGCTTTGATGCCCTGCCCAACAGGGTCTTCACCGCCACCTATAAGGAACATGAAGCCCTGCCCGACACGGTCACCCGGTCATTCGAGGTGACCGTCACGATGCCACGTCCGACCGATATCACAGTGCTACCGGGGATGAGCGTCAGCGTCAGCGTCGATATGGCCAACGCGATGAGCGAGAGCGGCATTGAAGGCCTGCTCGTTCCGCTCGAGTCGGTCTTTGATGAAGGCGGCAAGAAGTGGGTCTGGAAGGTCGATGGCGAGGGCTTGACGCACAAGACCGAGGTCGAAGTGTTCGGCATCGAGGAAGGTGCCATCCGGCTCAAATCCGGCCTTGAAGATGGCGATCGGGTCGTGGCAGTCGGCGTTGCCCATGTCACCGAAGGCATGAAGGTGCGACCCTACAAGAAGGAAGGCGGCCTGTAAGGGTTAAATCTCATGAACTTGACAGATTACGCCATCGAGAAGAAAACCGTCAGCTGGATGATGACGTTCATCCTGCTGTTCGGGGGAGTCCTCGCGTTTCTCGGTCTGGGGCGCCTCGAAGACCCAGAATTCACCATCAAGCAGGCTGTGATTGTGACCGCCTACCCCGGCGCCTCGGCGCTCGAGGTTGAGGAAGAAATCACGCTTCCCATCGAAACGGCCCTGCAACAGCTCCCCTATGTAGACAACATCACGTCGGTTTCTTCCGCCAGCCTCAGTCAGGTGACGGTGGAAATGAAGCCTATCTATCGTGAACATGATCTGGCGCAGATCTGGGACGAAATGCGCCGCAAGATCAGGGACATGCAGGATGACCTTCCAATTGGTTCAGGCACGCCGGTCATCAATGACGATTTTGGTGATGTCTACGGCATCTTCATGGCCGTTACCGGTGACGGCTACAGCCATCAGGAGCTGAACGACTATGCTGACTTCCTGCGTCGCGAGCTCGTGCTCGTTGATGGAGTCGGCAAGGTTTCCGTTGGCGGCGATTTGCAAAAACAGATCATTCTTGAGGTCAGCCGCGCAAAGCTCAGCACCTACAATCTGTCTGTTACCAGCCTGCAGACCCTTTTGCAGAACCAGAACCTCGTTTCCAATGCCGGTAACATCAAGGTAGGCAGCGAGTATATCCGCATTAGCTCGACGGGCAATTACGACAACGAAAGCAAGATCCGCGACGTCCTGCTCGGACAGACAGGTGATCAGTTGATCTATCTGTCGGATGTTGCCGACGTCAAGATCGACTACAAGCAGCCGCCGACGCACGTCTATCGCTTCAACGGCAAACAGGCGCTTTCCCTCGGGATCTCCTTCTCGTCAGGCGTCAACGTGGTTGAAGTGGGTCAGCGGATCAAGGATCGCCTCGCAGAACTCGATTATTCGCGTCCCGTCGGTATATCGCTGTCAACAATCTATGATCAGCCAACCCTGGTTGAGCAGTCGATCAACAATTTCCTGATCTCGCTGGCTGAAGCAGTCGGTATCGTGATTGTCGTGCTACTCGTCACGATGGGGTTGCGATCCGGCATTCTGATGAGTCTGATCCTTCTGTTGACCATTTGCGGTACTTTCATCGTCATGAAAGTCGCTGCGATTGATCTCCATCGCGTCTCGCTCGGTGCGCTCATCATCGCGCTCGGGATGCTCGTCGACAATGCCATCGTGATCACGGACGGTATTCTTATCGGGTTGAAGCAGGGCCTTACGCGCGTTCAGGCGGCACACCGGATTGTCTCGCAGACCGTCTGGCCTTTGTTTGGAGCGACGGTCATCGCCGTGGTGGCCTTCGCCCCGATTGGTCTGTCGCCGGATGCGACGGGTGAATTTACTGGCTCCCTGTTTTGGATCCTGCTGATTTCCCTGATGATTTCGTGGGTTCTGGCAATCACACTCACCCCGTTTCTTGCCTCCATCATGTTCTCCGAAGCCAAGGTGAAAGACAAGGAGAGTGAGGAAGACGAGGACACTGACCCCTACAAGGGCGTCTTCTATCAGCTTTACAAATGGGGTCTTCTTTTGGCCCTTCGGTTCCGCTGGTTGACTGTTCTGGTCTTGCTGGGGGGCATGGGGGGAGCCATCTACGGCTTTGGATTTGTCAGTCAGGCGTTCTTTCCGCCTTCGAACCTGCCCTCCTTCACAGTCGATTACTGGCTGCCACAAGGCTCGGATATCCGCGAGACGATCAAGGACATGACCACTCTTGAGTCTGTGCTGCAGAAGAACGAAAAGATCAAGCAGATCACGACGACCGTTGGTCAAGGGGCGGAACGTTTCATGCTGACCTACAACTCGGAACGGAGCTACGCGAACTATGGCCAGTTCATCATCGAGGTGAACCAGTATGACGATCTGCCCGAGGTTCGCTCCTGGGTAGACAAGACTCTGAAGGAAATGGCACCGCAAGCCTTCGTCAAGTCTGATCGCTTCCAGATCGGTCCGGCCAATGCCGCAAAAATCGAGGCGCGCATCTCCGGCCCCGATCCGGTCGAGTTGCGCCGAATTGCACGCGACGTGATGCAGATCTTCCGCGATGATCCCGATACGATCAACGTGCGTCAAGACTGGCGGGAACGAACCAAAGTTCTGCGGCCACAATTCGCCGAAGCCGAAGCCCGTAGGCTGGGAATTTCCAAGGCGGACATTGACGATGCGATCCTGATGAATGTGAAGGGACTGGAAATCGCCAAGGTCCGCGATGGCTCCTCTATCCTGCCGATCATTCTGAGGCCACCGCTCACCGAGAGATCAAGCGTTGAGGATCTGGGCAATATTCAGGTCTACAGCCCGGTTCTCAGTCGCTATGTCAGCATCGATCAGGTTGTCTACAACATCGATCTGGAATGGGAAGATCCGTTGGTCATGCGGCGCGATCGCAAGCGGACGATCAAGGTGTGGGCCGACCCAGACCCGAATTCGCCGACCAACAGCTTCGCCCTGTTCGAGCGGCTCCAACCAAAAGTCGAGGCGCTCGAGCTGCCGCCCGGTTATTCCCTGTCTTGGGGTGGCGAGCATGAATCGCAGGCGAAAGCCAACAAGGCGGTCTTCACCTTCGTGCCGCTCGGGGTTCTGGTGATGTTTGCGATCACGGTGATGCTGTTCAACTCCTTCAAGCAGACGCTTGTGGTCTGGTTGACGGTTCCGCTCGCCATCATCGGCGTAACGGCCGGCCTACTGCTGTTCAATCAGCCCTTCAGCTTCACCGCCCTTCTCGGCTTCTTGTCTCTTTCGGGCATGTTGCTGAAGAACGGCATTGTGTTGATCGAGGAAATCAAGCGACTGAATGAGGAAGAAGATCTGAACATGCACGACGCCATCACACGCGCCGCCGTGTCTCGCCTGAGGCCGGTGACGATGGCTGCGGTCACGACCGTTCTTGGCCTGTTGCCGCTGCTGTTCGACATCTTCTTTGCGCCGCTGGCGGTCACCATCATGTTCGGTCTCACCGCCGCAACGGTCCTGACCCTTGTCGTGGTGCCGGTGTTGTTTGCCATCTTCTATGGCATTTCCTATCGCCGGGGCGAAACCATCTCGAACTGATAAGACTGAGTTCAATGCGATAAAACAAAAGGGGCGGCCCTGCGACTGCCCCTTTTCTCTTGGCGTCACTTGCTCTGGTCAGTCCGTAACAATTGTCAGGCCTTCCTCTGCCAGAGGCGGCTCGAAATATCGTGCCATCTGGAAGAACATCTCTTCGGTATCGGTCTTTGCTCTCTTGGGCTGTTGGCTGACCCGCTCCCGGATCTGCGCCAGACACACGTCGTCCTGGACATCGAGAAAATGAAGCAGGTGCCCTGCTCCGACCTCATCACTGATGCCCTTCAGCCAGGCCCGTTGCTCAACTGTGTTGGCGGGAAAATCCAGAACCACATCCTGCCCTCGTGTCAGCAGGTTCTTTGCCAGCTTTTTGATCTGTGGCTTCAATAGCCCGGACAACCTCACATAGTCGGGGACTGAGCGGATCTGATCCGGGAAAAGCGCCGCGAGCCAATCGTCTTCCTCGATCAGGATAGCATCCATCTGAGCCGCGATTGCCTTCGCCCGGGTCGACTTGCCAGCCCCCATCTTGCCGCAAAAGAAAACCAGCGTTCCCTTTTCCATCATCAGAACTCCTCTGCGCGAGACCACCAAAAAGAAAAGGGCCCGCAAGATCTTGCGAGCCCTTGAATTGCATGGCTTGAAAAAGCCGTTCCAGATTAACGTTTGGAGAACTGGAACGAACGACGAGCTTTTGCACGGCCGTATTTCTTACGTTCAACAACGCGAGAGTCACGGGTCAGGAAGCCGCCTTTTTTCAGGACAGGGCGCAGTTCCGGCTCATAGTAGGTCAGAGCTTTGGACAGGCCGTGGCGAATGGCGCCAGCCTGACCGGAAAGACCACCACCGGTTACGGTGCAGACGATGTCGAACTGGCCAGCGCGGTCAGCAGCAACGATCGGCTGCTGAACAACCATCTGCAGAACCGGACGACCGAAGTATACGGACATCTCTTTTTTGTTGACGATGATTTTGCCGGAGCCGGGTTTGATCCAGACGCGGGCAACCGCATCTTTACGTTTACCGGTGGCATAGGCACGGCCATGAGCATCAAGCTTCTGAACGTGGACCGGGGCGGATTCAGCTTCAACGCCAACTGCGGAGCCGAGTTCTTCAAGAGACTGGACTGTATCGCTCATGATTAGGCCCTCGCGTTCTTGGTGTTCAAGGATTTGACGTCCAGAGTCTCAGGGGTCTGGGCTTCATGCGGATGCTTGTCACCAGCGTAGACACGCAGGTTGGACAGCTGGGTGCGGGTCAGAGGACCGCCCGGCATCATGCGCTGAACAGCTTTCTGGATCACGCGCTCGGGGAATTTGCCCTCGATGATCTGGCGCGCAGTGCGCTCCTTGATGCCGCCCGGATGACCGGTGTGCCAGTAATATTTTTTGTTTTCGTACTTGCGACCGGTTAGTTTCACCTTGTCAGCATTGATGACGATAACATTGTCGCCGCAATCCATATGCGGAGTGAAGGTGGCTTTATGCTTGCCGCGCAGGCGCATCGCGATGAGCGAGGCAAGGCGACCAAGCACCAGACCTTCTGCATCGATGAGAATCCATTTCTTCTCGATGTTAGAAGGGTTTGCAGAAAAAGTTTTCATTGCTCTTCCGTTTTCAGTGTCGGTATGACAACGCGAAACGGCGACCGATTAGCTGGTCGCCGCAATGTCTGGCGCTCTTTATATGGATGAAGAAAACTTTGTCAAGGGATTTCATTCTATAAAACTCAATGAAATCAACACTCTATTTTTGCGGTAATTAATTACCACACAAAATCGAACTTCCCGTCTCCCTTGTTGGCATTTTTCGAAGCTTTGGGCAAGGCTGGTCAGAATTTGGACTGTCCCGGCTCAGGTCTGAAGGCAGCCGCCCTCCTCCATCAGCCATGTCACGGTCTGGCAATGCATTTCTTCATGGGGGCTGTTCTGGCACCAGGCGACGGTTTGCAGGATTGTCCAACCCAAGGCCCTTTGCCGGTCCAGCCCGAGAGAGTCGCTGAGCCGGTTGAGCCGAGATAGCGCAGCTTCCTTGCTATGGCCGAATTCGAAGCTCCTGACAATCGAGGCCAGCGCGAACTCCCGCTCTCCAATCAGGGGCTTGGGATCAATCGCGAGCCAGGGCATTCTCTCAGCCGCAAGGATGTTGTGGCCGTGCAGATCCTGATGCAACAACACCTGCTCGCCCTGAGTCTCGACCAACCGCTTGCCCCACGCAAGGGCGCAATCGATCTTCTGTTTCCGGTCGGCGGGGCGCTTGTTGCGGACATGCCTTAGGTGTTTCATCCACATGCGGGCTTCGTCCTTCAGGCATCGAACGGGCTCGTCTGTCGTCACCCACAGGCGCGGTAGAATGTCTATATAGACCGCCATCGGATCCCGCTCACCTCCGGCCAGAAACGTGCCCGGACGGCAGGCTTCGAGAAGCAGGGCGTGGTGGATGGGATCATGATCGAGAAGATATATGGCGCCGTTGCCGCCCCAGATGCGCAGGGCTGCAGCTTCGTCGCGGCATTCCCGGTGTGGCCACTGAATCTTCAGCACCATCAGGGGCCCGCCTCCGCGACGCACGACAGGCAAAACCAGAGAGACGGACCCGCCGCCATAGGGCGCTCCGGCGACTTCCAGTCCCCATTGGAAAAGCGCGCGAGACACTGTCTCGGGCAGCCGGTCCAGCCAGTCTTGCCCGGTTTCCTCATCCCTGAGCCAGAACAGTGACTGACGCACTGTTTCGTGGTTCGTAATCATACAGATCGAGCCATCCTCCCTCCGTCCCAAGGGTGCCATTCGTAAGGCTGCTATGCAAGAGGACAGGTTGACTCTCCACCGCCCCCGTGATCAATGTCCGGTCCTGTGTGAAATGCCGCCTTTTGCATGGCCGCTCGCACTCGATTTTGTGGCTTCAACCGACATGCACCCGAGGGGAGACCCAATCCCGCTCCGTGCACGCATGAACTTGAATTGAGGAGACCAGAGATGTCGGCCATCACCCCCGTTGAGGATCCAATCGTCCTTGTGCAGCAGAATGGCCCGGTTCGCCGGTTGATCATGAACCGTCCGGAAGGCCGGAACCTGCTGACCGAGGAAATGATGGCAGCGCTGATTCTTGAGCTCGAGCGCGCCGGTCAGGACGACTGCACCCGTGTCATCGTTCTGGCAGCAAGAGGCCCGGTTTTCTGTGGTGGATACAATCTCAAGGACTTCACCGCGCATCGTGCAGATTCGGACGGAGGCAAGCATTTCTTCGGCCTGATCACGCGGACGAGTGTCGCGGTCATGCAGACCATCATCAACATCCCGAAAATGGTGATCGCCGAAGTTCAAGGGCCAGCCTATGCTGCGGGCTGTCAGCTGGTTGCGACCTGCGATCTCGTCATCGCCGTCAATGAGGCCACCTTCCGCACCCCCGGCGTTGATATCGGCGTGTTCGGCACCACGGCCATGGTCGCCCTCACCCGCCTCATCCCGCCCAAGCAGGCGATGGAAATGCTGATCACCGGCGAGCCCATCGATGCGCACACCGCCAAGGCCTATGGCCTCGTCAACCGGGTCGTGCCGCTGGAATATCTTCAGGCGGTGGTCGACAAATATGCTCTGGAGATTGCCAAGAAGTCTTCCGACGCCATCAAGTTCGGCAAGGAAACCTTCTATCGTCAGGCTGACATGACCCTCAACGAGGCCTATGATCTGGCAACGCACGTCATGACCGAGAATCTTCTGCACGCCGATGCGCGCGAAGGCATCAGCGCCTATCTTGAGAAGCGCGAGCCGGTCTGGCCAAGCGAGAAGTAAAGCCGCTCCTGATACAAACAGATCGGGGACGGGAAAAAGGACGGGGAACAAGCACGTGGATCACACCCACTATTCAGACGCCTATATTCGGACGATCCTTGACGATGTCAGGACCATCGCATTGGTTGGAGCCAGCGAAAAGCCGGCCCGGCCCAGCTATCAGGTGATGGAATATCTGCTGTCCAAGGGCTATGTCGTCATTCCCGTCAATCCCGGACTGGCCGGAGGAGAGATCCTCGGCCGCCCGGTTGCCGCGTCCCTTGCCGATATCGACGAGCCGATCGACATGGTCGACATCTTCCGCAATTCCGAAGCGGCTGGCGGCGTCACCGATGAGGCCATCGCAGCAGGGGCAAAAGTCGTCTGGATGCAGCTTGGCGTCGCCAACGACGAAGCCGCTGCCCGTGCTGAGGCTGCGGGACTGAAGGTTGTGATGAATCGTTGCCCGAAAATCGAGTATCCTCGAGTCATACCATCCTGATTCCCGCCTCTAGTCCTGAGCAGATGACAGCCCAATCAATCACAATCGGTGACTATTCCGTCACGCTACTCCACGATGGCTTCTTTACCGAGAGTCTCTATATCCTGACCCATCCCAAGGGTGTGTCCGCCAAAGCAGATGCGCTAGAGCATTATGCAGAGAGCGCCATTCGCGTTCCGGTCAATTGCTTCTTGTTGCAGAGGAACGGTGACAAAATCCTTGTCGATTGTGGAGCGGGAAGCAGTTGGGGTACTGACTATGGGCATATGCGAACGCAGTTGGCGGATCTCGGCATCGAGCCAAGCGAGATATCCCATATCCTGATCACCCATCTGCATGGCGATCATGCGCTGGGACTGATCGAGCAGGACAAGACCTATTTTCCTCAAGCAGAGATCATCGTCCCCGAGGCAGACTGGACCTTCTATGGCGATGAGGCCAATGTTCCCCTCGCCCCGGAACAGGGGCGCGGTGCGTTCAAGCTCGTTGCGCTTTTCAAAGAGATTTGTGGAGACAGGATCAAACCCGTTCTTACTGGTGAGGTGCTGAAAGACATTGTTCTTGTGCCCCTGCCCGGTCACACCCGCGGCCATTCCGGCTTTGAGGTGAAAGGCAACGAGCAGCATCTGCTGCTCTGGGGTGACGTCGTTCACCTCTGGGCCCTGCAACCGATGTATCCGGAAATCGGCGTTGTCTTCGACTTCGACAAGCAACAGGCCATCGAAACACGCAAAACGGCCCTCGCCCGAGCTGCCGATGAAGCGCTGATCGTCGGAGGCGGGCATCTCGATGGCTTCATGCGGGTCTTGCCGCGTGGTGCAGCCTTCGAAATGCGACAAGTCGAGATGACCTGACTACATAGCGCCATTTCATTTCACACCACTACCTTCAATAGTTTGAAATTAGCATGTCTTTGCGCGTTCGCGGCTAAATTTGAAATTGTATTTTCGCAATTGAATTAGCGAACCAACGCGCTCTGAGCTAAAGTCCATTCCATATCCGATCAAACACAATCAGCCGTTGACCATGATGTCGACCGGCACCCAAGAAATCAGGGGGAATCATGAGCGAAGAATCAACTCGAGGCTTTGACACTTTGGCCATCCACGCTGGCGCACAGCCTGACCCGACCACGGGCGCTCGCGCCACGCCGATCTATCAGACCACGTCCTATCAGTTCCGTGATACCGATCACGCGGCAGCGCTGTTCGGCCTCAGAGAATTCGGCAACATCTACACCCGCATCATGAACCCGACACAGGCTGTTCTGGAAGAACGCATTGCAGCGCTTGAGGGCGGCACCGCGGCTCTGGCCGTGGCCTCCGGTCATGCAGCGCAGATGGTCACCTTCCATTCCCTGATGAGCCCGGGCGCCAACTTTATCGCCGCCGACAAGCTTTATGGCGGCTCGATCAACCAGTTCAACCACACCTTCAAGAGCTTTGACTGGCATGTGAAATGGACTGACGCGAGCAACCCGGAAGCGGCCCGCTCGTTGATCGACGAGAACACCAAGGCCATCTATATCGAGAGCAACGCCAACCCCGGCGGCTTCATCTGCGATATCGAAGGATTCGCGAAAGTCGCGCATGATGCGGGCATTCCGCTGATTGTCGACAACACCATGGCAACGCCCTATCTGTGCAAGCCGATCTCCTATGGTGCGGACATTGTCCTTCATTCCATGACCAAGTTCATCGGCGGCCATGGCAACTCGATGGGCGGTATGATCGTTGATGGTGGCAAATTCGACTGGTCGGCCTCCGACAAGTTCCCAATGCTAAGCCAGCCGCGCCCGGAATATAACGGCGTGAAAATGCACGAGACCTTCGGCGGCATTGCCTTTGCCATCGTCTGCCGTGTGCTTGGCCTGCGCGATCTCGGTCCGGCTCTGTCGCCGTTCAACCGCCTTCCAGATCCTCACCGGTTGCGAGACCCTTGGTCTTCGCATGGAGCGCCATTGTTCAAACGCAATGACCGTTGCCAAATGGCTTGAGGGCAACGACAAGGTCAGCTGGGTTTCCTACGCAGGTCTTGAGTCCAGCGAACATAACGCCTTGCAGCAGAAATACATGCCAAAGGGTGCAGGTTCGGTCTTCACCTTCGGCCTCAAGGGCGGCTATGAAGCAGGCGTGAAATTCATCACCAGCCTCAAGCTTCTGAGCCATGTTGCCAACATCGGCGACACCCGCTCGCTGGCGATCCATCCGGCATCGACCACCCACAGCCAGCTGACCGACGAGCAGAAAACCGCCGCAGGGGCATCGCCCGAAACGATCCGTCTGTCGATTGGCATCGAAGATGTGAAAGACATCATTGCCGATCTGGAACAGGCAATGGTTTGATCGACGATCGTATCAGTCAGAAACATCAGGAGGCCGGGTTGATCCCGGCCTTTTTGTTAGGTGCTTTTGCGTCGGTCATATGGACCGGTAGGTTCGCACCTCGGAGTGGTGTAACAATGGGATATGTCTTACGAGGAAAAATACGTCCGAGCTTTGGAGGAATTGGCGCAGACGCCGATCCTTGAGGGCAATTATTGTCCTCCCTTTCATCGGGTGCTGAGGAGGCTCGGCTTCCAATTGCCGCCGCCGCACTATGATCATTTTTTCAGGAACTTCATCCTGACGAGTATACCTTTCGGCATTCTCTGGGGCATTCTGATGTGGATGATCGCCTGGAGTACGGCAGAGGTGCCGCTTGACATAGCCCTGACCGGGGCTGTTGCCGCAGGGCTTCTGTTCGGGTTTTTATTGGCGCTTTACTACCACGTCACGGCCACGCGGCACAGGCTCTCCCGCTGGCGGGATCTCTGAGCGCAGGTG
The DNA here is from genome assembly GCF_963662805.1 of uncultured Cohaesibacter sp. Taxonomy (NCBI): domain Bacteria; kingdom Pseudomonadati; phylum Pseudomonadota; class Alphaproteobacteria; order Hyphomicrobiales; family Cohaesibacteraceae; genus Cohaesibacter; species uncultured Cohaesibacter sp. The sequence goes on from NZ_OY759863.1 coordinate 312,814, forward strand.
CTCATACCTTCTATCTTAAAGCAAGATCAGAAGCGCAGGGCGTTGTCGTAGAGGTCGCGCACCATAATCGTCGTGGCACCAAGTAGAATGACGGCGAGCGCCTGATGGGTCATGGCCATATGGAGCGGGACGACCAGCAACAGGGTCGTGATTCCGAGGATGATCTGCAGGGTCACAAGCACGCCGACGACCGTCGCCGAAATGGTCATCTGGGCGGCATAGGGATCGCGCCAAGTGCGAACCCAGACCAGTAAAGTCCATAGTGCAATGACATAGGCGAGTAGCCGGTGATTGAACTGGATGGTCAGATGATCCTCAAAGGCGGCAAGCCATGGTGCATCGAACACGAACAGACCGTCAGGGATGATCTGTCCATCCATCAGCGGCCATGTGTTGTAGGTCAGCCCGGCGTGGGTGCCCGCGACCAGTCCACCGAGGAAAATCTGCAATAGAAGGAAGAACAAGAGGATCCCGCCGGGCAGAAGATGGCGGTCAGCGCTGACGCATTCGGGCATCTTGTCCGCCCTTCGATAGCCACGGGCGACCCAGATCAGCACGACGAAGATGGCAGCAGCGAAAGTGAGATGGGTCGCGAGGCGATATTGGCTAACATCCACCCGGTCGACGAGCCCGGAGGCGACCATCCACCAGCCAACAGCACCCTGAAGCGCTCCCATGCCAAGCAGCGTGAGCAATCCGGGCTTGATGCCATCGGACAACCTCCCCGTCATCCAGAAGAAGAGCATGGGCAGGAAGAACGCCACACCGATGAAGCGGCCAAGCTGGCGATGTCCCCACTCCCACCAGAAGATGAACTTGAACTCGTCGAGGCTCATGCCCTTGTTGACGCGTTCATACTCCGGATATTGCTGATATTTCTCGAATTCCTCGGTCCATTCGGCGGCGCTCATCGGCGGGATTGCGCCGTGAATCGGTTTCCATTCCGTGATCGAGAGGCCGGAATCGGTGAGGCGCGTGGCACCGCCCACAACAAACATGATGAGCACGAGAAAAGCGACGAAATAGAGCCATGCCCGGACGGCTTTGCGGGACTTACCAACCTTGCCGGGCGTGGTGTCGACATATCGGCTGGCGCGTTCGGCCGCTGAAATGTGTTCGTCCATGGGCTGGCGTCTCCCTAGATCTCATCGCTTCTTGGCGAGCGATTCCCGAAAGGTGTCAGTGTGTCTGATTGAGTTATACGCGAAGCGATTGCCCTTTGCCCATGGGATTTTGTGCAAAAGTGAAAGATGCCAACAGCCCCTCACCCCAACTTCAGTCCAAGATTGCAGACAAACCACTCATATTTGACACCATTGGCGCTTTTCAGCCCGCGCCATCTGGTCTATCACTCGCGGAACGGCCATTGGGCAGTGGCTGAGGTTTTCAGGAACGAAGGCTCGTCAAACGGATGAACAAACGCACACGCAAATTCTTCGGCATGCTGGCTCTTGTCACGCTGATTGTCTTCTATGCCGCCATCGGCATGACGATCGGTGCGGCAGTCGTGGCGACTGCGAAGCCATGGGTGCAGATCCTGTTCTTCATCGTGACAGGTGCCCTGTGGGTAATTCCCGCGGGACTGATCATTCGTTGGATGGAGAAATAAGCCCTACTCGGCGGCGATGCGAGATGAATTCTGCCTGATCTCGGCAAGGCGCTGCTTGAGGAACCGGGGGCCCAGCGGCAGGATCATACTGTCGCAATAGCCGAAGTTCATCATCACCTCGTTGATTTGCGGCACCAGATTCATATCGGAAAGAGGCGCATGAATGCAGGCGACCGTGCTTCTGCCACGACCGAAGCTTCTGAGCACTTTCTCATCGCTATAGAAGGGCCCGAGGTCGACAAGCACGAGGTCGAACACCGTTTCGAGCGCCTGCATGAAGTTGCTCATTTTCTCGGTGGTGAAATCTGATGACTTCAGGGACCGATAGCCAACGGAGACGGAACAGACACCCGTTTCGTCATCGCAATGAATCAGATCGCCACCCTTGGCCAGATCATCGATCAAGTCAGCAAGACCAACCCGAAGCTTGGCGCTCTGATAGCCATTGAAGGTCTTGGTCTCGTCGAGACAGACATGAACCACACGGAGCCCGGCCCGCGAGAAGCCCAGAACCGTGTCGGAGCCAAGTCCGCCCCAGTCTTTTTCCTCCGAAATCAGAACGACCCTTTTTGATGTGTGCCGCGAGGCAAGGCGCGCGATCTCGGAAATGTGCCCGCCGACACCATTCAGAGCTAGCCGATGCAGGGCCAGACGATTGTTCGGCCTCGGTGCCGCGCTCTTTTTGGGCGGAGCAACGGTCGCAGTCTGCGGTGCCCCTGCCTGCGAGACTTGTGCCTGAGGGATCTGGGCTTGTGAGGCTTGGGCCTGAGAGAGCTGTTTACGAACAACTTTCGGAATGGCCACGCGCTTGAGCTTTCGCGGGGCTGCTGCCTTTGCCTCCATCGGCTCTTCCCAACGCATCAGGCGAAGCCATCTTGCGGCATTGAAGGCGATGAAAAGAAAAGCGACCAGCAGACCATAGAAGGCTGCGGGATCACTCAGACTGCTTCCGGGTGCGACTGCCTTGGACAGAAGGCGCGCATTCGGCGGCAAGAGGTCCAGTTCCAGTCTGGTCTGCGCCTCGCGCTGGCGTGACAGCATCCGGTTGAGCATTCCAGCCTGCGCCCTCTCCTGTGCAATCAGGGTTGCAAGCTGATCGCTGTCGCTCATCACCGGCTCGGACGCGGAAAGACTGGTCCGGTTCATTCTGACCTGAATATCGCGGATCCGTTCGCGCAAACCTGATCCGATGAGTACTGAGCTGGTCGATGTCTGTACCGAGTTTGTCGATCGCCTTTTGCAGATCGCGCTGCTGATCACTTTTCAGTTTGTCGAGATAGAGATCGGCGAGCCGGTTGGCGACCCTTGCGGCAAGGTCTGGTCTCGGGGCCTGAAAGGCCAGCTTGACCGTATGCTTCTTGGCATCATGGGTAATGCTGAAGGCTTCGCCGACATTGTCCGCCACCTGAGCGGAGGATTTGCTGACAAGCAGATCTGCCCCGAGAAACGCCAGCGACCTGTCGAGCCAGGACCGGCGGGCAAAATAGGAATCGGACGCGAGATTGAATTCGTCGGCAATGTCGAGTGCGGTCGATGCGCCTGGGGCAAAAGCTCCAGAAGTGCTTCGCCATCATCCACCGGAGACGTGGCATCGGCGACAACAGCGGTCTCGCGGATGAGATATTGTTCCTGTTGGCTGAGCAGCAGAACCCGAGCGGTTGCTTCATAGAGCGTGGCCGGTTGCTTGAAAACAACCATATACGGCCAAGCCTGCGAGCACGGCAGTACCGAGCGTCAATGTCATGCGTCGCTGCCAATTGTGCAACGAGAAACGTGGCAGAGACATCCGCATCCCCGCATCCTCGTTTTGTGCACCGTCCGAGCGGGCCGGTTCCGGGTGTTGTGAAGTTCGAAATCGACATCAGCGTGCAGCTCGACAGTTCATTTGAACAATTGCTCGCAGATTATGGTAACCAAGTTATTAACAAACCCTAATGCAGAGGCCTCAAAAGGCCAGAAACCGTGCATTTTGCAAGACTCACAAAGGTTAACAACGCCCCTTCTGTGTAAAATTTTACGAGCCATTAACCACAATGCCGTTAGCTAGAAGCAGTGTTTCAATCCGAGTCGATTCCATGCTTTTACGCGTCTTTCTTCTGTTGATCCTTGCGCTGGGCCTTGCTGGCTGCACTGGCTATCGTCCCGCAGGTGATGCTTTTTCACAAATCTCTGGTCGGGCCCTATGTGCTTGATTCCCGGCGACAAGGTGCGTGTTCTGGTGTTCAACCAGACGGATTTGAACAATGAGCACACGGTCGATCAGTCCGGCTATATCAATGTGCCGCTTATCGGCAACGTCGCAGCCAGAGGCAAGCAGACAAGCGAGTTGGCAAAGGACATCGCCGCGCGTCTCGACAATGGCTACATCCGCAACGCAGACGTCTCGGTCGAGATCTCGCAATATCGCCCGTTCTTCGTCATGGGTGAGGTCAACACCGCGGGCCAGTATGCCTTTGTGACCGGCATGACCGTACAGACAGCCATTGCCATTGCCGGAGGCTTCACGCCACGCGCCCAGCAACGCTATGTCGATATCACCCGGCAGCTGAACGGCAAGATCCTGACAGGCCGCGTGCCTCTGACCTCCCCGGTTCGACCGGGTGATACGATCTATGTGAAAGAGCGCTTCTTCTGATCGGCAGCAACCGGCGCCCCTTTGGCAGAGGCGTCTGGCTCCCGTTCCGTATGTGTTCATTTGGGCTTTTTTAACGCTAAGGTCCAAAAGACGCCGCGCTGTTGCATAAAAAACAATCGATTAAATCTTCTTCAGAATTTCACTGTTAATTATGACACCAGAAAAAATTCAAACACGATGGTGTCAAAAGAATGCAGGCTCTGGATCCCAATACGGTTTACTCATCAAGTGCAGTGCGCGCTGCTGCGTTTGATGATAGTCCGAAGCCGAACAAGCAAATCTCCGAACTTGCCCGAGAAGTTGCGTCCGAGTTTTCCTCGACTACCTACGCGCCTTCCATGGTGCGGGGCATCGTTCAACTGGCAGATTTCACTCTCTTCACCCTGCTTGGCTGGATCGCTGCGCATCTTGCCAGTGGTGGCGTCATGTTCGGGCACGAGATCCCGCTGTTGCTGTCGATGATTGGTTCTGCCGTCTTTGTACTGTTCCTGCTGTCAGCCGACGGCTACGCGGTTCACGATCTCCACGCCATTGCTCCGCAAGTGGGCAAGGTTCTGGGCGCATGGACGCTCGTCACGGTTTTGTTCCTGTTGATCAACTATCTGTCGGGCACGCCACTTGAAGAAAACCGCAGTTGGCTCGGTCTTTGGTTCTTCCTCGGCCTCGGGGTTGCCAGCGCTGTTCGTGCGATTGAAAGCACGCTCATTCGCCGCTGGAAATCGGACGGACGGCTCGAACGCCGCGCTGTCATCGTTGGTGGCGGCAAACCGGCAGCCGACATCATCCAGACCCTTGAGGGACAGGACGGCAACGACATCCGTATCTGTGGCATTTTCGATGACCGTGATGACGACCGCTCACCGGCGATTGTCGCCGGCTATCCGAAACTCGGCACCGTTGATGACCTCGTTGAATTCTCGCGGCTTTGCAAAATTGACATGCTGATCGTCACGATCCCGGTCACCGCCGAGAATCGCGTCCTTCAGATGCTGCACAAATTGTGGGTGTTGCCGCTCGACATTCATCTCAGCGCCCACATGAACAAGATGCAATTCCGCCGCCGCACCTACAGCTATGTGGGTAAGCTGCCGACGGTACCGGTTTTTGCCAAGCCGATTGCCAACTGGGGCTCGCTCGGCAAACGTCTGTTTGATCTGTTTTTTGCCACCTTCGCCCTCATTGTGTTGTCACCCGTGCTGATCGTGACTGCAATCGCGATCAAGCGAGACAGCGAAGGCCCGATCATTTTCAAACAGAAGCGCCTCGGATTCAACAATGAGGAAGTCGTGGTCTGGAAATTCCGCTCGCTCTATCATAACCAGAGCGACCAGACGGCCAAGAAGTCCGTGACCAAGAATGATGATCGTGTCACCAAGGTCGGGCGCTTCATCCGCCGCACGTCCATCGACGAGCTGCCGCAGTTGTTCAACGTTCTGTCCGGAACCCTGTCTCTTGTCGGCCCACGCCCGCATGTGGTTCATCAGCAGACCAACAACCGTCTGTTCGAAGAAGTTGCCGACGGCTACATGGCCCGCCACAAGGTCAAACCCGGCATCACCGGCTGGGCGCAGATCCATGGCTGGCGTGGTGAAGTCGATGACGACGAGAAACTGAAAGAGCGCGTCCAGCACGATATCTACTATATCGAGAACTGGTCTCTGGCCCTTGATCTCTACATTCTGTTCGCAACGCCCTTCAAGCTGATCGCTCAGGAAAATGCTTATTAATCAGGGATTTCGATGAAATTTACACAAGGCTCGCCACCCGGCGAGCCTTTTCTTTTGCCCCGCGATTATCAACATTTCCAGAAAGTTTGAGGAAAAGGAAAATTCGTCCAATCAGATTGTTGCAAGCCGATGACATTGCGACTATAAAGCCTCGTGTCGGAGCGTAGCGCAGTCTGGTAGCGCACTTCGCTGGGGGTGAAGGGGTCGTAGGTTCGAATCCTATCGCTCCGACCATTATCTTCCCCTACAGCATCCCATCTGAAAATTTTCAAACGCAATTGACGCCTGACCGGCAGTCGGTTTTCTGTGTCTTTGCGCACCATTTCCGCAAAATTCTACCGGGCTATGCCGCAGGGCTGCGAGATGCTGCGCATGTCATGAACATGCAACAGACTCTTCCTATGCTTTCCTCAACGTTCGCAAGGGCCGTGATTCCCGACTGTCAGCTGGGGCAACTAGCTCTAGGTGTGCAGTCCGTCGAAACCGGTCCGCCAAACAAACACCAGAACGTCATGGTTTCTGACCGAAGACGTTGGAAAATGGCCCTGTTGGATGGTGGGGCCATTTTCTTTTGAACTCGTCGATTGAGGCGGGATTTCTGCGACTTTTGCCAAGTGAGCCAATCGATAAAATTTTAGGCATTCCCATAGAGCTTTGTTAAAAGCCGGCGTTTAAAATGCCGCGCATGATTTCTGCTTTATCCATATCGACCGCGGGTATGATCAACGCCGCTGACAGGCTGCAAGATATCGCCATCGGTATCGCCAATCCTGTGCCTGATCGTGGGCAACAGCCTGCCGTCAAGGCAGAACGCGAAGTCTTGCCCGAAGAGCCGATTGCTCCTGCCAGTGCGTCCCCCAGTCTCGATCCAAGTCGTCTTGTGGAATTGATCGAGACGGAACATGCCTTCAAGGCAAGCGCCCTTGCGACCAAGTCGATCGCTGCGGCCTCGCAAGAGCTTATGGAAGCCCTGCGTTAAACTACCTATTTACTCGGCAAATTGTTTGAAAATTCGGCTCAGTCGTTACGCGCCTGATCGAGGATGCGTTTGCACTCGAGCAGTTCGAACAGGGTCGACTGCAGGCGTCTGACATCATCCTTTGCCATCTTCGGCCCATCACGATGACCAGCCTGGGTGCTGTCCGACCTTCCTCGAAAACGAGAGAATAATCCCGAACGCTGCTCTTCTTCGAGCATGCGCGCACGACCATCTTCGATCGTAAAGGAGGCATCTTCCCCTCGCAGGAACTTCGGATCCCCATCGCTGAGATCCTTCGGGCCTGCCGGGCCTTGCATCGGCATCTCGGCTTCGTGCGGCATCGCAGTCTGTTGCGGTGGTGCGGATTGGCTCGGAGCTGGATGTTGAGGTGCCTGCTGCTGGGGGGGCAACTGAGGAGCCGGGTGGGGCACAGGCCTTGTCAGATGAGGCGGCTGCTGATGTGGCTGATGAGGGACAACAACCGGAGCAGGTTGCTCATGAGGCCGAATATGCTGAGGCTGAGCCTGTGGCGCTGGCACGGGCTGCGCCACACGCGCTTCGGGCTGAATGTGGGGCGGAGCGACCGGCGCTTGTTCAACCGGATAGGCAAAAGCCGTTGCCGTCTGGCCCGTCTCCACCCGGCGAGCGGCCTGGGTCAGCATTTGCTGCGCCGATTGCGGATGCTCGTGAACGGGCGGTTGATGCGAAGTGGGAGGAGCGAAGGGCGCCTGCTGCACTTGCGGCATAGCGTGCTGTGGGGTCTGATATGGTGCTGAGGGCGTGACAAGTGGCGGGCGCTGTAGTTCAAGCTGATTGGGTTCGGCGGCGTGAGCCGTGGCAGAGTATGAAATTTCCGCGCCCGGGCTGTGTCCCTCCCCGCCATCGAGCGAAGGATCGCCTTCTCCCAACACGGAATCGATTACATGCCGTACGCCCTGCTCCTTGAGAATCCGCTGCACACCCTTGATCGTGTAGCCTTCGTCGTAGAGCAGGTGTCGGATGCCACGGAGAAGCTCGACATCATCGGGGCGGTAGTAACGGCGACCTCCCCCGCGCTTCATCGGCTTGATTTGCGCAAATCGTGTCTCCCAGAAACGGAGCACGTGCTGGGGCAGATCGAGGTCTTCCGCGACTTCACTTATCGTTCGGAATGCATCAGGACTCTTGCGCAAGATATCCACCTAACTCGCGTTCGCTTGTTTCCGCCGCCAGAAGAATTTCGGATGAGTCCATTGAGGCCAAGTTTCATCCAAACCTGGCCAAGGAAGCTTCACACCTTTGCTCTGACTCTAAACCTGTTGGGTTTTCCGAATGGAACCCGCACACCCGCGTATGTCGGTTCTATTCTGGAGAAAGAGAGTCGTTGATTTTCTTTTTCAAGACATTGGAAGGCTTGAACACCATCACCCGGCGAGGGGAAATGGGAACTTCCTCACCTGTCTTGGGGTTGCGCCCGACCCGTTCGTTCTTGTCACGAACAAAGAAAGTGCCGAAAGAGGAGAGTTTGACCTGTTGTCCTTCGACGAGACAGTTACTCACTTCTTCCAAGACCATCTCGACAAGTTCCGCGGATTCAGTGCGCGAAAGCCCGACTTTTTGGTAGACAGCTTCGCACAAATCTGCGCGCGTTACCGTTTTGCCCCCCATGTCACAATCCTCTTATTATTAAGCGTGATTTCTCAATGACTCATCTGGTCCGAGAAGGGTATTGCTGGAATCTGAATCCGTCAACTGCCGGGATGCGGAAATATTGGCCGGAACAGGTATCAATCTGTCGCAAGTTGCACCAATTTTAAGGCAAACGACAGATCGAAGCCGAAGTTTTGAACGATTATGATTATCGAAGGCTAAAAGTCACCAACGTAGAAGGACGGATCCCCATGTAAAGCCGCCACCCATGGCCTCGAGCATGACCAGATCACCTTTCTGGATCCGCCCGTCTCTTGCGGCCTCATTGAGGGCAAGAGGAATCGAGGCTGCAGAGGTGTTGCCGTGCCGGTTGACCGTGATGACCACCTTCTCGGACGGGATCCCGAGTTTCTTGGCGCTCGCATCAATGATGCGCTTGTTGGCCTGATGAGGCACGAACCAGTCGAGATCGTCCGCCGTGATGCCGGTGGCCTTGAAGGCGTCGATGATCACATCGGTGATCATGCCAACCGCATGTTTGAAGACTTCCTTGCCTTCCATGCGCAGATAGCCGGTCGTCTTTGTCGTGGATGGACCGCCGTCAACAAACAGCTTGTCCTTGTGGCGCCCGTCGGACCGAATGTGGCTGGTCAGAATGCCGCGATCGGAGACGTCGCCGGTGCCTTCTTCGGCCTTCAGGATGACGGCCCCTGCCCCATCGCCAAACAGGACGCAGGTGGTGCGGTCATCGAAATCGAGAATGCGCGAGAAGGTCTCGGCACCGATCACCAGAACGGCCTTTGCCTTGCCGCACTGGATATAGAGATCGGCCGTGGACAGGGCGAAGACGAAACCGGAGCAAACGGCCTGCATGTCGAAGGCTGCGCCGTGATTGATCCCGAGCATGTTCTGGATGGCAACAGAGGTTGCCGGGAACGTGTTGTCAGGCGTCGCGGTAGCGCAAATGATCAGGTCGATTTCCTGAGCATCCATGCCGGCATTTTCCAGTGCGGACAGGGCAGCCTTGTAGCCCAGATCCGACGTAAATTCCCCTTCAGCCGCAAAATGGCGCTGTTCGATACCCGTCCTCTGACGAATCCATTCATCCGACGTGTCGACTGTCTTTGCCAATTCGTCGTTGGTTACAAGGTTTTCAGGCAGGTAGGACCCGGATCCTACTATGACGGACCGTAACACGCTCACTTATGCGTTCTCCTCGTCAACCGCGAAGCGGTTTTTATGATAAACAGACAGATCCTGTTCAATTTTTTCAGTAAGGCCGTTCTTGACCATGTCGTAGGCGAGTCCGATTGCACCGGCAAAGCCTTCGCCGTCGGTGCCGCCATGGCTCTTGATCACGATGCCGTTGAGGCCAAGAAAGACACCGCCGTTGACTTTGCGCGGGTCCATCTTCTCCCTCAGCCGATCAAAGGCAGATTTTGCAAAGAGATAGCCGATTCGGGACATCAACGTGCGGGACATTGCCGAGCGCAGATATTCGCCGAGCTGCTTGGCCGTGCCCTCCGCAGTCTTCAAAGCGATGTTGCCCGAGAAACCTTCAGTGACCACCACATCGACGGCCCCGGTTCCCAGATCATCGCCTTCAACGAAGCCTTTGTAATGCAATTGCGGCAAGTCGAAGTCGCGCAGCATGCGCCCGGCTTCCTTGACCTCGTCAAGACCCTTGATGTCTTCCTCGCCGATGTTGAGCAGGCCCACGGTCGGACGTTCGATGCCGAACAGGGCCCGCGCCATCGCGCCGCCCATCATGGCAAAGTCGATCAACTGCTGGGCATCGGCACCAATGTTGGCACCGACATCAAGCACGACGCTTTCACCGCGCAAGGTGGGCCAGATCGCGGCGATGGCCGGACGTTCGATATCAGCCATGGTGCGCAGGCAGAATTTCGACATCGCCATCAGCGCACCGGTGTTGCCCGCGGAGACGCAGACATCGGCGTCGCCCGTTTTGGTCGCCTCGATCGATTGCCACATGCTGGACTTGCCACGCCCGCGGCGCAGAGCCTGACTGGGGCGCTCGTCCATCTGAATGACGATTTCGCAATGATGGAAGGTGCTGGCCTGCTTGACGCGGGGATAATCCTCGAGCATGGGCTCGACCATCTCCCTGTCGCCATAAAGCACATAGCGAATGTCTGGATGCCGGACGAGCGCAATGTCGGCCCCTTCCAACACGATGGACGGACCGTGGTCGCCACCCATCACATCTAGCGCTATCTTGATCTTATCGGGCATTCTCACTTCTCTGTGCTTTGGCTCTTCCTACCGGCGCGGAGGGCTGGGAGCGTTGAAACTGGTCAATTGCAGGCCAATTGCCCAAAAGTCGTACACTGGCGCGTCAGACTTGATGGACAATATCCATTTCCCGTCAAGAAACAACCGCCTTCTTGGGGGGCCTGCCCAAAGGCCCTAGTTTTGATCGTCTTTTGACAACTTGTCTTTCAGCCCTGCCAAGGCGGCAAAAGGCTTGTTCTCATCCGATTTGGCGGGATCATCTTCCATATGGCCGTCGAATTCGACACCGGGAAGGCGCGGATAGTCATCAAGGGCCATGGCGAAGAACTCTTCCGCATAGACCCCGATATCAACCTCGTCGCCGGAGAAGGTTTCCGGCGGATCCTCACCTTCTGGGTCGACGACCATTTCCCCGCCGGTTTCGGTATTGTTGGCCCTCAGGGCAAAGGGAGAGCCTTCGGGCAGCAGGGTCAGGACCAGCGGTTCATCGATGGTTTCTGGCACCGGCTGGAGCGTGACCACACAGGCCTGCTCGACCTCCCCCATAACACGGCCTTCAATGCGGGCGCCGGTCTTCTTCCAGGGAAAGACCTTGGCATCGACGGAATAGGAATGAACGGCCAGAACACCCAGACGCTCGCGCAGCTTCTCGCAAGTGGCGGCATCGGCAGACGCCTTGACCGTCTCGCCCAGACTTTTCAGCCGTGCAATCGTAACCGGGAGTGACAGGACGGGATCAATGATGGGATTGTCTTCCATCGTCTCTTTCCTTGCCATGGGGATGTCTCTTCCTTGATGCTTGTTCGCGATAGCCCTATCGCTTCCCTCTTCTGCTACAAATAACACATCATTAGCAATGGATGAGCACAGCTTTTGGGCAGTTTTCCGTAAGGTTATGCATTGAGCATCGCGAAAATGCTCATTTGCTGCGAGCAGGAATGTCCGCGAATTCGATGCTGCCGGTCAGGAAATCCTGAGGCTGCTGCTCATCGAGGCGGGCTGCACAGGCAAGCACATAGGTTGCCAGATCCCGCGCTTCAACTCTGGTTTCGGGATCATCGGCAAAAATGTTACGCGACAGGGCTTCGGCGAGCTTGTCCTCGCTCACCTCGCGCGCGTCGTCATAGGCCTCGACCCTGCCATAGAAATGTTGGGCCATTTTCTTGATCTTCTTGGGCACCGACAGATCCCCAATGCCGCGTTCGCGCAGGGAATCGTCCATGTCCCGGAAGAAGCGATCAAACACCGCCTGAGCCAGAGCCTTGGCCTCCCGATCCTCATTGCGCAAGCGGTGCATCAGCATGTAGGCATGCAGCACGATCATCTCGAAACGGCCGTTGGTCGTGTCTTCGACGCCATAGTCCAAATAGAAGACCGGCTGCCTCGCCCGTGCCACGATTGCGTCATAGAGTTTCGCTGCACTTTTTTCCCGATCGGTTTCCTTGCGGAATAGTTTGAAGATCATCTGCTTGTCCGTTCGAACCTGTGGTCTTTGCTGCCTGACCCGTATGGCTGATGACTGGCGGCCAGTCTCAGCGGCCGGTCATGGTGGGCGAATTGCACACATTCCTAACCGATATGGGATAGGATTTGCCAGAATTCATTCCTCCTGTGGGCAACAAAGATTGCATTCGGGGGGCAAAAAGGATACCGATCATGTCCAACACTGGTCCACTGCTCCTTGCGATTGCTGATCGCAGACAGTGACCTGACTGGAACAGTAATCATCAGGAGTACCAGGCTCAAATGCGCAGTTCGAGCTTCAAGACCATGGAAAATGGCACCAGATCAAGCACTCGCTCAGCTTTTTCGATGCGGTCCGTTGCCTTTGCCGTTTGTTGCGGCGGCTTGCTGTTGGCGGGCTGCATGACCGAAACCACCTCGGTGCACGGTTTTGTACCCTCTGAATATACCCTCGATCAGATTGCGGAAGGCTCAAGCCGCGAACAGGTTATCCTGACGCTCGGCTCCCCTTCTACGACGGCCAACTTCGGCAACGAGGTCTTCTATTATATTTCCCAGAAGCGCAAGCAGCCGGTTGCCTTCATGAACCCCAAACCAGTCGATCAGACAGTTGTCGCCGTCTATTTCGATGAAGAGCAGAGGGTTTCCAGAACTGTCAAATATGGTCTGAAGGACGGCAAACTGTTCGACTTCACCAACCAGGTCACACCGACAGGCGGTGAAGAGGTCAACTTCCTCAACCGCGTCATGAGCAACGTCGGACCTCAGCTTGGCGGCACATAAGAGATAAATAGAAGCGACATTTAGGGCCTTCGCAGCAATCTGCGAGGGCTTTTTTGTCTTCCATCCATGAGATTGATGCTGGCGAGACCTCTAGGGGTCAGAAATGCTCGAACGAGGCTTTCTTTGCAAGCGGCGTGATCCCGCCGTCTGCATTGATGCAGGTGACCCCTGCCCCTTCGATGATCCGCCCGATGCGGGTAACAGGGACACCAAGGCTTTCCGCCTCGTGGGCGATTGCCGGACGTTGACCGGGATCGGCGGTGAAGAGCAATTCGTAATCATCGCCACCAAACAGCACGCGCTCGAAAAGGTTTTGATCCTTTGCCAGCACATTGCGGGCTGCCAGGGACAGCGGGATGGCGGTTTCGGTGATTTCGACGCAGACATTGGCGGCTCTGGCCATCTTGGCGGCATCGCCGACGAGACCATCCGAGATATCCATGGCCGCGTTGGCCACCTCAAGCAGCAAGGGTGCGCAAGTGATGCGGGGTTGCGGCAGCAGGAAGCGATCCTTCAGCCAGTCCAGATCGGCCTTGCTGATGCCTTCGGGCAAACCGCCCTTCTGGATCAGCAGTCCCAATGCGCTGTCACCAATCGTACCAGTGACATAGACATCGTCCCCGACGCGGGCACGCGGGCGCACGATCATCCTGCCTTTGGCGACCGTGCCAAAGGCCGTCACCGACAGGGTTAGGCGTTCGGGATTCTTGACAGTGTCCCCGCCAATGAGCGGAAAGCCGAATTCTTCCTGATCCGCCTTCAAGCCAGCGCAGAAATCCGCGAGCCAGCTTTCCTGCCAGTCCGACGGCAGTCCGAGCCCCAGCATATAGCCAAGCGGCGTTGCAGCCTTGGCGGCGAGATCGGAGAGATTGACCCGCAAGGCCTTCTTGGCGATATGCGAGGCCTGATCGTCTCGGAAGAAATGAATGTCTGCTACCAGCATGTCCTTGGTGACAACGAGTTGCCGGTCATCAGGGATGGACAGGAAGGCCGCATCGTCGGTGAGCCCGAATGAGGAATCGGGGTCACTGAGAGGGGCAAAATACTGCTCTATGAGGGTGCTTTCGCTGGGGCGTCCGGTCTTGTCTGCCATCTCCCTCACAGTCCTTCAAATCTGCTGTAATGCGTGCCTTCAACGTTGGCTGTCAGTCAGCCATTTTCGGGGCAGACGGGCGTTTCTTGACCTCATCGGGCCGCAGGCTACGGGCCAGAGCGTCGAGGACGCCGTTCACCATGCGTGGCTCATCACCCTCAAAGAAGGCCTTTGCCACGTCGACATATTCGGTCAGGATCACCGCCGCCGGAACATCCTTGCGGCTCTGAAGTTCATAGAGGCCACAGCGGAGCAGCGCACGCATCGTCGAGTCGATACGAGCAAGGGGCCAGCCCTTTTCCAGCGCATTGTGGATCATCGGATCCAGCGTCCGCTGTTCACGCACGACACCGGAAACAAGGTCCTTGAAATAGTCAAAATCGGCAGGGAGATAGAGTTCCTCATCCACCTCCTTGCCAAGGCGGTAGAGTTCAAACTCCTGAAGCACCTCGGTGAGAGGTGTTCCGCCGATGTCCATCTGATAGAGGGCCTGGACGGCGCCCAGACGGGCCGATCCGCGCTGATTTGCGGTGCGTACCGGTTTGTCCTGCTCGCTCATTCTTGAATACCGAATTTGTCGCGGAGTTCCACCATCGCCAAAGCGGCGCGGGCTGCGGCTCCACCTTTGTTCTTGTCGTCCACCCGGGCACGGGCCCAGGCCTGATCACCATTTTCCACGGTCTGGATGCCATTGCCGACCGCGATGCAACCCTCGACCGAGAGATCCATGATCGCGCGGGCGGATTCGTTCGAGACGATGTCGTAATGGGTGGTCTCGCCACGGATCACAACGCCGAGCGTGACATAACCATCATAGTCATTGATGCCGTCCTCGACAGAGGCCAACGCCATCGACAGGGCTGCAGGAATTTCCAGCACACCCGGAACGGCAACCCGCTCATAGGTCGCTCCGGCTTCTTCCAACGCGGAAATTGCGCCGCGAACCAGTTCATCTGCCAGATCATCATAGAAACGGGCTTCGATGATCAGAATGTGTGAGGCTTTGTCGCTCATTGACGTAATCCCATTGTCGTAGCCGGCAAGATGCCGTGAGGGCGTGTCAAACCATGTCCCGCCCCGTTTGTCCAGTCCTATTTGGCAGTGCACCCGGCAAATGGTGACCTGTAGACGCCAGAACCTGTTTAACCCGGTTTGTATTCGCTGAGGCGTGCGACATAGCGCGCCATCATGTCCACTTCCAGATTGATCTTGTCGCCCACCTGTTTGTCACCAAAGGTGGTGTGCGTGATCGTGTGAGGGATAAGGAAAATCGTGAAATCATCGCCCTCGACATCGTTGACCGTCAGCGAGCATCCATCGAGCGCCACGGATCCTTTCTGCGGGATGAAACGGGCGAGCTGGTTGGGCGCACGGAGCTTGAAGAAGACGCTGTCGGGATGATCAACACGCTCGACAATGTCTGCCATGCCATCCACATGACCAAGGACGAGATGTCCGCCCAATTCGTCGCCCATCTGCAGGGAGCGTTCTAGATTGAGCTTGCGGCCAACGCTCCATTCGGCAGCCGTCGTCAGATCGAGAGTTTCCTTGGCGGATTCGACGACAAAGAAGTTGCGCCCATCCTCGAGCGCCCCGGCTTCGATCACCGTATGACAAACACCGCTGCAGGCAATAGAAGCCCCGACTGCGATGGTCTTGGGATCAAAATGGGTCGCGATGCGGACACGCTGACCTGCGGGAATATCCTCGCGCATGACGACTTCGCCGACATCGGTCACAATACCTGTAAACATAAGCCCTTACTTCCTTTTTTCATATAGCGCGGCCAGACTAGCGGGTCGCAGAAAAGTCTGCAAGCAATCGTCACCGGCCTGTCTTGCCTCATCGAATTCAAAACCTGCCTCGGCCAACGTTTCAAGTGGATCGGGCCCCAATGCGGGCATCCCACCCTCGCCGACCGATTTGGCGCCGCAATAAAGATGAAACTCGTCAATGAGCCCGTGCGAGAGCATCGCATCGGCGAGCGTCGCGCCGGTTTCGGCGAAGAGACGGTTGATCCCCATCCCGCTGAGCTCGTCAAGGGCAGCAGTAACGTCGACGCGCCCGGATGGGTCTTCCGCAACGAGATGAACCTCGCATCCGAGATCCTCGAGCTGAAGCGCGGTATCCGCCGGCATCGCACCGGTGGTCAGGATGATCGTCGGGATGTCACAAGCGGTGCGAACCAGTTCGCAATCGAGAGGCGTCCGGCCCCTGCTATCAATCACGATGCGTTTGGGGGAGCGATCTTCGAGCCCCGGAAGGCGGACGGTGAGGCTTGGATCGTCGGCCAGAACGGTCTCGACCCCGACCAGAATCGCGTCGGCCCTTGCCCGCAGCGCATAGGTTCGGCGCTTGGCTTGCGACCCCGTGATGGGATAGTTGCCCATGCCCTTCTTGCCGATCATGCCGTCTGGCGAGAGAGCCATCTTGGCTTCGAGCCATGGCCGCCCACGCACGATGCGCGAGAGGAACCCGGCAAGCTGACGATGCGCAGAAGCCTCAAGGAGCCCGATCTCGACCTTGATACCAGCCGCCTCCAGCATGGCAAAGCCGCGGCCAGAAACGCGGGGATCCGGGTCGGCATGGGCGCAGACGACGCGGGCAATTCCCGCCTCGATCATGGCCTCGGAGCATGGGGATGATCTGCCGTGATGGGCGCACGGCTCAAGCGTGACATAGGCCGTCGCGCCGCGTGCCGCCTCGCCCGCTTCTGCCAATGCGACACGTTCGGCATGGGGACGTCCACCTATTTGCGTCCAGCCTCGTCCGACGATTTCGGTATGATTTTCGTGATGGCGAACGATGACACAGCCAACGGCGGGGTTGTCAGCAGTCATACCCGAAGAGCGTTCTCCGAGCCGCAATGCCAGTTCCATCACTTGTCGATCTGAAAGAGCTTGCGAGAATTGCTGCATAGTCACCTTTTCGCACCACGCCTACCGACGCGAGGGCACAGGGAGCGCACAGGATGCACGAGGTTACTTCTCGTCGTCCTGCTCGCCTTCTTCGTCCTGATCGGTCGACATTTCATTCAGCATATCCGAGAAATCCTTGGCTTCGCGGAAATTCTTGTACACTGAAGCAAAGCGAATATAGGCGATTTCGTCGAGACCTTTAAGTCCCTCCATCACCAGCGTGCCGATATGCTCGGCCTGCACCTCTGCATCGCCGGTGCTTTCCAGCTGGCGGACGATGCCGGAGACCATGCGTTCGACCTTCTCGATGTCGACGGGACGTTTGCGCAGGGAAACCTGAACGGAGCGCATCAGCTTGTCCCGGTCAAAGGGCACGCGACGGCCTGTGCGCTTGATCACCGACAGTTCGCGCAGTTGGACGCGCTCGAATGTGGTGAAGCGACCGCCACAGCCGGTACAGACCCGGCGGCGACGGATGGCGGTATTGTCTTCAGTGGGCCGAGAATCCTTGACCTGGGTGTCATCACAACCGCAATAGGGACATCTCATGGCTCGACCTCTTTGTCTGTCCGCTGGCATCCAGCGCGAATGCACCGGCTGCCAGCATAGGAAACGCTATCAGAGATCCGTGTAGATCGGGAAGCGGTCAGTCAGCGCGATGACCTTTTCCTTGACTGCTGATTCCACGGCTCCATTGCCTTCTTCCCCATTTGCGACGAGGCCGTCAAGGACTTCGATGATCAATTTGCCGATCTCCTTGAACTCCTCAACACCAAAGCCGCGCGAGGTGCCTGCCGGAGTGCCGAGGCGGATACCGGAGGTGATGGCGGGTTTTTCGGGATCGAAGGGAACGCCGTTCTTGTTGCAGGTGATGTAGGCACGGCCAAGAGCGGCTTCCACTGCCTTACCGGTCAGGCCTTTGGGGCGCAGGTCGACAAGCAGCAGATGGTTGTCGGTGCCGCCTGAAGACAGCTCAACGCCACCGGCATAGAGCGTATCGGCGAGTGCCACAGCATTGTCCTTGACCGCCTGAGCATAGATCTTGAATTCCGGGGTCAGAGCTTCACCAAAAGCAACAGCCTTGGCGGCGATGACGTGCATCAGGGGGCCGCCCTGAATGCCCGGGAAGACAGCCGAATTGACCTTTTTGGCGATGTCGGCATCGTTGGTCAGGATCAGACCACCGCGCGGGCCACGAAGAGTCTTGTGCGTGGTCGAGGTCGCGATGTGAGCATAAGGGAACGGGCTCTCATGCAGGCCAGCGGCAACGAGGCCAGCGAAATGGGCCATGTCGACCATCAGGTAAGCCCCAACGGAATCTGCGATGTTGCGGAAGCGTTTGAAATCGAATTCGCGGCTGTAGGCAGAGCCACCGGCGATGATCAGCTTGGGCGAATGTTCCTTGGCCAGTTCTTCGATCTGGTCAAAGTCAATGCGACCGTCCTGCTTGCGCACGCCATACTGGATGGAGTTGAACCATTTGCCGGACTGGTTAGGGCGGGCACCATGGGTCAGGTGACCACCGGCGTCAAGGCTCATGCCGAGGATGGTGTCGCCCGGCTTGATCAGCGCCATGAAGGCAGCCTGGTTGGCCTGAGACCCGGAGTTGGGCTGGACGTTGGCAAATTCACAGCCGAACAGTTTGGTGACGCGTTCAATCGCCAGATCTTCGGCAACATCAACATGCTGACAACCACCATAATAGCGACGGCCCGAATAGCCCTCGGCATATTTGTTGGTCATGACAGAGCCCTGCGCCTGCAGGACGGCTTTGGAGACGATGTTTTCCGAAGCGATCAGCTCGATTTCGTGCTTCTGACGACCGAGTTCATTCTCGATGGCCTTGGCAATGGCCGGGTCTGCACTGGCGAGATCGCGTGTGAAAAATTCCGGGAAAATGGCTCCCGATTTGGTTTCGGCTGCTGACATGGAACCTACCCCTTCGCTTGGCTGGCTGACTTGGAACGCGCCACCTGATGAAGAAGCCAGTTGCTCCTTCGACGACGGTGCGTCATCGGGCGATGCAAAAGACATTGATCCGAAGGCCTCTTGCTACCACGAATGCCTGCCCTCTGTCTGCCATCGATATCTGAGTGAACGTCATCGCTATGATCACATTTCAGCATCACAATGTACTGAATATGTGATCCATAAGCGGCGACATGGTTCCGCATTAGCATACTCGTTTCGCAAACCCAAGCCGCTTTTGCAGGCTTTGAGCCATTACGAAATGAATTCTCTTTAACATTGGGGAGAGTGAGCAGGATTGGGCCTAGTGGCCGAGCTGCTCAAGGCGCCGTTTGAGCTTGCGCACGGCCAAGTTTTGAAGCTCAAGACGTGACACGGTTTTCGGCCCGAAAACCGTCACTTCAACGCCGGTGGCCGCATCGACAGCCACCGCCTTCATCTGCGGTCCGATGACGAAGAACTCGATATAGATTTCACCGGCCTTGGGTGACGCCATCGGCAAAGCTCCGGGCTATTGCTGGTTCTGTTCGTTCTGGGCAACCACCGGGGTCATGGCGTTCAGACCATCGCGATTGTAGATGTCTTCGCGGAAATGGATCATGCCGCCGGAGGTGGCCCACGCGGTAATGTAGGTCATGTAGATCGGCACGTTGCCACGAACCTTGACGTCCTCGCGCTCACCGGAACGGATGACCTCATCGATGGACAGGCGATCCCAACCCGGCGTGTCTTCCAGAATCCAGGTCACAAACTCGCGTACGTTCTGAACGCGAACACACCCCGAGGAATGGAAGCGATAGCTGTTGCCAAACAAGGTCTTGGACGGTGTGTCATGCAGATAGACCGCGTGCTTGTTGTGGAAGTTGATCTTGATCGACCCCATGGAGTTCGTGGCGCCCGGTTCCTGACGGAACTGATAGTTGAGCGCTTCCTCGGTCGTCCAGTCAACCTGAGAGGCATCAAGTTCGGTGTTGTTGCGCAAATCGCGAATATGGATCTTGTTGTCCCGCAGATAGTTCGGATCCTTCTGCATTTTCGGGATCAAATCCTTGAGGATGATGCTCTGGGGCACATGCCAGTAAGGATTGAAGTTGATCTCGTGGATCTTGGAACTCAGCACCGGGGTCTGTCGATCGATCTTGCCTACAACGCCGGTGTGGCGGGAGTGAACGAAGCCATTCTCGACGGTTTCGATCTCGGCGGCAGGAATGTTCACCATCACATAGCGATCACCGAGGTAGCCTGACATGGAGCGGACACGAACGAGGTTCGTTTCGAGCTGTCTGAGGCGGATCTCGGCCGGAACGTTCATCGCAGCAAGCGTATCCTTGCCGACGATACCATCGGGATCAAAGCCGTGGCGGGACTGGAAACGGCGCACGGCAGCGTCGACGTAGGAGTCAAAAACGTCACTGACGCCAACATCCTGAGTTAGATCACCGGACATGGACAGGCGGCGACGCAGAATACTGACGGCGTTCGAACGCATGCCGATGCGCATGGCTTCGCCATCGGGAACGATGGGCCATCCGCCCTGCTGCACGATGCCGTAATAGAACTGCATAGCCCGCTCGATATTCTCGGCGGTGGATTTGGAAAGCGTAGGTTCTGCGGAGCGAACGGCAGCTACGGTCTGGCCGGGCGTGTCAAAGCGATCACCCCACTCGACCTGATTCTGCCGAATGACATCATCGATCGGGTTGGCGCTCTGGGCCCAGACCGGACTGCCTGCCGTAACGGCGAAACCAGCCAGCATGGTGCTACCGGCCGTCAAGAATGCGCGACGGGACGTCCTGACGCCAAAGCCTGAACTGAGGTCTACCGGGGTGGACGTCTTTTTGTTCTTGATTACCA
Organism: uncultured Cohaesibacter sp.; assembly: GCF_963662805.1. Classification (NCBI taxonomy): domain Bacteria; kingdom Pseudomonadati; phylum Pseudomonadota; class Alphaproteobacteria; order Hyphomicrobiales; family Cohaesibacteraceae; genus Cohaesibacter; species uncultured Cohaesibacter sp. Next base: position 333,729 of record NZ_OY759863.1, read on the forward strand.
CTGATCACTCCATCATTCGGTTGATGGTTCCCGCACCCGGGTTTCCTGCCAACCTCATTTGAACACTTCTGTTCAAGTCTGTTCTTCTCGCAACGGTATCGGTTGCACGATACTATGAATCGGGTCCTGCCTGGCAACACAATGATTGCGCGAGCCGTCAATTCAATGTGAATGATACTCTCTCAACAACGCCTTGAGCGGGATTTTGTTCCATCGCACATGGATCAAATCAACAGCATTGTCAGGAACCCCTTGCATCAAACCCTCACACGAAGCGACGTTCGCGACTCAAAGGCCCACCAAATACGATTGACGCGAGTTCATCTGCAACATGCGATGCCAAGGGAATGTGGCAAATTGTGGATGAACCCGCGATGAACCGACTTCTGCGTCATGAGCGCCCGTCAGCGTGACCTTTATGCAACAATTACCATCAGCACAAGTATTCTGACGCCCGTTCCTTGCGCCAGACCGGTGCTTGCCGGCGGACAAACCAAAAAACCCCGCAGGCTTTGGTCCTGCGGGGTGGCACGTTTCAGGTCAGCTTTTATGAACGTGAGCATCATCGGCACTCTGTCGCTGATTGCGCCGAAGGTCTTCCTTGAAAATTCCGGTCGAAGGCAGATCCCTTCGATCAAATCACTTGCCGCACCGGCAAAGACTAGAGCCGATAGAGGATCTGGTCGGTCCAGAAGCGCTCCAGCCGCTGAAGCGACTTGTTCAAAAGGGCAAAGTCTTCGGGCGCAATACCGCCGACCTGTTCGATCGTGGCGATGTGGCGTTCATAAAGCTCACTGACGATATGACGGACTTCCAGTCCCTTGTCTGACAAGGAGATGCGCACCGAACGGCGGTCAACGCGAGACCGTTCGTGGTTCACATAGCCCATATCGACGAGTTTCTTCAGGTTGTAAGAAACATTCGAGCCTTGATAGTATCCGCGGGAGCGGAGCTCACCGGCGGTTACTTCGGAATCACCGATGTTGAACAGAAGCAGCGCCTGTACGCTGTTCACGTCTGTTCGCCCGCGGCGTTCAAATTCATCCTTGATCACATCGAGAAGTCTGCGATGGAGGCGTTCAACTAGCCGCAGAGCATCCATGTAGAGGGGCTTGAGCTCCATCTCTTCATCTGCCTGACCAGTCGTGTCCACTGCTCTCTGTGCTGTCATCATTCTACTGAGCCTCACGTTTTTTGTTCTGACTTGACTGCTGGCGGTTTTCCCGCTTCTGAAAACGACAATAGCTGCGCGGACATAAAAACTGCTTAAATAACTGCCTTAACAAACACTTAAGCGCAAAAAAGCCGGCTTTTGGGCAAGCCGACTTCAAATAGTGGTAAACAACGAGTTATAAAAATAGGCTTACAGGCCAATTTCGTAGGTATTTATACCTCATTTCTAAGCATTTCAATGATTGCGGAGAAGTCGAAATCCCCATTTCCCTTTTCGCAATATTGCTGATAAAGGGCGCTTGCTTGCGCTCCGAGGGGTGTTTTTGCCCCTTCCGCACGGGCTGCCTGTTGGCTTAGTTTAAGATCTTTCAACATCATGGCCGCCGCAAATCCGGGCTGGTACCCCCGATTGGCCGGCGAGGTAGGGAGAGGACCGGGCACCGGACAATAGCTTGTCAGCGACCAGCATTGCCCCGAAGCGGTAGAGGAAATATCATAAAGTTTCTGGTGATCAAGACCTAACTTCTCGGCAAGCACAAAGGCTTCGCAGACCGAGATCATCTGGATACCAAGCATCATGTTGTTACAGATTTTGGCGGCCTGCCCGTTTCCGGCGCCGCCCGCATGCACGACGGTTTTGCCCATGATGTCCAGATAGGGCTTCGCGGCAGCAAAGGCTTCCTCGCTTCCACCGACCATGAAGGTCAGCGTTCCGGCAGCGGCTCCCACGGTTCCGCCAGAGACCGGTGCGTCGACCATCAGCATTCCCGCCTCGCTCGCCGCGCTGGCAACAGCACGGGCAGAGTCCACGTCGATTGTCGAGCTATCGATGAGGAGAGTGCCCGGCTTCACGTTCGCAAGGACACCTTCGGCTTTCATGTAAACATCGCGGACATGACCGCCTGCAGGGAGCATGGTGACGACAACGTCAGCCGCTCTGACAGCCGTTGCAATATCCCCTTCCCTGATGCCGCCAGCGACCTCCAGACGCGCGAGAGCCTCCTCGCTGAGGTCGAAGCCTGTTACCTCATGGCCTGCCGCAATCAGATTGTTGGCCATCGGGCCACCCATATTCCCAAGGCCCAGGAATGCCACTGCCGTCATATTGTCCTCCCATGTCAGACTTTGTTGTGACGCGCAGTGTTTCCGCAAAATTCCCATTTGTCTGTTCAAGATAAGTATAAGGCCGGAAGCTTTCGCGCCCGGCCTGTCTATTATCTGACTTGGGATCCCCGGCTTTCATGTCATTCCCGCTCGCGAGAGGCCTTCATATAGATGACACCGCAGCTGACGGCCAAGGCCACCAGAGCGATCAGATGGGGGGTCGTGATCATGGCTGGCATGGAGGTGAAGCTCGAAAACCAGATGATTGCCATGGTCTGGCAGATGGCGCTGAGCACCCACATGACGACGCCCCAGAAGGTAAGCTGCCAGACGCCGATCGAGGCAATAAGGAAGGAGCAGGCCAGCAGGACATGCAGGGACGCAACCTGCCAGAGGTCGGTCTCCAATGTGCTCTCCCCCCAGAAACCGATGAGACCAGACCAGTAGAGCAGGCCTGTGATCATCAGAAACAGGCTTGCGATGCGTGCCAGCACCACAAACCAGAGCGGCAGGTTTTCACCCCATATCTGGGGGGCGTGATCGGTGAGTTTCAGTGTCATTGTGAGTCGAACGTCAATTCCTGATCGGCAAGTGGCTCGAAATGAGCCTCGATGCGTGCGGCATCGACCTTGTCAAAGCTATCCGGATTCCAGTGCGGATTCCTGTCCTTGTCAACCAGTGTCGCACGAACACCCTCATAAAAGTCATCATCCATGAGGATACGTTTCACCATGCGGTATTCCATGCGCATGCAATCCTCGAAGCTTTGGCCATCGCCGCGCTTGATTTCCTCAAGGGTCAGATGCACGGAGGTCGGTGATTTGTCCGAGATCTGCGCCAGTGTCTTTGTGGCAAAGTCGCTATCGCTCGCCTTGAGGCCAGCCAGCACGTCGAGCACGGTGTCATGACCGAAAATGCGGTTCATCTCGTCAATCGACTCGGGCGTGCTTTCCGGCGCTATCGGCTGATGCATTCCGTCAAGGACGGTTTGTGGGTCCTCCCCTGCCGCCAGACGGTCGATGATCCCGTCAAACTGCTCGCCGGGAATTGTGTGAGTGGCAAGGCCAAAGGCAAAGCAGTCACCCTGCTTCAGCCGTGCGCCGGTCATGCCGCAATAATAGCCCGACCGGCCGGTCATGCGTGGCAGCAGATAGGAGCCGCCCACATCGGGGAAGAAGCCGATACCGACTTCCGGCATGGCATAGAGCGTATTCTCACCCAGTACGACAAAGCGGCCATGCATCGAAATGCCGACCCCGCCGCCCATGACGATGCCATTGATCAATGCGATGTAGGGTTTGGGATAGCTGTGAATGGCCTGATTGAGGCGGTATTCATCGTAAAAGAAGTCATACAGCGGATTGCCGCGGGTCTCGTAGACAGCGCGAATATCACCGCCCGCACAGAAGGCTTTCTCACTGGCTGAGGTCACAACGACCGCCTTGATGCTGTCGTCGGTGCGCCAGAGGTCGAGCTGAGCGGCCATGGCATTGACCATGGGGCGGCTGAGGGCATTGAGAGCCTTGACCCGATTGAGCGTGATCAGTCCAATGCATCCGCGTTGCTCGAAGAGAATATCATCCATCTGGCAGTCAGTCCTTCTTTTGCCCACATGAGCCGTTGCTCGGCGACGGTTTCGCATAGCAAGACGGGGCTGTTTGAGCAAGACCGGGATTGCCCCCTTCCGTGAAATCCCATAACAGCCTCCAGAGGTTGGGATTGAAAGCCAGCAAACGCGCCCTTCATTACAAATTGGTCAGTTTTCTTGATGGCGAAATATGATAAGCATGAGAAGCCCTGACCATCGGCGTCCTGCCGGACGGTCTCGCCACTCGTTATTTCCCCTCACTTCAAGACAGGACCTTTGCCCGCCATGACCCGCTCTTCTCGATCACATGTGGAGACTACCCTTACCACCATGTCCGATGTGGGAGCCATCACCGGCGGAAGACGGATGCGCCGAAACCGGCATAGCGACTGGTCCCGGCGGCTGGTGCAGGAAAATGCCATCACCGTCAACGACCTGATCTGGCCGATCTTCGTTCTTGACGGAGACAATATTACCCAGCCGGTTTCCTCGATGCCCGGCGTGAATCGCCTGTCCATCGACAATGCTGTGCGTGCGGCGGAGAAAGCCGCCAAGCTTGGCATTCCCGTCCTCGCGCTCTTTCCCTATACTGATCCAGCCCTCAGGGACGAGACGGGCAGCGAAGCGCTGAATGAAAACAATCTGATCTGCAAGGCGCTGAGGGCCATCAAGAAGGAAGTGCCGGAAATCGGACTGATGACCGATGTGGCGCTTGATCCCTATACCAGTCACGGCCACGACGGATTGATGCGCGATGGCATCATCCTCAATGACGAAACGGTCGAGCAGCTCACCCGGCAGGCCCTAGTGCAGGCCGAATCTGGATCGGACATCATCGGCCCGTCGGACATGATGGATGGCCGGGTTGGAGCCATTCGCGAGACCCTTGACTCCGAAGGCTTCCAGCACACCCAGATCATGGCCTACAGCGCCAAATATGCCTCGGCCTTCTACGGGCCGTTCCGTGACGCTGTGGGGGCCAATGTCACCCTGAAGGGGGACAAGAAGACTTATCAGATGGATCCGGCCAACAGCGATGAAGCCCTGATCGAGGCCGAACTCGATATCAATGAGGGTGCCGACATGCTGATGGTCAAGCCGGGTCTGCCTTATCTCGATATCCTGCGCCGCCTCAAGGACACCTTTGCCATGCCGACCTTCGCCTATCAGGTGTCGGGGGAATATGCGATGATCTGTGCGGCTGGTCAGAATGGCTGGCTCGATCAGGATCGGGCCATGTGGGAAAGCCTTCTTGCCTTCAAGCGCGCAGGGGCCGACGGCATCCTGACCTACTTCGCGCCGAAGATCGCCGAAGCGCTCGCCAAATAGTCAGGCAGAGGATCGCAACCCTATCGCAGGATCTTGTACATGTAGGTGGTGGAATCGAGCCGTTCGCTATCGGTCGCCCGGGCAAAGTTCGGGATCCGTCCACCAATCTTGTAATCAAGGAGAATGTAGAGCGGTTCAGCCTGATCGCCGGACCGCGTGTCGAGCGTGATCAGGCTTTTCTCGAGCCTGCGGGCTTCTTCTTCCAGCATTTCCATCAGCGTCGTAGCGATGCCGCGCTTGCGGAAATGCGGATGCACGAGCAGCTTGGCAACTTCGCAGCGGTGCGCCTGATTGGGTGGCAGATCGCAATTCATCTGTACCGTTCCGACGACTCGCCCCTCGATCCGTGCGGCAAAAAGGGCTGTGTTGTCTTCTCTTACCTTGGGAAAGACTTTTTCGCGCCAGAAGTCCGACGCCTGTTCCTTGTCAAAAGGCTGAACAAAGCTCACACTCGCACCGCTTTTCACGCAGGCGAACAGAATTTCGGCCAGATCTTCAAGGGCGGCGTCCAGCGTTTCTTCGGACAGCTTCTCATAGGTAATTGAAGTCATTCTCTTTCCCTGATGATGACGGCAAGCGGATCAGTCGCCCCGAGTTCATCGGGGCTTTGTGAGAAACACCTCTGACCGACCATGGCGCAAGCGATCTGTGGGAGCGGGTTGCGACCAGTTGGGTCAGTGGCGGACTCAGGCCTGCCATCACACACATTGCAGTGATGCCCGGAATTTGGGCTGGCCGAAGTGTCATAAACGAGATAAGCGCCGTGTGAAAGGTCAACCTGACACGGCTTCCCCATGAATTGGGGCCTTCATGGCGAGGCGGATCGTCGCCCAACACCCGCGATTTGCCGTGATTGCCGCCTCATAGCATTTGAATCAGAGGCCTTCTTGGGGCAAAGTCCACGGACTCTGGTTCGCAAAGGACAGTTACAGCATGACAGACAAGACAGACAAGACAGACTTCCCCGCCCGCCCGGTTCTTGACGACGTTCTTCAGGCGGCTGAACAAATCAAGGGTTCGGTTCTGCGCACACCAACGCTTCCTGCGGTGAAACTGTCGCAAATTCTCGGGGCGGACATTCTTGTCAAGTATGACAATATGCAGGTGACCAACGCCTTCAAGGAGCGCGGGGCGCTGAACAAGCTGCTCTCGCTCAGTGACGAGCAGAAGGCCTGCGGCGTCATCGCAATGTCGGCGGGCAATCACGCCCAGGCGGTTGCCTTGCACGCAACGCGCCTTGGTATTCCGTCGACCATCGTCATGCCTGAATTCACCCCCTTCGTGAAGGTGGCAGCCACCAAGGCAAACGGCGCGACCGTGATTCTCGAAGGCGAAACGGTTGCCGAAGCTGGGGAAGCGGCCATGCGCCTCGCCGAGGAGCAAAAGCTGACATTCGTGCATCCCTATGACGACTTTCACGTCATTGCCGGTCAGGGCACCGTGGCTCTCGAAATGCTCGCCGACGAGCCCGACATCGATGTGCTGGTCATCCCCATTGGTGGTGGCGGCCTGATCTCCGGCGTGTCCATTGCGGCCAAGGCGATCAAACCCGACATCGACATCATCGGGGTGGAGACCGAGCTCTACCCGACCATGTACAACGAGCTGAAAGGCACGGATCTCATCTGTGGTGGCCAGTCTCTTGCCGAAGGCATTGCGGTGAAAAAGGCAGGGCGCCTCCCTGCTCTCATCGCAGCCGATCTTGTCTCGGACATCATTCTGGTCTCCGAGCGGCATATCGAACAGGCGATCAACGCCTATGCCACGCATCTCAAGACCATGGCAGAGGGGGCGGGAGCAGCGGGCCTCGCCGCGATCATCGCCGAGCCGGATCGCTTCAAGGGCAAGAAGGTGGGGCTCGTGCTCTGTGGCGGCAACATCGATCCACGCCTTCTGTCGTCAATCATCGTGCGGCAGCTTGGCCGCAAGCAACAGATCGTTGGCCTGAGGATCACCATTCCGGATCGTCCGGGCATTCTTGGCGAGATTTCTACCGTGATTGGCGATCTGGGTGGCAACGTCCTCGAGGTCGATCATCACCGCACCTTCCTCAACGTACCCGTCAGGGGTGCTTCGATCGACATCACGATCGAAACGCGGGGCGCAGATCACGCGCGTGAAATCATCGAAGGCATTGAGGCCAAGGGCCATCATGTCGAGCATTTGAACGCTCCTGCCTAATGGCTTTGTGCTCTTAATGCTTCACACAAGGGAATTCTCGTATTCTTCTGCAATGGAGACATATTCTGTGCTCGGGTTCTATGCGAAAAGCCCTCTTCTTCCTCATTACTGGCAGGGGCGAATGCTGTGAAACCATCGACCCTCTCTTGAAATGGTCCCCGTCCATCACAATCTCTTGATGGACGGCGCAACCCTTGGCTGAGGAAGCCACAAAGGCGCGGTCAGGCAATGCCCCTTTGACAAACGAGGACCATACACAGATGACCCCAGCCGAAACGGCTCACGACCATACCAGTGACAGACAGCAAGCCTTTGATCCGGCGAAACAGCCTGCCTTGTTCGACGGTATCCTGTCGCGCAGGGCTCTGGCGTTCCTGTTCGACGCCTTCATGATCTGCATTCTGATGATCGTCTTTTCTCTCGTGATCGCGGTGCTCGGTATCGTGACTCTGGGGCTGGGCTTTCTTCTTTATGCGATCCTCTTTCCTGTCACTGCCCTTGGCTATGCGGCCGTGACGCTCGGTTCCTACAAGGCGGCGACGCCCGGCATGCGGCTCATGGGACTTGAAATGCGGCTCTGGTATGGTGCCAAGCCCTATGCCCTGCTCGCGATCATGCACAGCCTGCTGTTCTGGGTCGCAGGATCCATCCTGACGCCATTTGTCCTTCTTGTTGGTCTATTCACCAGCCGCAAACAGTTGCTGCATGACATCGTCCTCGGGACGGTGGTTATCGACAGGGACGCTTTGCGCGAACTGGAACAACACAGGACTTTCCAGTCTCTTTGATCGACCAAAGACAATCCGAACCTCAAGGCCCGCTCCAAAGCGGGCTTTTTCAATTGCCACCCAGCAACGCAGACTTTCGCGAAACCGACATTTCTCCTCGCAACCTCATCCGGATAGGGATAGGCGTGTAAATCCCCTCGCACTTCATGCCGGTTACAGACTATAATCAACGCATTCATTCATCGACTCTCAAGACAACTGGCCTGAAAGCGTGCAATCTGCCTATCGGGTCCTTTGGGAGTACAATTGCCTGATCGGGATCGTGCCAGCCCCGAATAGCAAGGATAAGTCTATTTGATACAGCTGACCGTCGAGATGCAGATGTGGCTCACATTTGCGGTAATCGGACTGACAATCGTCTTCTATTCGCTGGAATATATCGCCATCGAAATTACGGCTCTGGGCTCATTGCTGGCCCTGATGATGATCTTCATCACCCTGCCGATGGCGCCTGATGCCGCGAATCTTCTGTCCATTGACGATCTGCTCTCCGGGTTTGCCAATCCCGCTCTCTTGTCGGTTCTGTCGCTGCTCGTCATCGGGCAGGCCCTGTTCCAGACCGACGCCCTTGATGGCCCGGCCCAGTTCATCACCAAATTTGCCCGCAAGCAGCGATATCTCGCCTTCATCGGGGTTTATATCTCGGCGGCGCTGATCAGTGCCTTCATCAACAATACCCCGGTTGTTGTCATGTTCCTGCCGATCCTGACCGTGGTTGCCTCGAACCTTCGCCTGTCGACCAGCAAGGTTCTGATGCCCCTGTCCTTCATCTCGATCCTTGGCGGCATGACCACTCTCATCGGTTCATCGACCAACCTTTTGGTCGCGCAGGCCGCGCGGCAGGACGGGGCCGTTGATCTCTCGTTTTTCTCGTTCACCGGCATCAGCGCAATGGTCGCAGGCATCGGCGCGATCTACGCGCTGTTCATCATGCCGCGCATCCTCATTCGTCGCGACAGCATGCGTGATGAATTGAGCCAGACGACGGGCAAACAGTTCATTGCCCAGATTCCCATCGCTCATGGCGACGCCCTTGTGGGCCAGAAGGCCGTGGCCGGTATGTTCCCCTCGCTCAAGGACATGACCGTCCGGCTGGTTCAGCGGGGCGAGACCCCTCACCTGCCACCATTTGAAGGCATTGTGCTGCGCCCCGGTGACACGGTCGTTGTTGCTGCCACAAGGCAGGCCCTGACCCGCGCCCTAAAGGGTGGGCACACGGTCGCTCCTGACGGCAATTCGGAGGAGCAGGCAAATTTCTCGCCAAAGTCGGACTTTACCCTTGCCGAGGTGATCGTCCCGCCAGCATCGCGGATGACGGGCCAAACACTCGAATTGTCCGGTATGCGTGCGAAAACCAAATGTATCGCGCTCGGGGTCCAGCGCCGGTCCCGCATGCCACGCATGGCGATGAGCGACATTCGCCTTGAAGCGGGCGACGTTCTGCTGGTTGGCGGTGCGCGAGATGACGTGGAAGCGCTGCGCACTAACAAAGACCTTCTGCTGATCGAATTGTCCTCGACCGAAGTACCCCAGCGGCGCTACGCGCCCCGTGCCCTCCTGATCTTTCTGTTGACGGCCATCACCGCAGCGAGCGGCATTCTGCCCATTGCCACGGCGGCGCTCGGGGGGGCCTTCCTGATGATCATCAGCAAATGCCTCAACATGCGGCAGGCCATTCGGGCGCTGGACAGCCGAATCTATATGCTGGTCGGTGCCTCACTGGCGAGTGCTGTTGCCTTGCAGAAGACCGGTGGGGCCACGTTCATCGCGCGTGGCGTGGTCGATGCCATGGAGGGCCAATCCGGCCCAGTGCTGCTGTCCGGTCTCTTCCTTCTGGTGGCGATCCTGACCAACATCCTGTCCAACAACGCAACGGCGGTGCTGTTCACGCCCATCGCGTTGTCCATCGCACAGCAGACGGGTCTGCCTGCCGAGCCCTTTGTCGTGGCGGTGATCATTGCAGCCAACTGTTCCTTTGCCACGCCTATCGGATACCAGACGAATCTTCTGGTCATGGGCCCCGGTCACTACAAGTTTGCCGACTTTCTTTATGCCGGTATCCCGTTGATGATCATCATCTGGCTCAGCTATTCCTTCATCGCCCCGTGGTATTACGGCCTAAACTAGCATTCCGTTAGGGTGTTTCACGCAACGGCTCTTTCCAAGAGCAGGGAAACGTGTTTTCATATTCCTGTTATATTTGAGCCTCGAGGATTCATGACGAGCCATCTTCTGGACCATCCTCAATTCTATCTCACAGCCCCGCAATCCTGCCCCTATCTCGAAGGGGAAATGGAGCGAAAGGTGTTCACCTATCTGGTGGGGCCTGATGCGGCTCGGCTCAACAACATCCTGTCACTTGGTGGCTTCCGTCGCAGCCAGACCATTGCCTATCGTCCCGCGTGCGAGCGCTGTCGCTCCTGTCTGTCCGTGCGGGTGATCGCTCCGCTGTTCAGTCCCTCGCGCAATCAGTCCCGCGTGATGAAGCGCAACAGCGACCTAATTGCGCGTGTCGGCCCACCGGTCGCCACGGGTGAGCAATATGAACTGTTCTCGCGCTACCTGCATTCTCGCCACAGCGAAGGGGGCATGGTCGACATGTCACTTGGCGACTTTGCCGAGATGATCGAGGAGACACACATCGACACGACCGTCATCGAATATCGCCTGCGCGACCCGGACAGTGGCATTACGGGCCGGTCGACGGGCGAATTGGTGGGCGTGGCGCTGACCGACCGGGTGGAGAACGGGACCTCCATGGTCTACAGCTTCTTCAATCCCGAGATGGAGAAGCGCAGCCTCGGGACCTTCATCATTCTCGACCACATCCGGCGCGCCCAGATGGAAGGTCTGGATCATGTCTATCTTGGCTACTGGGTGAAGAATTCCAACAAGATGGCCTACAAGGTCAGGTTCCAGCCGCTGGAATTTCTGGGCCATCAGGGCTGGGAGCGACTGGAATAGGGGATGGCCACACCATCGCCACAAATTTGCACGATCCAAGCGCATCGCATATGACTTCTCCGAGGCCCTTACCCCGAAATGATATCGAGATTTCGCACGTTTCTTGACCTTGCCATTCTGGCTGGTGCAACCGTGGCAGCCCTTCTTGCCCTGTCGGGATTGCTGGGGGGGCTGGTGCCTCTGCTCGATCTCGTCAATCATTTCCAGTTGCTGATCTTTCTTGCCGCTGTTGTCGGATTGCTGGCCAGCCTTGTCTGGCCCTTCCTGCGCAAAGATCTCCGACACCCGGTCCAGCTGTTGCTGCTCGTTCCGCTGCTCTGCTCAAGCAGCCTTCTGTTGCCGGATCTCTACCGGCGGATGACCATCAGCGAAGCCTCGGCGGAGAGCCTTGAGGCACGCGGCCTTCAACCGCTCAAGCTGATGAGCTTCAACATCTATCTTGGCACATGGGACGGGGACGGCCTCGCGCGGTCGATCTTTCGCCACGCGCCGGAAGTGGTCAATCTGCAGGAGTTTCCGCCCAAGCGCTTCCGGCGCCAGCAGGATCTGAAGAAAGCCTATCCCTATCAGGCAAATTGCGGCTACTGGCGCACCTGTACCCTTGGGATCCTGTCGAAGCATCCGCTCTCGGACATCAAGCATTATGATCTTGATGATGGCGGGGGTCGTAACCCCCTGCATGGCAAGATGCTGGCAGCGACGATCAGGGCACCCGGACGCGAGCCGGTGCGCCTCTACAATGTGCATCTTGGCTGGCCCTTGCCCCTTTCCGTCAAGCAGACACAGTTTCAGCGAGCCGAAGCAATCATCAAGGCGGAGGCAGCAAAGACGCCGAACCAGCTGGTTGCCGGTGACTTCAATGCGACCGGATGGTCATTTGCGGTGGATGGATTTGCCGATGATCTAGGCTTCTCGCGCCGGAGCCAGTTCCTGCCGACCTTCCCCTCGCCTCACTCGATCATCAAGCGGCTTTCGCCTCCGGCCTTCCTCAGCCTTGATCACGTCCTCACAAGCCCGACCCTGTCATCAGGACCGGTCGTGCGGGCTTCGGCTGAGCTCGGCGATCACTGGCCGATCCTCACAGAACTCTACGTTCCGAAACGCTGACATGCGGGGAAAAGGAGCGCGTGGGCCGCGCTCCTACAAGAGATGTGCGCAACCCTAGTTGCTGAACTTGTTGCTGCGCGGGAAGCCGTTCGGCGGCATCCGGCCTGCCTGAGCTCGGTCACCCTGCCACTCTGCCAGCTCGTCTAGGGAGCGGACATAGCTGCGTCCGGAACTGTCTGTCCAACTAAGGCCGTCCTCACCCTTGAAGACCTTGGCATCAGAAATGCCGCCATCCTTGTAGCGCTGAAGCATCACGCCCCTGCCCCGGTTCATTTCCGGTAGCTGCTCGGTCTCGAACACCAGAAGCTTGCGGTTCTGACCGATGACCGCGATACGATCCCCGTCCGCCTCGACGCAGATCTTGGCTTCGTTCGGCGCGGAGACATTCAGCACCTGCTTGCCTTTGCGGGTGTTGGCAATGAGAGTGTCTTCGGGAACGATGAAGCCGCGCCCGTCTGTTGACGCGAGGAGCAACTTGCGGCCCGGCTTGTGCACGAACATGTCGACCACATCGATGCCCGGATCCATGTCGATCATCACACGAATCGGCTCGCCATGTCCACGACCACCGGGCAGCTTGTCGGCCTGCAGCGTGTAGAAGCGACCGCATGTCGCCATGAGCAGCAGCTTGTCCGTCGTCTCCGCAGGGATCGCAAACTTGAGTTTGTCGCCATCCTTGAAGTTGAGCGTCGACAGATCCGAAATATGCCCGCGCATAGCCCGGATCCAGCCCTTCTCGGACAGAACGAGGGTCACCGGCTCGCGCTCGACGAGGGCCATGTTGATGTCTTCGATATCTCGGTCGGAGGCTTCGCCAAAATCGGTGCGGCGACGACCAAGCTCGGTGTCAGGGCCGAAGGTCTTGTAAATCTCGCGGATCTGCTGGGAAATGCGATTCCACTGCAGCTCTTCCGAGCCGAGCATCTCGAGCAGTTCAGCGCGTTCCTTGCTGAGATTGTCATGCTCGGTGCGGATTTCCATCTCTTCGAGCTTGCGCAAGGACCTCAGTCGCATGTTGAGGATCGCGTCGGCCTGAACCTCAGTAAGGCTGAAGGTCTTCATCAACTCGACCTTCGGCTCGTCCTCAAAGCGGATGATCCGGATCACTTCATCGAGATTGAGATAGGCGATCAGGTAGCCGTCGAGCACTTCGAGGCGATGCTCGATCTTTTCGAGGCGATAGCGCGAACGCCGTTGCAGCACCTCACGGCGATGGTTGAGCCAATGCTGCAGCACCTCTCTGAGGCCCAGCACCTTGGGCACACCGGCATCGGTCAAGACGTTCATGTTGAGCGGAATGCGGCTCTCCAGATCGGTGAGCTTGAACAGCGCTTCCATCAACAGATCGGCATCGACGGTGCGGTTCTTGGGCTCCAGCACGACGCGGATGTCTTCGGCCGACTCGTCGCGCACATCCACGAGAAGTGGCAGCTTGCGGTTCTGGATCAGGTCGGCAATGCGCTCGATAAGGCGCGATTTCTGGACCTGATAAGGAATTTCGGTGACAACGATCTGATAGGCACCGCGCGGCAGCTCTTCCTTCTGCCATTTGGCGCGTACCCTGAACCCGCCCTTGCCAGTGCGATAGGCCTCAAGGATCTGCTCCCTGCTCTCGACCAGAATACCGCCAGTCGGGAAGTCCGGTCCGGGCACGAGATCGAGCAGCTTCTCGTCGGTGCAATTCGGGAACTTGATCAGATGGAGAGCGGCTTCGCACAGCTCAGAGGCATTGTGCGGCGGGATGGATGTCGCCATACCCACGGCGATGCCGCTCGAACCGTTGGCCAGCAAATTGGGGAAGCTGGCCGGAAGGACGATCGGTTCACTTTCCTCGCCGTCATAGGTTTCGCGGAAATCAACGGCATCCTCGTCGATCCCTTCCATCATCAGGCGGGCGACCTCGGTCATGCGGGCTTCGGTGTAACGCATCGCGGCGGCGCTGTCGCCATCGATGTTACCGAAGTTGCCCTGACCGTCGACCATCGGGAAGCGCGAGGCGAAATCCTGCGCGAGGCGGACCATCGCGTCATAAACCGCCGTGTCACCGTGCGGGTGATATTTACCGATCACATCACCAACCACGCGGGCGGACTTCTTGAAGCCACCGGACGGATCCATCTTCAACTGCCGCATAGCATAGAGGATGCGCCGGTGAACCGGCTTCATGCCGTCGCGCACATCCGGCAAGGCACGTTGCGTGATAGTGGACAGGGCATAAGCGAGGTAGCGCTCTTCCAGCGCTTCACGCAGGTTGATGCTCTCGATGTCCCCGGACTTTACGATATCGTTTCCCAATTTCGGTCTCCTATGCACCTCTGGTTAGCGAAATTGGCCGATTCGTGCAATTGCAACACGCCGTTTCGGCTTGAGTTACCCCAAAGCATTGCCGCCCCTTCGACGATTCGAATCCGCGGGCCTGCTTATCGGATGACGATACCCACTTCCTTCAATTTGCCAAGGGTTTCACGCGGCAGGGAAACCAGCCGCCAATTGAGCTTCTTGGCGGGCCACACCCGCCCATAGTGCTTCTTGATCGAGGCAAGCATGTCGTTGCGCGTCGAGAAACTCGTTGTGCTGACGGTGCATTTGGGCGGCTTGTTCGGGCCATAGAAGCTGATCTTTTCAGCAACTCCGGTCGCGTCTTGCAACTTGCTGCGGTCGCGGATGTCCTGTAGCACGGCATTAAAGAAGTAAAAATTGGTCACTGTGAGCTGGTCTTTCCCTGCTCTGACCGCATCCCGCTTGGCTGTGCTAATTTCGTTCTGATGCGTCACCGTGATCCGGCTGTCCGTGAGGGCCGTCTTGATGTCCACATAGCGCCAGCATTCCTGTTGAAGAGGCATACCCGCGTAAACCAGTTCTCCCTTGCCGCCTGCCACATTGCCGCTGTTGGTTTGTTGCGGTTTGCTTGCCTGCTTCTGAAATGTCTGGGACTTCTGGGACTTCTGGGACTTGTTTTGCGCCACCTTTGTTTGTGCCTTGTTCGAGGCCGACTGGCTTCGGCGCAGCTCCATTTCAAGTGCCCTGATGCGGAAGTTGTTGGAATGGTCCCTTTGCTTCACCCATGCAACAAGTTTCTGCGCCAGAGCGAGATCCTGCTTGACCTTCTTGCCTGAGACAAATTCCTCTGCCAGCACGATGGCAGCGTCGGTCTCGCCTGAATTGGCGGATTGATAGAGATATTTCTTGCCAGCCTCGATGTCGGCGTCAAATCCACCCGTGCCGTTGAGCATATGTTGCCCAACCGTCAGGGCTGCCCCTGCATCACCCGCCTCAGCAGCCATCAGGAGTGGTTCACTGGCTTTCGGCCCAAAGCCGATATAGGTGCTCTGGCATTTTTCGGTGACGTAAAGCCACCGCAGCCACATCATGGCACTTGTCGATTTCTGCTCGAAGGCTCCTTTCTGGATTTCCTTCAGCCCGCTGAGCTTGCCCGAACAGGTCGCCTTGGCAATGTCGGCGAAATTGGCATTTGCGGATGCGTCCGGGGCAATGAAATTAGAGGTAGAAACAACAAGGGCAGAAAAGAAT
Organism: uncultured Cohaesibacter sp.; assembly: GCF_963662805.1. Classification (NCBI taxonomy): domain Bacteria; kingdom Pseudomonadati; phylum Pseudomonadota; class Alphaproteobacteria; order Hyphomicrobiales; family Cohaesibacteraceae; genus Cohaesibacter; species uncultured Cohaesibacter sp. The sequence continues at coordinate 349,494 of NZ_OY759863.1, forward strand.
AAAGTGTGTAATTTCATTGTATTGGGCAAAACTCATCTCCGAATTTCCGTGAAGAGTTCATGTTACGAATTTTCCTCAGTGAGGCAAGCCGCCTTTGGCAAAATTGCCAAGACAGCAAGTCTTTATATGAGCAAAGTTTTACCGATTTACGATGATGCCGTGGCTTGCCAACTCGGCGTAGCCCGCCTTGGATGGCGTCTGTAACTCGAATGTCAGTCTGTCTGGCTTGGAGATGTTTGGATCAGAAAAGTATTTTTGGATCAATTCTTCACGGGTGTTGTATTCCCGTTTTGCGTCCCCGGCGCAAGGCGTCATTGGCTTCTCGCCATACCAGCTGCGCAACTGAGCCTGCAGCACTCGTTCCGATGTTCTGCTGCCATTCTTGAATATCGCGTGAAAACTGTAATAGTTGACCAGACCTGACGGCACGACCTTACTGGGCCGGTCGGCGAGGTAGATCATGTCGCTGGCATATTTGCCCTTGAAATAGGACTCAGGCAGCGTGCTGGTCGACATCGACCAGCATCGCTTCTGGAAAGAACGCTTAGTGAAGACCAGGATGTTCTTCATGTCATCCCCGATGACATTGGTCGTGTCGGTCGCGGTTTGCGGCTCCGGTTTCGTTTTGCTGGGGGATTGAGCGGTCGGACTTTTCTTTGGCTGGGAAGCGGTGGCCACATTGGAGGCTGGCGATGCTGCCTTCTTTGACTTGTTACCCTTGTTATCTTTGCCGCGTCGCAGGGCAATTTCAAGGTCCATGTCGCCGGGAAAGACGTTGGAAAGCCGGTGGTTCTTTTTGCTCCACTCCATCAGCCGTTCAACCTCATCCAGATCCTGAGGCAGAAGATCTCCGTTCAGCTTGGCAAAGATGAGGGTCTTGAAGGCGTCTCTTGCGGCACGGTCCTGAGTATCGATCAGCTGATAAAGCAGCGCCTCGGCCTCTTTCGGCTGCTTTTTGAAGCCATTGTTTCCAACGAGCTGGAAACTTGCGACAAGGTACAGAGCTTCCGGGTAGCGATCATTGGCAGCGTCCATCAGGAGCGACCGGGTCCTGTCGCTGTAGCCGGAATAATAGCGTTTGCAATTCTTGTTGATGTAGACCCAGCGCAGTCGCATCTTGGCGCTATTGTCATGAGGTTCAGCAGCCATCGCCTCGAGTTGAGCCAAATATTTCTCGCTGCCTTCGCAGGCGGCATCCGCAAGATCATAGTCACTGGTCGGCTCGGGTGCCGGGGCTGGCTTGAGGAAGAGATTGTAGCCGACAAATGCTCCCCCACACAGAATGAGAGCAGTGGCACCAACCAGCGCCTTGCGAGCGAAATTCATTTCAATTCTCCAAAAAATACAAATATTTCAATATAAAAAGCACCAGTCACGAGATCGGTGACGACAAACACTATTGATCAAGCCAAGGGATGGCAACAGGTCAACTTGCTGACTGACGCTTTTTTGGAAAACATCTGAAACAGATGCCACTGGCATCAGTCCTCAAGTGACAGATCCTTGCCAACAGCCTTGATGAAGCTGTCACGGATCGCAGGCAAATGGCCTTGATTGGGCTGGTAGAGATACTTGTCGAGGAAATGGGCGCTGAGGCGAAAGCCATCGGCGAGTTCGGTAAAGGTCAGTCGGTTGCCAAGGGCTTCGCCTCGCAAGAAGGAAGGGAGCGGCAACATGCGGTCGTGATAGGGTCGCCCGGCTTCCGCGCAGACCGCCCGGCCCGATTTCGGCGAAACATAGACGAGATTGTCAGAGATGCCGGTTGCGGCGCAGCGGTCCAGCTCGAGACCGAAGCCGAGTTGCTCGAGCATCGCAAGCTCATAACGAACGAGAAGTTCACCGGCGACGTCGCCCTCGTTCAGCTCATCAACGATGACGCTAAGTGCCTGATAGAGATAGGGGTGAGGATCGCGTTCGGGCAGAAGACGCGTGAGTTCGGACAGGAACTGAATGCCATAGGTGCCGAGAGGCTTTGCCATCAGGCTCGCTGCCCGTGAGGTAACAAGCTCCGTTGTGAATTGCCCGACATGGCCCTCAAGCCGCGCCCGCCAGGTCACCATGAGCCCGTTGCCCGGTTGTAGCACCGGCTGCATCCGCTTGGACCGCCCGCCCCGCACCAGCCCCATGTGGCGACCGTGCGCACGGGTCATCACCTCCAGCAAGACCGAGGTCTCGCCATGACGTTTGGTACCCAGAATGATTGCGTCGTCGGTCCATTCCATGGCTGTGAGATTGGACTGATTTGTCTTGAAAGAAAAGCAGGGAGATGCTGAAGGCTGTCGGAGACTTTACCGGAAAGTCTCCTGTCGCCTTGACCCTGTGGCCGCCTGATCTTGCAATGCGCTTGGCGTGTGCCAAGCGCTATCAAGAGCCTAGATCGGGAAGTCCAATCCCATCTCACGGTAGCGCTCGGGATCATCGACCCAGCGTTCGCGCACCTTGACGAAGAGGAAGAGGTGAACCTTGGCTTCCAACAGCTCGCTCAGCTCTTCGCGGGCGGCCATGGAGATGGCCTTGATGGTCTTGCCACCTTTGCCCAGCACGATCATTTTCTGGTTGTCGCGCTCGACATAGATCACCTGCTCGATCTTGACCGAGCCATCTTCCTTCTGCTCCCAATTTTCCGTCTCGACGGTCGAAGCATAGGGAAGCTCCTGATGGAGGCGTAGGAAGACCTTCTCGCGGGTGATCTCGGAGGCGAGCTGGCGCATCGGCAGATCGGAGATCATATCTTCCGGATAGAGCCATGGGCCTTTCGGCATCTTGTCGGCGAAATAATCGAGCAGATCATCGGTGTGGTCGCCATTGAGCGCGGAAACCATGAAGGTCGCCTCGAACTCGACCTGATCATTGAGTTTCTGGGCCAGGGCGAGCAGGCTGTCGCGCTTGACGAGGTCAATCTTGTTGAGGATCAGCACCTTCGGTAGCTTGATGTCAGCGAGGCGCTCGAGGATATCCTCGATCTGCTCGGTCACGCCTTTGCGGGCATCAACGATCATGCCGATACAGTCCGCGTCCTTGGCTCCGCCCCATGCGGTGTTGACCATGGCGGTCTCGAGCCGGCGTTTGGGCGCGAAGATGCCGGGCGTATCAACAAAGATCATCTGGCGCTCACCCTTGAGGGCAATGCCGCGGATCAGCGAACGGGTGGTCTGTACCTTGTGGGTGACAATCGAGACCTTGGAGCCGACGAGCTGGTTGACCAGCGTCGACTTGCCTGCGTTGGGTGCGCCGATGAGGGCGACATAGCCGCAGCGAGTGTTGATTTCGGAGGTTTCGATGTCCTGAGAGGATGTTTCTGTCATATCGGTCCTAAACGGGAGGTAATCGGAGGGAGATCAGGATTGATCGCCACTCCACTGTCCTTCTCTGATGAGCATGGTACGGGCCGCATCCTGTTCTGCGATCCGTTTTGAGGGGCCCTTGCCGATGGCGGGTTCGAGCGTTGGTACCAGAACCTTGAGCGTGAATTGCGGTTCGTGGTCGGGGCCGGTGCGTTCAACAAGGCTATAGACCGGAGGCGGCAGCTTGTTGCCCTGAACCCATTCCTGCAGGGTCGTTTTGGCATCGCGCAGCGGGCCGCTCCATTCCAGCATCCGGCGTTCCCAATAGCGGGTCACCAGCTTGCGGGCCTCATCAAGGCCCCCATCGATGTAGATGGCGCCAATGATGGCTTCGCAGACGTCGCCAAGGATGGCTTCCTTCTTGCGTCCGCCCGCCTGTGCTTCGCCCTCGCCGAGACGGATGAAAGGCCCGACGCCGATTTCACGGGCAACGTCGGCGCAGGTTTCATTGCGCACCAACCCGTTGAAACGACGAGCAAGCTCACCTTCATCAGCCTTGGGAAAGGCTCTGAGCAACATGTCGGCAACCAGAACCGCGAGCACGCGATCTCCGAGAAACTCATGTCGCTGATAGGTTTCCTCGACCTGCAATCTTGGGGACGCGACCGTGCTGGTGTGGCAGAGTGCCTTGTCCAGCTGGGAGCCGTCCTTGAATTTGTAGCCAAGATGCTGTTCCAACTTGCCTACTTCCATGCGTTTCATTGCTGTCCTTTCCTTGTGCACCCCTGCTGTTCCTTCCGAGAGGTTGGTCTTGGTGATGGTTGTCTTTTGGCGCGATGATCCCGCCAGATGCAATCTATAGCACATTTGGCGCAGGAATTTGCCATCGGAAACAGAGAATGCCGCGAAAGGGCATCCCTTACGCGGCATTGCTCAATGTCAAGTCGAGACCTTCTAGCAGTTTTTCAGTTCTCGTCAACAAAAACCAAGGCTCAGACTGAGATATTCGGATGAAATCTGTTCGCCTGTCAGAGACCAGTGAACCAGCGATCCCAGCGGGCAGAACTCGGCCAGGTCCAGACCTGCCAAGGGGCCTTGCCCTCACCGATGGAGAAGAAGATCACCTGCGCCTTGCCAACGAGATTCTCGAACGGCACATAGCCAACGCCACTCAGCACGCGGCTGTCGGACGAGTTGTCCCGGTTGTCGCCCATCATGAAATAGTGTCCTTCAGGAACTTCATAGACCGGGGTGTCATCGAGATAGTTGTTCTCGCGCAGATCCAGCGTGTCGTAGGAGACGCCATTGGGCAGGGTTTCGTGATAGCGGGTCACCCGAACCTTGTTGCCCTGTTCGTCTTCATCGATGAAATCCTCGACCTTGGTGCGCTCAACGACCTTGCCATTGATATAGAGCTGGCCGCCGATCATCTGGATCTTGTCACCGGGCAAGCCAATGACGCGCTTGATATAGTCGGTCGAATTATCCCGCGGCAGCTTGAAGACAACCACATCACCACGTTCCGGCTCACTGCCGAACAGGCGACCGGAGAAGACCGGAGGACCAAAGGGAATGGAATAGCGCGAATAGCCGTAGCTATATTTGGAGACGAAGAGATAGTCGCCCACAAGCAGCGTCGACTTCATCGAGCCGGACGGGATGGAAAAGGGCTGGAACAGAAGGGTCCGCACCACAAGGGCCAACAACAGGGCCTGTACGATGACCTTGATGGTATCGCCAAGACCGCCCTCGGTTTCTTTCATGCTATCGTCCGACACGCTCATTCTCTTTTTCCAATCGGAGCTCCGAACCGGTCGGAGCCACCTTATCATCTGGTCAGGCGCGAACGAGCCAAAAACAGGCCATGCAACATCATGGAAATGTTGTTCGGGCGGGTGCGTTCCTGTCCTCTTTATCAGAGTGCATAGGCCATCACAGGTCCACATGCAATAGAATTCCGGTCAAATCTGTCGCAACAAAGTTGGGCGAAGATATGATCGTAATCGCTGAAAATCACGGGATACAGACCTATTCGACTGGGGGCCAGCTGTCAGGACGGGCCGAAATGATGACATAGGCCTGAGCGAGCGGATATTCGTCGGTGATGGTGAGGTCGATCTGCGGGGTGAAGCCGTCGGGGATCATCGACTTCAGGCGCTCAAGGGCACCGTTGGTCAACACCATGGTCGGCTTGCCGGATGCCAGATTGGAAACACCCATGTCGCGCCAGAAAACCCCATGGGAAAGGCCGGTACCGAGGGCCTTGGAGCAGGCTTCCTTTGCAGCGAAACGCTTGGCATAGGAGGCGGCACGTTGTGCCTTGCGTTCAGATCGCGCGATTTCCTTCTCGGTGAAAATGCGATTGATGAAGCGCTCTCCGAACCGTTCAAGAGAGTTTTCGATCCGGCGGATATCAATCAGATCGTTTCCTGTGCCAATAATCATGTCAGTCTTCCAACGCCGATGCGTTGTTGCAGCAGGTGACTAGACCGCGGGACGATGATCCGGAGTTGTGGCGGGATCATGCTCGGCGATGGCTTTGCGCCAGCGCCCTGCCTCGTACGCCTTGCGTGCCAGAAAGGCCTTGCGGCGATGCTGATAGGCGATGGCGGCCTGTCGGGTGATGAAATAGAAAATGAGGGCAAAGACCAGCCCCACGGGGACCGCTCCGATGGCCATGACCTTGATGGTTGGCCAGATCGCAGAGAAGGACTCATGCACCAGATCGTGCTTGAGGCTGTGGATCTGCCCCTCGACAACACGGCGTCCGGTCAGGAAACAGCCGGTTGAATAGGTTGCGCCCCAAATGAAGGGAAAGGTGATCGGATTGCCAACGGCAGTACCGATGGCCGCAGCGAGCAGATTGCCGCCAATCACGAAGGCGATGGCCCAGCTGATCAGGAAGTGGAAGCCGAGAAAGGGAGTAAAGGAGGTGAAGACACCGGCAGCAACACCGGCAGCGATCATGTAGGGCGATCCGGACAGGCGGAGGATCCGCTTGACGAAGTATTTGCCAGACCGCATCCAGTTGCGGCGAGGCCACAGAAAGATACGAACACGTTCTGCAAATTTCGGTTTGTTTCTGCGTCGAAAAAGCACTTGCCCTTACGCTTTCCTCACTATGCCCAGCGCCAAGTGACGCGAGCCTGTTACTCAAACCATCGGGTGTCTGTGGTATACAGCCCTCACCAACGGTATGACCAGTGGTGAAATCAAACTATACCAAATAAACGCAAACAATTTGCTCACAAGATGACCTTTATCTGAATATTTCCAGATTTGTATTCGCCTTTCTGACATGGCCCTGATCAGTTCACTCGCTCGACCTTGGAAATCGACTTCTTGCCTCGAATCTGTTCGATGATCCTATTGAGATGATTGAGGTTCCAGACCGAAACATCGATGTTCATCTCGAAAAAGTCGCTGACGCGCTGGTCCATCTTGATATTCTCGATATTGCCGTCGTTGTTGGCAATGACCGTCGCAATTTCTGCCAAACCGCCCGGTTCGTTGAGCACACTCACCTTGATGCGGGCAGGAAACCGCTCCGAATTTTCCTCGTCGATGTCCCAGCGGACGTCGAGCCACAGATCGGGGCTGTCGTCGAACTGGCTGAGCGCCGGGGAATGGATTGGATAGATGGTGACGCCCTTGCCCGGCGTCAAGATACCGACGATCCGGTCGCCGGGAACCGCCCCGCCTTCGGGAGCAAAGGAAACGGGAAGATTGCCCGAAAGACCCCGAATGGGAATCGAGACGCTGTCGTTGTCATTCTTCTTGCGAGCGCTGGAGCCGGGAATGCGGAACTTCATGGCGGAGGCCTGTTTGAGGCCGAACCACCCCTCCCCTCGTTCGCCCTCGCTCTGGGCGGCACGCTGATCCTGATAGTCCGGGAAGACAGCTTCGAGCACCATCCGCGAGGGCAACTCTCCGCGCCCGACCGCAGCCAGCGCGTCTTCGACGGTCTGGTGGCCAAGACGGGTCAGGCCGACTTTCAGCTGGTCTTCTGAATAGTTGCGATCAGCCCGCTTGAAGGCATTGCGCAGGATCTGCTCGCCAAGGCCGGCATACTGAGCACGAACGGCGACACGGGTTGCCTTGCGAATGGCGGCACGCGCCTTGCCTGTGACGACGATGCTTTCCCACGCGGCGGGCGGGGTCTGGGCTTTCGAGCAGATGATCTCGACCTCGTCACCATTGTTGAGCTGGGTGACAAGCGGCATGATCGCGCCGTTGATCTTGCAGCCGATGCAGGTGTTGCCGATGCCAGTATGGACCGCATAAGCAAAATCGATGGGGATCGCGCCCCGTGGCAGGGCAATGACACGTCCCTTGGGCGAGAAGCAGAAGACCTGATCCTGAAACAACTCAAGCTTGGTGTGCTCCATGAATTCTTCGGCCGAGTTGCCCGAGGCGAGCAGCTCCACGGTCTGTCTCAGCCAGGCATAGGCCTTGCTGTCCTTGGCCAGCTTGCCAAGGGAGCGCCCCCCTTTGGTCTTGCCGGTCACGTCCTTGTAGAGGGCGTGTGCGGCAACACCATATTCGGCGAACTGATGCATCTGGAAGGTGCGGATCTGCAGCTCGACGCGCTGGCGGCCCGGCCCGATCACGGTTGTGTGGATCGAGCGATAGTCATTGGGCTTCGGGGTTGAGATATAGTCCTTGAAACGCCCGGGAACGCAGGGCCAGATCGTATGAACAACGCCGAGCGCGTGATAGCAGCTCTCGACGTCATCGACGAGCACCCGGAAGGCATAGATATCGGACAATTGCTCGAAACCGATGGACTGGCGCTGCATTTTGCGGAAGACCGAATAGGCCTGTTTTTCGCGTCCCCGAACCGTCGCCTTGAGGCCCTTCTCGGCAAAAACCTTTGAAAGCTCGCCTTCAATCTCCTGAATAAGCGACTTGTTGGAGACCCGGAGGGCTTCCAGCTTCTCGGAAATGGCCTCATAGGCATCAGGGTTGATATAGCGAAACGACAGGCCTTCCAACTCTTCCCGGATGTCCTGCATCCCCATGCGCTCGGCGAGAGGCGCATAGATATCAATGGTTTCCTGCGCAATTCTTTCGCGTTTGTGTTCGGGCACGAAGTGCAGGGTGCGCATATTGTGCAGGCGGTCGGCGAGCTTGACGATCAGCACGCGCACGTCGTCCGAGATGGCCAGCAGCAACTTTCTGAGGTTTTCGGCCTGCTTGGTGCGTTTGGAGACAAGATCAAGCTGGGCGATCTTGGTCAGACCTTCCACCAGCTTGCCAATTTCCTCACCGAACAGATTATCGATTTCAGCGCGAGTCGCGTCCGTATCCTCAAGCGTGTCGTGCAGGAGGCCGACGGCGATGGTGCCATCATCCAGCCTGAGGTCGGTCAGAATGCCAGCAACCTCCAGCGGGTGAACGAAATAGGGGTCACCCGAGGCGCGTTTCTGCGATCCATGCTTTTGCATGGAAAAGACATAAGCCTTGTTCAAAAGGGCTTCATCTGCATTCGGATTATAGCTAGAAACTCTTTCAACGAGCTCGTACTGACGCATCATGGTGACAAAAATACCTTGCAAACTCCGAGCCCGACTGGTCCGGACGTTCTGACTTCGAATTTTCGCGCTTTCTTGGAAGGATAACGTCTGTCTAAGATATGTGATCTGAAGACAGAAAGGCAAGCACCTTCCCTTCGACTTTTGACCGCTGTTTTCCTTTCCTCATGCTAAATGATAGAGCGGAAAACCTTGCCAAATACCTGCATTTGGTGCGATTCTAACAAGTGAGCTTACTTGAATGCGAGGGCTGACCGAGGCGTCGGACAGGGCCGAGCTGACAGCTCCGGCTCGAACGGCCACCCGTCCGACATTTTCTCACCATTCGATCAGCCTCGTGTTGCAACCCGCGAGGAAAGATCATGAGAATCTATGTCTTTGTTGCATCCAAAGGCGCAAGCTTCGGTTTCTCCTCTCACGAAAGAGGCGAACATCTGCCACTGGAACATGGCCCGTGGCTTCCCTTCAAGAGCATTGATGTTACAAGGCGATCCGAAAGGAACACCGGCGAAATCGCCGGCATGCACCGCTTTGGCGTCGATGTCGCCGAAATGATCGAAGGCATTGATCGGGAAGGTTACTTCGTTCTGCATTAGCAGATGTGTCTTCAACCTGAGGCGCCCTCGCCTGCCCGGCAGGTGACGCCCAACAAAAAAGCGGGCCGAAAAGGCCCGCTTCAGAATGATTTTGCGTCTTTGTTCCGGGCGATCAATCGTCGCTGCGATCGGGCGGAACCAAGCTTTCCAGACCGCGAAGAAGTTCTTCTTCCGACATCTGGTCAAAGACCATCTCGTTCTTGGGCTCGCTGACAACGTCTTCATATTCGGTCGTCGCGGCTTCGTCGGCGGTGATCATCTGAACATCGTCAGTTTCCGGCTCATCCACTTCCACATATTTCTGAAGGGAATGAATGAGATCTTCCTTGAGGTCTCCCGGAGAAACAGTCTCATCCGCAATCTCGCGAAGGGCAACGACAGGGTTCTTGTCATTGTCGCGATCTACAGTGATGGACGATCCGCTCGAAATCATGCGGGCGCGGTGGCCCGACAGCAGTACAAGTTCGAAACGGTTTTCAACCTTATCAACGCAGTCCTCAACGGTCACGCGTGCCATATAGCATCTCCTGAATGGGGGGATTCAACTAACCCAATAAAGCTTGTCATGCGTCTTGACAAGACTGAGGCGGTGATTTTCAATCAGGATTCTTCAAATTCTGGGGAGTTTTCTCGCCCGGCTCTCATATTTTCGCATAATTCGTCCGGCAAAATTAACATATTTTGCTCTAGAGCATAGTTATTCTCGCAATTTCAATATAGAATATGAATCGATTTGATTTCATGTGATTGCAGTCTCTGTTTACATTGATCAGACGCATTTTAGAGCGTTTCATTACTGAATGGCAATTGCCGCCACGCCCATGCGCAGAACAGCTCCCTTCACGAGAAGTCCGATCCAATGAGAACCAACACATATAAGAAGGAAGCCCCCGTGTTCGATCCTCGTGAGAAGGTTGCGCTATTCATAGATGGAGCAAACCTGTACGCCACCACCAAGACGCTTGGGTTCGATATCGACTACAAGCGCCTGCTGAAAGAGTTTCGTGGCAAAGGTTATCTGCTCAGAACCTATTATTACACAGCTTTGGCAGAAGATCAGGAGTATTCCTCCATCCGCCCTCTGATCGACTGGCTCGATTACAACGGCTACCATGTCGTCACGAAGCCGACCAAGGAGTTCACCGACTCCGCCGGACGCCGCAAGATCAAGGGCAACATGGATATCGAGCTAACCATTGATGCCATGGAACTGGTTGAACATGTAGACCATTTCGTGATCTTCTCAGGCGATGGCGACTTCCGCAAGCTGGTCGAAGCATTGCAACGTCGCGGCCGCAAGGTGAGCGTGGTCTCCACCATGTCAACCCAGCCGCCGATGATCGCGGACGAGCTGCGTCGTCAGGCCGACCACTTCATCGATCTGGCTCACATTGCCGATCGCATTGGTCGGGATCCGACAGAGCGCCCCCAGCGCCTGCCCGTGCATGACGATTACGAAGATCAGGAATTTGACGACTGAGTTGGATGCTTGAGGAAGCCCACCGATAACCTTGGGTCTTCCTCATCGCCTCATTTTCGCGTCCCTGTGCGGGAATGCAGACGTCTTCAAGAAACACAGCGGTTGACGCCTCGCCTGATAGTCAGAACGAGGCGTTTCTTGCATGATCAGATGCCTGTCTTTTCAAGCATCCCGATCCAGTTCTTGTAAGCCACCTTCTCGATCAGCTCTTCGCCAAAATCCCTTGCCCGCATTTGTGCGAGCAGTGCCTGATTGCCAGCAACGTTGCTGATGGCCGAGGGGATCGTTGCGCCGTCGAAATCGGAGCCGAGCGCCACACCGTCCTCACCCAGAAAATCTAGCAGATAGGCGATGTGATCGACCATGCAGTCGATGGAAACATCCTGATTGAACTTGTCGCCATCCTTACGCAGGAACCCGACCGCATAATTGAGGCCAACGAGCCCCTCCGTTTCGGCGATGGCAGCGAGCTGATCATCGGTGAGATTGCGGCGGGACGGACAAAGTGCGTGAACATTGGAATGGGTGGCGACTAGAGGTTTGGACGTGATGCGATGCACATCCCAGAAGCCCTGCTCATTCATGTGCGAAAGATCGACCAGAATGCCCAACTGGTTGCACTGACGGATCAATTCCATGCCCAAATCGGTCAAGCCGGGACCACAATCGGGCGAGCCTGGAAAATCGAACGGCACACCGTGCCCGAAGATGTTGCTGCGGCTCCAGACCGGCCCCAACGACCGCAATCCGGCCGCATAGAGCACTTCCAGAGCGTTGAAATCGGCATCAATCGCCTCGGCTCCTTCGATGTGGAGCATCAGGGCAATGGCACCGTCTTCCATGGCCATCTTGATCTCGAGGCTTGAGCGGCAGATCTGAACCTGAGCCTTTGATTGGCGGGCCAGCCGGAAGGCCCCGGCCATCATCGCCAGAGTTAGATCAAGGGCATAGGCCTGATCGAGTTCCTTCTGCATCTGCGAGAAGTCCATCGGCTGCCCGGGCTTCTGCGGCGGGGGAACAAACATGGCGAAAAGTCCGCCAGCCAAGGCCCCTTCGAGAGCTTTGGGATAATCGATGTGAAGGCTCTTGTCACCTTCTAGAAAGGAAATCGGTTTATCGGCGCGTCTGGCCATGTCCAGGCGTAGCAATGTGTCATTATGGCCGTCAAAAATCGGAGTCGCGCTGTCGCTCATACCACCTCTGGGCTCCCTCGCTTACAGGAGACCGATCTCGTATGAGTCGGCCTTCTTGGTTACTTGCAGGAGAACACCATAATGGTCAGACTTGCCGTTGGCTATCCAATTGGCCCTTCAATAACGTTGCATTTCCAGCAACAGTCTTGAACAATATGTGATCAATCGCCCAGTATCGCAGATCAGCCGGTGATCTGGCGGAGGATGACGAGGGCAATGGTTCCTATCGCCACCATATAGATGAGTGAGAAACGGAAACCGGCAAGAATGGCAATTCCCATGGCGATCCATTCGTTGGGGCCGCCATTGATCGTTGCGGGAGCGACCAGCGTTGTCAGAACGGCTGCAGGCACAGCATCAAGGCCTGCCTGAACGCGCGGATGGATCCGCTCGAAGCGCGAGAGCACCAAATGCCCTCCAATCCGCGTGAGATAGGTGACCAGAGCACCACAGAGAATGATGACGACACTTGAGGACATCACAGGCTCCCCTCTTTTGCACTGATCGGCGCGGATTGGCTGTCAGACCTTGTGCCTTCGGCCCCATCCCCCTTGCCCCGCGCTTCCGGCGAAAACAGGGCCGCAAACAGCACGCCACAGATCGCACCAACAGAGACATGCCAGGGCGAGCCGATGGTGTAGCTGGCAAGGATCGACGTCCCGGCGCTCACGGCAACAATCGGCAGCCAGAAGGTGCGCCTGCGGAACCCCAGAACCAGCCCCATGAAATAGATGGGCAGGATGAAATCGATGCCCCAGGTGTGGCTGTCTTCGAGGAAGTTACCGAAGATCGCTCCCAGCCATGTGAGCCCGACCCATCCGATGTAAGTCGGGATAACCAGACCGAAATACCAAACGAACTGAACTTCCGTGCCGAACTCGGCCCGTCGTTCGGCCTCGGCGTAGGCCGGATCGACCAAAAAGAAGAAGCCGAGCAATTGCCGTGGAAGAGACCAGTGGCGGATGTTCTGTCCCAGTGACGCGGAATAGAGAATGTGCCGAAAGTTCACCGCGAAAATCGACAGGACGATCAGCCAGCCGGGGATGTGCTGTCCGAACAACTCAATGCCGACGAGCTGGCTGGCGCCCGCAAAGATCGTCGCGCTCATGAGTACGGCCTCGAACACCGTCATTCCGGTATCGACCGCCACAGCCCCGAACAGAGCACCGAACGGTCCGGCGGTGAGGATAACGGGAATGGATCGTTTGGCGCCGTCAAGGATAAGACGAGACGGTGTCATGCTGTCATCGGGAAGTCGCTTCTGGGTCATAAAATCTTCTATAGGGCAGTCTTTTCAAAAGGTCACATCAAATGAATTGAAGCATTCATTCCGAACACCAATGAGTCGAGTTCGCTGATTTCGCCGAAAGCGCCCGATCAGCCGTGTGGAGCGCGCAAGTTCCCATTGATGACGTAGGAGAGCAATGCGACAATTTGTGCTGGTGTCTCAGCAACCGCAAGGGCGGCGGCGTCCACTTCCTTGAGCGGATGCCGATGCTCGGGGCCATGCATGATGATCAGGGGCTTGCCGAGTGCCGACGCATAACCTGCATCGAAGGCAGCGTTCCACTGGCGGTATTTCTCACCGAACCGAACCACGACAATGTCTGCCTTGCCAATCAGGGTGCGGGTGCGGATAGCATTTAGCTTCGCTCCTTTGTGGTCATGCCAGAAGGCATTCTCCTCGGCACCCAGGATCTCAACGCCGCAATCATCCGAGGCGGCGTGATCCGTCACCGGCGCGCTGAAGGTGACGGGGAGCTTGAGGGCATTTGCCCCTTCCTCGATCTCTTCGCGCCAGTCAGTGTGAATTTCGCCAGACAAATAGACGGACCAGACCATGATCGGGCCTTCCTTTCCTTGCTTGTTTCATTTCAATTGATCAACCGCCCTATAAGGCCCAAGTCCCGCCGCCGTTAGAATCGCTCCGGTGTCGGCTCGTGATCATGCAGACAGTGGCCATGGTCGGCAAGGCTCTCCAGAACCTGACATTCGGCGACGCAATTGCCGTCACAGCCCGACATGCGAATCAGTTCCTGTTCCAGCCGCTGGAGGCGCTCGATCCTTTCGCGCACGTCTGCAAGATGCCTCATCACCATGCCATGAGCCATGTGGCAGGGATTGTCATCATCGCCACTGAGCTTGAGCAGCGATTTAATGTCGTCAAGATTGAATCCCAGATCGCGGGCGTGGCGAATGAAGGTCAATCGTTGCAATCCATCCTGCTCATAGCGCCGTTGATTGCCCTCGCTGCGGGTGGCTGGCGCCAAAAGGCCGATCTGCTCGTAATAGCGAATGGTCGGCACTTTGACGCCGCTCGATTTGGACAATTCTCCAATCGTCAACATTCTTCAAATTCCCTCTTGAAGCTCTAGTCGCTAGAGGGATTATAGTCCCATCCAAAGGAAATGATCCATAGGATGAAGAAGAAAATGTCCCAGACCAGCACTCTCGATCACTCCAACCACGATCACGGGCACGATCATTCCAACCATGATCATTGTCACGATCAGGGTGGCAGCTGTTGCTCGCAGGCAGCCTCAGAGAAAACGGCAGCGGCTCAAACATCCTGCTCCGATCATGCCTGCGGCTGTTCCGGCAATCCGGTGTTTGATGGCGTTGACGCCCGTTACAAGCGGGTGCTCTGGATGGTCATCGCCCTGAATGGCGGCATGTTCCTGATCGAAATGCTGGCAGGTCGGCTGGCCGGCTCGCAAGCCTTGCAGGCTGATGCGCTCGACTTTCTGGGCGATTCCGTCACCTACGGCATGAGCCTTGCGGTCATCGGCATGAGCCTCAGGGTCCGGTCAACGGCAGCGATGATCAAAGGTGTCAGCCTGTTGCTGATGGGCGCGTGGATATTCGGCTCTACGCTCTATCAGGTTTTCTTCCTCGAGGTGCCGAAGGCGGAAGTCATGGGTGTGATTGGCCTCATGGCGCTCGCCGCGAACCTAGGTTCGGTGCTCCTGCTGATGCGTTACAAGGATGGCGACGCCAATGTGCGCTCAGTCTGGCTCTGCTCGCGCAATGACGCCATTGGCAACCTTGCGGTTCTGGGGGCTAGCCTGTCGGTCTATTTCACCGTTTCGGCCTGGCCCGACATTGCCGTTGCTCTGGTTATGGCTGGCCTCTTCCTGCGCTCTGCCCAATTGATCCTCTCCCAATCCCTCAAGGAATATCGGGAGAGTCATCAAGAGCTCCGGACGGCATAGAACCAATTGTGAAGCCCGCCGGAGATTTCGTGCGCACACAGGCCTCCTACCCGTGATAGACTTCTGCCAATACAGATGTCGTTGCAGGGAGGATGATGAATGCACACTCTTCAATGGATGATCGTTGCCTTGACCGCTCTGCTCTTGCCTTTGCAAGGCAAGGCCGACGAAATGAGCGACACGCTCGCAAAAGCCGAGAGCCTTCTGACGTCAGGCCAGCCGAAGGCGGCATTCGAGGCGCTTGACACGATGGTCGAGA
Source organism: uncultured Cohaesibacter sp. (assembly GCF_963662805.1). Classification (NCBI taxonomy): domain Bacteria; kingdom Pseudomonadati; phylum Pseudomonadota; class Alphaproteobacteria; order Hyphomicrobiales; family Cohaesibacteraceae; genus Cohaesibacter; species uncultured Cohaesibacter sp. The sequence continues at coordinate 365,052 of NZ_OY759863.1, forward strand.
GTTTCTGGCAGAAATCGCCGATGTTCGTGAAGGTCGCGACCTTTGCCACCAACATCGAAGGATATGGCCTTTACAGCGAACGAGCCCCCATCTTCAAGAGGAACGAGCCCCTTGTCGTCTATGCAGAGCCAATCGGCTATGCCTATGGCACCAATTCTGACGGCAAACTGAATGCAAGCTGGAATGTCGATTTCACCCTGACGAATGACGGTGGCGACACGCTCTTTCAGAAAGACGACTTTTTGACGCTCAAACTGCCACTGGGGCAACGCAATCGCGAAATCCATCTGACCCTGACGATCAACCTCACCGGCATGAAGCCGGGCAAATATGTCTCTCACTATCAGCTCAAAGATCAGAATTCCGAGAAACAGACGGAGTTCTCACTGCCGTTTGAAGTGATCGAATAAACTGACAGCTCCCAACAAAAAGGCACCGGGCCATCGATTGGCAGGTGCCTTTTGTATAAAAGATTCTGTTTTGCTCGGAGCTTATTGTACGGCGGTTTTCAGGCTCGCCGTTTCAATGCCCTTGGGCAGGTTGAGCTTGATGACTTCCTGGCTCATCTCGGTCATTTTCGAGTGGATCATCGACATCAGGATATCGCCGCCAGAATAGGTGACACCGATCGCGCCGGTCAGGATCATCGCATAGAGGCCAAGCTGCAGCGTCAGTTGCTGTGCGGTCCGCCCTGCGCGCTTCAAGACGGCTTGGTCGATCCGGAACGCAGCGGCATGTTGCTTCCACGTGCCCGCCAACTGCTCCCACATGGTCATCCAGATAGTGTCTGCTCGTTCAATCATGCCTGCCACCCCATTGTTTTTGTTCTGATCGGTTTGCCAATTCGTTCGTGCTGCATTCAGCTCGCTAGTGCTGGCGCTTCCTCGTCCAGCATGGCGCGAAGGATTTAGCCAAGGGATAAAAGCCTCCGTATTTCAGCCAATTAGCCAATCCAAATTCCCAACAGGGTTTGCGATTTGTAAATGGCTGCAGGAAATGGTTTCGGCTTTCTTTCCTGCTGTTTCAAAATGCAGCGTCACGGACAGCCTCAGCGTTAATCGCTCGTCACCGGACGTGGTGAGCGTTTCGTTACCAACACGAGGCCAGTCAATTTTCGATGTGAATGTCGCAGAACCGCGACCTGTGACTTCGAATTTGAACAACGTTGCCAAAAGCTTCTTCCGGCGGCATCCTGCTGGACACGTTTATTGCCAAATGATTCCCTTCATTTCTTGCAGCTGCCAAATCCATGACACACACTTCAACGCCTCAAGTGACCATTCGTTCCGCCCGTGAAACGGATTCTGACGAAATTCTTCGCATCTATCAGGAAGGTATCGACACCGGGAACGCCACATTCACGGCAGCGGCACCCACATGGGAGGGCTGGGACACGGGCCATCTCGCGCAATGCCGACTGGTTGCCGAAGCGGACGGAAAGCTCCTTGGCTGGGCCGCTCTGTCGGCGGTATCCAGCCGATGTGTCTATCAAGGAGTTGCAGAGGTCAGCGTCTATGTTTCTACATCCGCCCTCGGTCAAGGCATCGGTTCAAAATTGATGTCCGCACTGATCACGGACTCGGAGGAAAACGGTATCTGGACGTTGCAATCGGCGATCTTTCCGGAGAATGAAGCGAGCATCAACGCGCACCAGAAGCACGGATTCCGCGTCGTTGGCAATCGGCAACGGCTCGCAAAGATGACTTATGGCTCCAAGGCCGGAACATGGCGCGACGTCGTGTTGCTTGAACGCCGCAGTGCGATCACCGGAACAGACTGACCGGCCCTCAGCCTCGCCTTGCGACTCTATAATGTCATGAAGCGGTGGCTATAGTGAGTTAGAGATCATCTCGAGGCAGGCTCATCACGGCAGCCCCCATCGCCACGCTACAAAGAGTGATGAGCAGGCCGAAGAACAACAGTGCCATCGGTACGAATGGATTTTCGCTTTCGAAGATCAGGGTCTGCAATCCGGCCGCATTGGTGATCAGGAGCCCTGAGAAAACCAGAATCGTCGCGGCCAATCCAATCAACCAGTTGATCGCGAGCAGACGCACAAGTGGATTGTGCCACAATCCTTCCTGTCCAGATTGCTTGCGTTTTTCAGGTGGGACCAGATCGGTGATCGGCATGGGGCTAGTGGTTCCTGCTCTCGGTTTGCGCTTGTAACCATTCTAATTGAATAATGGTTTTTGCTTAAGTCAAAATTGGCCGTAGCGCGATGGACGCATCGCCGCATATCGAACAAACATATACTCGTTCGATATATACCGTAGACAAGCATATCAAACGAGCATATATACATTAGTTGCAGCCTTCCATGGATTCTATAGGGTGCAAACCGGATATCCGGTTTTCGTAATCAAGGCGAAATGGAAGTTCAAAGATGAACGTAAGCAGTATCTGTCTGGCGATTTTGTTCTGCGGTGACATGACGGGGTATGACATCCGCAAAATCTCGACCGAAGGCAGTTTCTGCTTCTTTGTAGAAGCCAGTTATGGCTCGATCTACCCTGCCCTGAACCGACTGGAGCATGAAGGTCTGGTCACCTGTCGGCATGAAGCTCAAGACGGGAAGCCGGCCCGGAAAGTCTATTCGATCACCGATAGCGGTCGGAAGGCTCTCCTTAGTGAAATGCTGGAACCACACAAGGAAGACATCTTCAGATCAGAATTCCTGCTGATTTCCATTTATGCGAGCCTTCTGGGGCCGGATGTGGTGGAAACGGCCATTCAACGGCAGATCAAGCTTCTCGAGCAGGAGTTGCTTCAAATTAACGCATGTGATGGTCCGGTGACCGCAGAAACTGCTGAAAAGACCACCCCAAATGTCGACCTGCCACTGATTGAAGAGGCAGGAAATTGGGCTCGGGATTATGGCACCTATTGTGTTTCTGCCGCAATCGACTATCTGAACAAGCATGGTGTGAAGTTGGTGGAAATTGCCCGCAAGGGACAATCCATCGTTGAAGATTAGATCAAGTCTTGGGTGTGTTTTTTCGAAGCTGCGGAATTCCTGCCGCGGCTCTTGAGTCATTTTTTGATTTTACCGCGCCGCCAATTCGCTGAGCGTGGAACATACGAGGGAAAAACCATGGCATTGCGACTGAAAGGCTCATACGGCCTTGCATTGCTATTTACGACGGGCATCGTAGGCTGGATGGCAACCGGCGAAACCGTCTTTAGTGGGCAACAGAACGAAAATGCGACGCCGCCTCCTGCGGTTCGCAATCATCAGGCAGAAGATGAAGCCGTCCGTGTCGCCGTCAAAACATTTACGGCGCAGCAGCGTGAAAACATCCTGATCATTCGTGGCCGCACCGAAGCGGATACGAAGGTCTCCGTGCGGGCTGAAACCACTGCGATCGTCCGCGAGCGGTTTGCCAAGAAAGGCGAGTTCGTTCAGCAGGGTGATCTGCTCTGTCGTCTGGATATCGGGTCTCGCGAGGCGAGCCTTGCGAAATCCGAAGCAGCTCTGGCTCAGGCCGAGTTTGATCTCAACGCCAAGCAAACGCTGGCCACAAAGGGCTATGCTTCCGAGACGCAGCTTGCTGCCCTCAAGGCACAGCGGGATGCGGCTCTGGCCAATGTGAAGGACGCAAAGCTGGAGCTGGAGCGGACGGAAATCCGTGCGCCAATTGCCGGCATCGTTCAGGGCACCCTTGCCGAAGTGGGCGACCAACTGGCAACGGGTGGGGTCTGTGCCGAGATCATGAAACCCGATCCGATGCTTGTTGTCGGTCAGGTGTCCGAGCGGGACATCCAAAAGGTCAAGGTCGGCACGAAGGCCGAGATCAAGCTGGTCTCCGACGAAGCTGCAGAAGGCACTGTTCGCTATGTCAGCGCCACGTCAGACGTGGAAACGCGCACGTTTCTGGTTGAAGTCGAAATCGATAACGCGAACCAGACCATTCGCGACGGCATCACTGCCGTTGCCAAACTGGAGCTGCAGCCGCTTGAGGCCCATTTCATGAGCCCGGCCCATCTGACCCTGTCGGATGAAGGTCTGGTGGGCGTGATGATCGTTGAGAACAACACCACCAAATTCACGCCGGTCTCCATCCTGTCGAATGATACCGATGGTATCTGGGTGGCCGGACTTCCGGTCAAGGCCGACGTCATCACCGTGGGTCAGGAATATGTCAAGGACGGCCAGACTGTCGTCGCGGTTCCGGAAGGATCTCAAGTTGAAGGCGCAAACAAGAGTGCGCAACTTGGGTCTGGGGGGCAGTCATGAACGGTATTCTTGACACGATCCTCAGAGCCCGGCGCACCGTCATGACCATGATGGTCGTGCTGGTGGCCGCAGGTTTCGTCAGCTATCTGTCCATCCCCAAGGAAGCCAATCCGGACATTGACGTTCCTGTCCTCTATGTCTCGATTTCGCAGAATGGCATCTCGCCTGAAGATGCAGCCCGTCTTCTCGTCAAGCCGATGGAGAACAAGCTGCAATCGCTTGATGGCGTCAAAGAAATGACGGCAACCGCGTCTGAGGGTCATGCCTCGGTGGTGCTGGAATTCGACGTCGGGTTCAACAAGGATCAGGCGCTGGCAGACGTGCGCGACAAGGTGGATCAGGCCAAGGCCGAACTACCCAGCGATGCGGACGAGCCGACCATTCACGAGATCAACTTCTCACTTCAGCCGACCATCTATGTGACGCTGTCGGGCGATGTGCCCGAACGCACGCTCTATCAGCATGCCAAACGTCTGCAGGACGAGTTGGAGAGCGTCCCGACCGTACTGGAAGCAGATCTGACCGGTGAGCGTGAGGAAGTGCTGCAGGTCGAGATCGACCTATTGAAGCTCGAATCCTACAATGTCACCCAGACCGAGCTGCTCAATGCGGTCACGCTCAACAACCAACTCGTGCCCGCGGGCTTCCTCGACACTGGCAAGGGACGCTTCAACCTGAAGGTCCCCGGTCTGATCGAGACGGCTCACGATGTCTATTCCATTCCGATCAAGCAGAATGGCGAAGGGGTTGTCACCCTCGGCGATATCGCGGAAATCAAACGGACTTTCAAGGACCGGGAAGCCATCACGCGCGTCAACGGTCAGCCCGCCATCTCGATTGAAATCAAGAAACGGACAGGCACCAACATCATCGAGAACAACGAGGCTGTCAGAGCCGTCGTTGCCAAGGAAATGGCCAATTGGAACCCGGCCATCAAGGTCCGGTTCATGCTCGATGAAGCCAAGCCGATCTTCGACACGCTGGGTTCGCTTGAATCCTCGATCATGACCGCCATCGCGCTTGTTATGATGCTGGTGCTGGCTGCCCTCGGATTGCGTTCGGCGCTTTTGATCGGCATTGCGATTCCGACCTCCTTCATGACTGGCTTCCTTGTGCTCTCGGGCCTTGGCATGACCATGAATATGATGGTGATGTTCGGTCTCGTGCTGACAGTCGGGATGCTGGTCGATGGGGCCATCGTGATCGTGGAATATGCCGACCGCAAGGTGGCGGAGGGCATGGAACGCAAGGAGGCCTACATCCGTGCGGCCAAACTGATGTTCTGGCCAATCACCTCCTCCACCGCAACAACGCTTGCGGCCTTCCTGCCCATGCTTCTCTGGCCCGGCGTGGTCGGGGAATTCATGAGCTATCTGCCGATCATGGTCATTATCGTCCTGTCGTCAGCCCTGTTGACCGCGATGATCTTTCTGCCGGTGACCGGTGGCTTCATCGGTCGCAACAAGGCCAGCGAAGAAGAGATGGCCAACGCGCAGAACTTGTCAGGAACGCACAAGTTCAACGTTAGGGAAGTCAAGGGGCTCACCGGCCTTTACGCCCGGGTCCTGCATGCTCTTGCCTCTCATCCGATCGGCAACCTCGGCACGATTGCTGCGGTGTGCATCATCGGCTTCGGGATCGTTGCCAACTTCATGCAGCACAGCAAGGGCGTCGAGTTCTTCGTCGATGAAGAGCCGCGCATCGCCATGGTCTATGTCTCGGCACGCGGTAACATGAGTGCTGTCGAGAGCCGGGCTTTGGTCAAGGCCGTCGAGGACGAAGTGCTTCAGGTTGAAGGCATCCGCGATGTGGTTTCCAACTCTGCGCCATCCGGTGTCAGCTCGGGCCCGGCCATGGGCGATATCGGCGGGGGCGGGACAAAACCCGTCGACGCCATCGGTACGCTCAACCTCGAACTTGATGACTATTGCTGCCGTCGTCCCTCCAAGGAGATCTTTGCCGAGATCCGCGAACGGACTGCGGACATTCCGGGCATTCACATTCAGGTTGCCAAACAAGAGGGTGGTCCACCGACCGGCAAGGACGTGAACCTGCAGATCACCTCGGCGAGCTACGATCAGGTTGCGACCGTGACAGGTCTGGTGCGTCGCTATTTTGAAACCGTACCCAATCTCTTCGAGCTTGAGGACACCCGTCCCCTGCCCGGCATCGAATGGGAACTGCTGATCGACCGCAAGGAAGCGGGGCGCTACAACGCCTCGATTGCCGAGGTCGGTTCGATGGTGCAGTTGGTCACCAACGGTTTGTTGATCGGCAAGTATCGACCTGACGATTCCGACGACGAACTCGACATTCGTGTTCGCCTGCCGGAAGACCAGCGCAGCGTCAGCCAGCTTGATCTGATGAAGCTGATGACGTCCAACGGGCAGGTTCCGATCGGCAACTTCGTCAAGGTGGCTCCGAAGCAGGAAGTCTCCTCGATCAGCCGCGTTGATGGCTTTTATGCCATGAACGTCAAGGCAACAGTCGATCAGAGCGACGGCACCACCGTGGACCAGAAGGTCAAGGAGATCGAATCCTGGATCGAAGCCCAGAACTGGCCCGAAGGCGTGATGTTCAAGTTCCGCGGGGCAGATGAGGATCAGGAAGAATCGAGCCAGTTCCTCGGCTATGCCGCCATTGGCGCCCTGTTCATCATGGCGATCATTCTGATCACCCAGTTCAACAGCTTCTACCAGACGGCCCTTACGTTGATGACGGTCATTCTCTCGGTGTTTGGCGTGCTTCTGGGCATGCTGATCACGGGGCAGAAATTCTCCATCGTCATGTCCGGAACCGGGGTTGTGGCTCTGGCCGGGATCGTGGTCAACAACGCCATCGTGCTGATTGACACCTACAACCGCTTCCGGGCGGATGGCATCGACATTGTCGACGCGGTTGTCAAGACGGCAGCACAGAGGATCCGTCCGATCCTCTTGACGACGATCACCACGATTGCGGGCCTCGTCCCGATGGCAACGGGCATCAACTTCGATTTCTTCAATCGGGTGATTTCCGTCGGCTCGATCACGGCGGCATGGTGGGTTCAGCTGTCAACGGCCGTGATCTCGGGTCTTGCCTTCTCGACTCTGCTCACACTGATCCTGATCCCCGTGCTGCTGGCGTTCCCCTCGGTGACGCTGAAGCCCTTCTTCAGGATGCTGTGGAGACTGGTGACGGGCAAGCGCCGACAGACGACAGGTGCTGACGAGCCGGATCTGGCGGACAATGTTGCCAATGACAGCAGTGCCCTCGCCGCTCAGGACGATCAAGACAACCGGCTGGTTGCCCTCAAGGATCGCAAGCGCAAAAGCAAGCTCCCCGATCCCCTGCCGCCGCCGAGCGAAATGCCGCAAGCGGCAGAGTGATCGCCAGAGACAGATAGCCCGCCTCAATCGAGGCGGGCTTTTTCATTGCTGAAGGGCACAAGGTGCTTCAGGCTTGATCATGACTTGGCGGTTTGACCGGAACCGTTGTCATCATCCTCGCACTCTTCATCCTCATCCTCGGGCCAGTCCCCCGCGAGCATTCGGTCGTTCTTCCTGTGCCAAGAGCGGCGCGCAAACGGGATCGAAAGCAGATAAAGAAAAACGAAGGCGGAGAGGACGACCCACGGGAAGGAGAAGAGCAAGGCGACGAGAGCCACAAGCCCGACAATCAGTGGCAGGACTTGCGCACGGGGCACGCGCAGCCCAATGGTCTTACCCGAAAAGGTCGGGATGGTGGAGACAACCAGCATCGCAATGAACAAGGTGTAGACCATCACCAGCACGGCAAACGCATCGTAATGGGGCACGCCTGCCAGTTCCAGATAAATGGGCGCCAGCACGGTGAAGGCCCCGGCCGGAGCCGGAACGCCGACGAAATAGCCCTTGCGCCACGACGGCAGGTTCTTCTCGTCAAGCGCAACGTTGAACCTTGCGAGGCGCAGCACCATGGCAATCGCGAACAACAGTGAGGCGATCCAGCCGATCGAGGGGATCGCATTGAGGATCCAGACGTGAAGGATAAGTGCGGGTGCGACACCGAAATTGACGAAATCGGTCAGTGAATCGAGTTCGGCACCAAAGCGCGAGGCGCCGTTGAGCATCCGGGCGAGACGCCCGTCGATACCATCTAGACAGGCGGCGGCTAGAATGGACATGAGCGCCAGCTCAAATCGGCCCTCGATGGCCATGCGTACGCCGGTGAGGCCTGCACAGAGCGCGAGCAGTGTCACGATGTTGGGGGCAATGGAGCGGAAAGGAACGGCCTTGAAGCGTCGGCGCGTGGCAGGGTCTTCTGGTTCAAAGGGCTGGAACGGATTGCCGATCCCATGGTCGTGTTCGTCTTGCATGATATTCCTGGAACCTCCCCTGCCTTTGCAGTCACAAGATCTGTTCCTGCGACTGCTGTCCTATTTCGTGCCAATCGAGCCGGTTTATTGTTCGCGATGGGTACCAGCTTCGCTCTGGGGGCCTTCGAGATCGGCAATGATCGTTTCGCCGGCAATCATTGACTGGCCAATGGCCACCTTGGGCACGATGTGGGTCGGCATGTAGACGTCCACCCGGCTGCCAAAGCGGATGAGGCCGAAGCGTTCGCCGACGGGGAGCATTTCGCCCTCTTGCACCCAGCAGACAATACGTCGGGCAACCAGACCGGCGATCTGGGTGACCCCGATTGCGCCATATTCAGTGTCGATGATCAGGCTGTTGCGTTCGTTGTCCTCGCTCGCCTTGTCGAGTTCGGCATTGAGGAACTTGCCGGGCTTATAGGCAACCTTGCTCACCTTGCCCGGAACCGGCATGCGGTTCACATGGACGTTGAAGACATTCATGAACACCGAAACGCGCATCATCGGCTCATCGGACAGACCAAGTTCACGCGGCGGAACGGCACGACCGACACCGGAGACGATGCCGTCGGCGGGTGAAATCACAAGGCCCTTTTTGACAGGCGTTACGCGCACCGGATCACGGAAGAAATAGGCGCACCAGAGGGTGAGAAACAGCCCGATCCAGAAAAGAGGACCGACGAACCATCCTAGAATGATCGTCGCCAAGGCAAACAGGGCGATGAACGGGTATCCCTCTGGGTGAATGGGAACCACGCTTTTACGGATGGAATCGATGATAGTCATGCAGATGCGTCCTCTTTCCCGCTGCAATTGGCTGCTTTTCTTGCGACTCAAACAGCCGTCCCGTTCCCGGGATCTTTTTCCACTCAGAACGCTTTTAGCGAAACTTTGACGCCCCGCCAAGGGAGAATGATGTCTCGGGTGGCCCTCACCTCAAATCAAGCCTGTGAGTGTACCACACTGCTGGTGCACCCGATCTCACGTCCGCCCCTGATGCTCAAGTCAGTCCGGTCGCCTGTCAGAGGGCAACCTTGCTTGCCAGCGCTTCGTCGACGGTGACCATCGGCGCTCCGCTCAGCTTCTGATAATGGTCGAGCAGCTCGGCTTCCTCAAGGGACAGCGTGATGCTGCGCGGGTAGAAGGGGCGGCCCCGATCCTTGACGATGGGAGTTTGCCAGCCTTCGGTTTCCTCGACAAAGCGGGCCACGCCCTGCCGGTCGAACTTGTGCAGAAAGCCTTGCATCACTGCGTCGACGTAGGATTGCAGGATCGGGAAAGCGGGATCGACCGCATCCGTATGCGCCGGGTGGCCGACATAAATATAGCAATCGATCCCCGCCGGGATGTCGTGTGGCGTATCGAAGTGGTTGAGATCGAGAGGGACGCGATCATACATGGACTCGCGTTCGTCCACCTTGGGCAGATGGTCCTTGTGGTCGAACACCAACAGCCCGTCGCAATAGGCATCCGGATCGGCTTCCACGGACAAGGCTGCCGTCCCTCCAAAGCCGAAGGCGCGGCGCTCCTCGCTCGACCGCCAGATCGACCAACGGCGGCGATAGCCTTTCAGCCGTCCGGCAAAGCCGAAGCTCTCCGGGTTGCGGGTATCATCATTGACGAGGGAGCCATAACCAAAATAGCCCACCCATTCGTGCGGGTTGGCCTCGATGTCTTTCAGGGTCACTGGTTTTCTTCCACTTTCTGTCGGCGTCCGGCGGCGGTTTGGCGCGTCGCTTCATCGGCATCAAGCGGGATCCTGAGGACGATGGTTGCCATGTCTCTTTGCAAGAAGGGATCAAATTGCATGATCCGACACTCTTGCACAAGTCCTTCCTTTTCATAGAAGGCAAGCGCCCGGCTGTTGCCTTCGAGCGCCGTCAGATGAAGGCTCTCGTGGCTGGCCTTGATCAGCTTTTCCTTGGCATCGGCCAGCAGGGCACCAGCGATCCCCTGCCCCTGCCAATCCGGAGCGACCCAGAGATTTTTCAGATATCCCCTGGCGATATCGCATTCGCAATGGCCGACGATGCGGCCATCCAGATCCGCCACGATGAGGCTCTCATCTTTCGAGGCCTCACCGGTGAGATGATAGAGAAAGGAAAAATGGAAGGCCTGCTCGAGACGCAGGAAGTCATCCGACTGCAGCGTCTCGATGGCAAAGGACATTGCATTCATCCAGGCGGCCAACCCGCATTGGGTCGCCGCCTCGATGTCTTCATGTTCGAGCGGGCGCAAGGTCAATGGCATGGCGAAATGCACGTCTCTTCAGGACTTACGATCCGTTGCGGATCCGGCTTGAAGGCTCTTTCATCGTGACGAGCTCTTCGGCTGCGGTCGGATGCACTGCCATGGTCGCATCGAAGTCGGCCTTGGTGGCTCCCATCTTGATGGCGATCCCAAGCAACTGGGACATCTCGCCGGAGTCCGGCCCCAGAATATGGCAGCCCAGCACGCGATCACTGTCGGCATCGACGATGATCTTCATCAGCATTTTCTCGTCGTTGCCAGCGAGCGTGTTCTTCATCGGGCGGAACTTGGCCATATAGATGTCGAGATTGGTAAACGTGGTTTTTGCCTCAGCTTCCGTCATCCCAACCGTGCCAATTTCGGGCTGAGTGAAGACGGGCGGTTGCGATGTTGTCGTAATCGACGGTGGTCGGGTTGTTGTTGAAGAGGGTCTCGGCGAGAGGCGGCTCCTTCGCGAATGGCGACCGGCGTGAGGTTCACCCTGTCCGTGACATCGCCGACCGCGAAGATATGATCCACGTTGGTGCGGTTGTGCTCATCCACTTTGATGGCGCCGTTTCTCGCCACCTCGACGCCGACCGTTCTCCAGCCCGAGCCCCTTGGAATAGGGCGAGCGACCGATGGCGCAGAGCACCTGATCGGTCATGATGTCGAGACCCTTCTGGGTTTTGACGTGAAGGCCGTCTTCGGTCTTGGTCAGTTCGGCCACTTCATCAAGACAATGGATTACGATGCCCCTCTTCTCCATTTCCTCATGGAGGGTGGCACGGATATCATCATCAAAGCCGCGCAGGATTTCCTCGCCGCGATAAAGGACCGTGACGTTCGAGCCGAGGCCCTTGAAGATGCAGGCGAACTCGAGGGCGATGTAACCTGCCCCGACGACGACGACGCGCTCGGGCTTCTCTTCAAGATGGAAAACCTCGTTGGAGGTGATCATCAGGTCCTTGCCGGGCACATCCAGTTCATTGGGCACACCACCCGTGGCGATCAGGATGTTGTGGGCCGTGACGGTTCTATCCTCGCCAACAAGGCGGACCGTGTGCGGCCCGACAATTTCGGCCCGCGACTGGATGATTTCGACATTGTGGCGCTCGAGATTCTTGATATAGAGCCCGTTGAGCCGGTCGATTTCGGCATCCTTGCGCGAAATCAGAGTGTTCCAGTCAAAGCTGCTATCGCCGACAGTCCAGCCAAAACCGGCGGCGTCTTCAAAGTCGTGAGAGAATTTGGAGGCATAGACCCATGAGCTTTTTGGGGACGCATCCGCGGATCACACAGGTGCCGCCGACGCGATATTCCTCGGCCACGGCCACCTTTGCCCCATGGGTGGCAGACATGCGAGCACAGCGCACGCCCCCTGATCCGGCCCCGATCACAAACAGATCATAATCAAATTCGCTCATACCATTGCCTCTTCATCATGCACGACCGTCCACGGGGCCTCTTTTGCCACCCATGGTTCGTCCGGCATCTCAATCACTATGTTTGTTTTCAACATAAGGCTGTGAGACGAGAATAAAAGCCCCAATTCTCAAAGCAAGGCACAAGAAATCTTGAGAAAGGGGTGATCACCCCTTTCCCATCGCGGCCAGCACGAAAAAAGGCGCGTCCCCGAGAGACCCGCCTTTTGAAACCTTTGCCTTACTGCCCAAGACTATTCCTTGAACTTGTGGCCTTTTTTGGTCAGTTCTTCCTTAGCTTCATTGACCATGATCTGCGTCACAATTGCAGACCATTGCTTGCAGGGCGCGAACGGACTCGCCGATGATGCGCGGCTGATACTGGGCGAACTTCTGACCCGCAGGCGTTTTGAAGAATGCCAGAACCTCATTGAGTTCATCTTCCTTGAGATACTTGGTCCAAACGGTCGCAACCGCTTTGACCATGGACCCCTTCATCCCCTTCGAACTTCTTGCCGATCTCATCGGACGGTGGCGACGATATCATCCTCTACGTTCGGATTTTCGCGGATCAACCAAACCTTGGTGTTGCGAATGATGAGCTTTAGCTGTGCATCGAAAGGAGGCAATGTCTTGGTCTGGATAACCACTGCCTTGGCAGCTTCCAGATGGCTGTCAACCTTGACTTCGTCCGCAGCCGGAGCCTTTGTTGCGGCGTCCTGTGCTGCTGCTGGCATCATTGTTGCGGCGCTCATCGCAGCGCCAACAAGCAAGGCGGCAAGGGCAGATTTTTTCATGTCTCAGTCCTTTTGCAATTCTTTGTGTTCTCATCCCAAATGTCGGCGGTGCCGTATCAGGCCTTTGGATCCAGTATGGTAATTCCCTCGGAACCAGCCACAACTGCTTTGGTTGCGATGCCAACGAACAAGCCGGTTTCTACGACGCCCCGGGATAGCGCGCAGCGCCATGTCGAGACCGTCTACATGCCGAAATGCGGCCAAATGTGGCATCAATGATAAAATGCTGTCCGTCGGTCACAAAATTTGTTCCGTCGGGTTTCTTGCGTTGTGTCAGCTTGCCTTGCAGGCCGAAGCGGGCACATACATTCTCAAGTGCGACCATGGTCGCGCCAAGGCCGAATGGCATGACTTCGATCGGCAGCGGAAACTTACCAAGGGTATCGACCACCTTGGTACCATCTGCAATGACGATCATTGCATGGGAGGCAGATGCGACGATCTTCTCGCGCAAGAGAGCTCCCCCGCCACCCTTGATCAGTCGCAGTTGCGGGTCGATCTCGTCCGCTCCGTCAATCGTCAGGTCAAGGACCGGGGTCTCATCCAGTGTGGGTGAGCGGCACGCCCACCTTGCGGCAAAGCTCAGCGGTTGCTTCCGATGTGGGAACGCCGATGACGGTTAGTCCGGCTGCAACCTTCTCTCCCAGAAGCTCGATGAAATGAACCGCGGTCGATCGGTGCCAATACCGAGTTTCATGCCGTCGGTCACAAATTCAAGGGCAGCGGCTGCCGCCTGCCTTTTCAGTTCTTCGCTCATTGTCTTTGCCGATATTTTTCTTCCAGTCCAAGGAGAGCCCGAGATCCTGCAGATTGAGAGTATCAAGAGTTGGGTCAATCGGGTCGCCTCCTCGCCACCCGCGATCATGCTCATATCATGTCAGGCATGTGAGGAAAAGGGCGGAATCTGCTCTTGGACAAGGCATTATGACCTATCCGTTTGGTTGCCAGCATAGCTGACTTCGGCATTTGTCAGTTGAACCCTTTTGCCGCTTGGCTAGTTGATGGTCGCATTCATTTGCTCGAATTGCCGATATGAGTCCCTGCCCCCCGCATCCCGGAGAATTGTTCATGACGACCTATCCCTTCACTTCCATCATCTTTGATCTTGACGGGACACTGGTCGACACAGCTCCAGACCTCACGGGGGCACTCAATCACGTCCTTGAGCTCAACAATCTTGATCCAGTTTCGGTCCAGCAGGTTCGCGACATTGTCGGCTATGGTGCACGTGTCACCATTGAGCGGGCTTCTCTCAATATGGCATCACGTTGACGACCGAAGCGCTCGACGAGGCCCATGACCAGTTTCTGGCCCACTACGCCTCCAATATCTGCAAAACCAGCACCATGTATCCCGGCGTCCAGTCCGTGATCGAGGAATTCGGCAAGGCCGGCATCAAGATGGGTGTCTGCACCAACAAGACCGAAGTCCTCGCCGTCGATCTGCTCACCCAGCTTGGTGTGGCGTCGGCCTTTGCGACTATTTGCGGCTCCGACACCGTGACGCACAAGAAGCCCCACCCCGATCATGTGCTCACTGCGCTCAAGCGGATGGGGGCAGAGGCCGTCGAACAGCTTGCTGGTTGGCGACAGTCAGGCCGATGTGCAGTCCGGTCAGGCAGCAGGCCTGCCGGTCATCGCGATGCGCTATGGATATACAGCCATACCCACCGATCAACTCGGAGCGGATCTGGTCCTTGATGCCTTCCACGAAATCCCGAAAGCGATCGCCAATTGGCCCCGTTAGGATCTCGTTAAGCTCAAGCCTTGCCCATGCCGGAGCTATCGCCAATAGATGCCCTTTAGAGCGAGAAAAGTCTTTTAACGATTTCTTTCAAGAGCTTAACGAGACATTTCCTACCCACAGAGCTTTACACTTCTGAAATCATAACAACAGGAACCAAGGCTCTGAAGTGCCGTTTCTGGGCGGTCGAACGCTGTTCAGACCCTCGATATTAACCAATGCCCGCCCAGTTGTGATTGCATCGATTTCAGACGCGATAGCAACGGGACAAGGTTATGACTGGCTGGACGACACTGAAAACTGCAACAATTTCATCCTTGATGATCGCAGGTGCGAGCATCGTGGTGAGTGGCCCCTCTGTCGCAGCCCCCATGCTGTCCGCGCCAACGATCCATCGCGCAGTGAACCTGCCATTCGCTCATTCCAACGAGCAGGCAAAAAGGACACTCTAAAGCAGGATCAGGGTAGAGAAAGAAGCCCCTTTGTCATCCTCATCGGAGCGAGACAGCATCTGTTCGATGGACAGTTTCTGTGTGAGCTCAGCGCAATCCTCCGCTCCTCTCCCACTCCATTGATTGAGAGAAGGCGGTTCAGTCTGCTTGGGCCGTTTGGCCGATCAAGCCGAGCGGATGCTGGCCAGAAGATCTTCCCTGATACCGGCGATGTGGTTGGCAAGCAGTGTCCGAGCCTTTTTGCATCATGGATGCGGCAGACCCTGATCAGCGCCTCATATTCCTGATAGACCCGCCTCCAACGCAGCCGGATTGGCCGAGATCAAAAGTCGCACATATCGGTCGATGTTGTGATGGACGCGCTTGATGATCTTCATGGTCGCCTTCTTGCGCGACAGGCGATAGAGGGATTTCGTGGAATCGCCAGTTCTGACTGCTCCATGACTGGAAGTCCTTGGCGCCGCGCATTGCTGCAACGGCCTCTTCAGCCTCGGTCAGATCAGCTTCCGACAGATGCGGCAGAGCCTTCTCGAACAGCCAGCATTCGAGCATACCGCGCACATCGAACAATTCTTCGATCTCTTCGGGTTCGAGCCGGGTGACTTCGGCACCCTTGTGCGAGACGAGGGTAATGAGCCCTTCGGCCTCGAGCTGCTGCAAGGCCTCGCGCACAGGAATGCGGCTGACGCCCAGCTCGCTGGCGATGGCTTCCTGGTTGACCTGTTCGCCTTCCTTCAATTGTCCGCTCAGGATGCGTTGTCGCAACTCGTCAGCAACAATGCTCGTGGTCGTTCGCCGGACAATTTGTGCCATATTCAATTCCAATCGCAGTCTGAATTCCTTGGGACGTTTGTCGAGATCGCGCCACAATCCAATATAATATTCAATATTCTTTTTCGGCGCAAACCGCAGAAACCCTACGTCACCTTGTACCGGTCAAATTAATCTCATATCTCAGGGAAAATAAATATCATACTGAAATATGGCAATATTAGTCGTTTCAATCCACCAACTCAAACGGCACCTGACAAAAACAAATCCCGTTGGTGCCTTTTCGATTTTTTGTAAGTTTGGGCAAAACGCCCCATCGTGTAAAGACCATAAAAAAGGCTGCCCGAAGGCAGCCTCCAATTGTTAGCAGGATCGTCCCGTCATTGCGGAGCGATCATCTTCTCCGGACGGACCAGACGGTCATAGTCTTCCTCAGACACGAAGCCCAGTTTGACGGCCTCCTGCTTGAGGGTCGTGCCGTTCTTGTGCGCCGTCTTGGCGATTTGGTGGCGTTGTCATAGCCGATGTGTGGGGCGAGCGCTGTGACGAGCATGAGCGAACGTTCCATCAGGCTCTTGATATGGTCTTCGTTGGCCTTGATGCCGACGACGCATTTGTCGGTGAAGCTGTGGGCAGCATCACTCAGCAAGCGGATTGACTGCATACACGTTGTAGGCAATCACCGGCTTGAAGACATTCAATTCGAAATGCCCCTGAGACCCAGCGATCGAGGACGGCAGTGTTGTTGCCCATGACCTGCGTGCAGACCATCGTCATCGCCTCGCACTGGGTCGGGTTGACCTTGCCGGGCATGATCGAGGACCCGGGCTCATTCTCTGGCAAGGCGATTTCGCCGAGGCCAGATCGGGACCTGAGCCCAAGAGGCGGATATCACTGGCAATCTTG
Source organism: uncultured Cohaesibacter sp. (assembly GCF_963662805.1). Lineage (NCBI taxonomy): Bacteria > Pseudomonadati > Pseudomonadota > Alphaproteobacteria > Hyphomicrobiales > Cohaesibacteraceae > Cohaesibacter > uncultured Cohaesibacter sp. The sequence continues at coordinate 381,947 of NZ_OY759863.1, forward strand.
AAGAGGCTCGCCGCGACCGAATTGAGCGTTCCGTGGGCTTCGACCATCGCGTCATGGGTGGCGAGCGCTTCGAACTTGTTGGCCGCACTGACAAACGGCAGGCCGGTGAAGTCGGCCACCTCTTTGGCGAACGTCTCAGCAAAGCCGATCTTGGCATTGATGCCGGTGCCGACTGCCAGTGCCGCCTGAGCCAAGGCATAAAGCGCAGGCAAGGCTCCCTTCACACGGCGGATGCTGTTCTCGACCATGGCGGTGTAGCCCGAAAATTCCTGTCCGAGTGTCAGCGGCGTCGCATCCTGAAGATGGGTACGACCGATCTTGATGATGTCCTCGAAGTCTTTGGACTTTTCGCCGAGCGCCACTCCGAGCTTTCGAGCGCGGGGATCAGGCTGTTGTTGATCTCTTCAGCCGCCGCGATGTGCATTGCGGTCGGGAAGGTATCATTGGAGGATTGGCTGCGATTGCAATGATCGTTGGGGTGGACCGGATCCTTTGAGCCGAGCTCGCCGCCGAGCATTTCAATCGCGCGGTTCGAGATCACTCGTTTGCATTCATGTTGGACTGGGTGCCGGAACCGGTCTGCCAGATAGACAAGGGGAAATGATCATTCAACTTACCCTCTGCCACCTCGTCGGCAGCGGCGATAATGGTCTTGCCAATGGTCTCGTCGATATTGTCGAGGGCCAGATTGGCCGAAGCGCAGACCGCTTGATGATACCAAGCGCCCGGATGACGGGCTTTGGCATCGTTTCCTCGCCGATGGGAAAGTTGATCAGAGACCGCGCCGTCTGAGCTCCGTAATATTTGTCTGTCGGGACCTCGAGTGGTCCGAATGAGTCGGTTTCTACGCGCACGTCAGTCATGATCGTCCTCTCCTTGTTATCGGCTTTTGACGCCAAGTGTCGATTCTTGTGGCCAAATACTGACCCGACACAAAGCCATATATCGCTCACACGAACGTGTGCGATTGGCCCAAACTTAAGGATTGAATGGCACTATTTGAAGATATATTCTGAGTTATAAACTCATATTATTACATTCCACTCATAATCACTATGAATCCGCCCTCATGAGTCTTGCTGTCTGAGATGATGTATGGTGCATTCGCCTTTCGTCGACACGGTAATTTTTACAATCCTGACTGATCAAACCCGTTCGATGGCTACAAAGCGCTCCGCACAAAAATGAAACAGCTGTTCGACTGCTGCCGCTCAATCGGGTCAGCACATCAGGCAGACAAAGAAAGACGATGAAATGTCCCTGTCTCCCAAATCTATTGAAAGCAGAGAGAATCTGATCATTCCGGCTCTGCAGCCGTTCTATGAAAAATTCGCCCAGCCTCTTGCTTGGACGGTCCTGCCGCGTCGCGCTCGGCCTCGGCATGAGCTATGAGGGATATGCCAAAATCCTCAATCCGATGGGCATGGTAGGTTTCACCGAAAGTCTCGGCTTTACGCCGGGCTGGTTCTGGTCGCCACTTCTGGCCGTTCTTCAGTTCTTCGGCGGTTTTCTTCTCGCTCTCGGCCTGCTCACCCGCCCAATCGCCTTGTCTCTCGGGATCATGATGCTGGTGACCGTCTATTATCACATCTCTCACCCCTACCCGGCTCTGTTCCTGACCGAGGCTGGCGTTGCAGCGCTGACATCGAACCCCGAGTTCTTCCAGGCTGATGCCATCCGGTCGTTGAGCGATGCTGGTCACCGCCTGCTTGAACTGGCGCAGGAAAAGGCCGTGACCAATTCCCTGTTCTGGGGTGCGCATTCTGCTCTATGCAGCCTTTGGTGCCGGTTCGATCTCGATTGATCGCCTGATCAAGAAATACTTCTGAGTGCCTCCAAAACTCAGCGAAACAGAAAAGCCGCCTTTCCTGAAGGCGGCTTTTTTTCATGCCTGATTTCTACGAACGGCTCAGGTGAGCTGGAGTGATCCCTTGGCATTCATCAGCATCGGAATCACCTCCGGCGCCGAGATCACGGTGAAACGCGGGTCAATCTCTTCCTCGGCTACGCCATTGTGAATCATGCAGGCCTTGCAGACGAGAATCTGGCCGCCCTGCTCAAAGGAAGGCTTCCTGCATTTCCTTTGCGGGTTTGAATGGTGCCCCGATAATCAATGGGATCAAGGGTGCCGGGTTTGGCGAGATGTAACCGCGTCGACCATGAGCATGATCGTCGCGCTATGACCCTGATTGAGCGCTTCCACGCCCATGGTTGAAAGCGACGGTGATCTTGTTGGGATCATCAATGTTGCTAAAAAGAGTGCTGACATAGTCTGTCTGTTTTGCCATGGAAATATGCCCTGTGCCGCATAGAGGGCAGCCGGTTTGCCGCTCCGGCACTCCTGCTCGCGCCCGATGGTCGGCCTGCTGGATTTGAAAAGTGACAATGCTTTGCTTGCTCACCGGATATATCAAGCCAAACCATTACTTGCAATTATCTGAATATTAAAAATTAGCAATTTACATACCGAATTTTCTGCGTGCCCGGGGTTTGCCATAAGAAGGACTTGAAATTCACCCCGAACGGTTGCACCAATTGTCGCGACGTTCTTTCGCTCCTGTTCGTCAAAAGACCAAACAGATCAAAGACAGGCCTTTGTCGCATCGCTAATTTGCGGGAGAAAAGAGCAAACGGACCATCCCCAGCCATCAAGGCGCCCTGCCTTGTCTCAACTGGAGAGATTTCTACACAAGGACCGACAATGAGTTATCAGGCAAACAAGCTCTTCCCGCTCGGGAAGGATGACACTCCTTATCGCAAACTGACCTCCGACTATGTTTCCGTCGAGACCTTCAAGGGCAAGGACGTGCTTGTCGTGCAGGAAGAAGCCCTGCGCATTCTCTCAGAGCAGGCTTTCATCGATATCGCCCACCTGCTTCGTCCGGAGCATCTGGCTCAGCTGAACAAGATCCTTGAAGACGAAGAATCGACCAACAACGACAAGTTCGTTGCGCTCGATCTGCTCAAGAATGCCTGCATCTCGTCGGCCGGTGTGCTGCCGATGTGTCAGGACACGGGCACCGGTATCGTCGTTGGCAAGAAGGGCAATAATGTCTGGGTTGAAGGCTCCGACGAAGGCGCTCTCAGTCAGGGCGTCTTTGATGCCTACAACAAGAAGAACCTGCGCTACAGCCAGTTGGCCCCTCTCACCATGTTTGAAGAGAAAAACACCGCCAACAACCTGCCTGCCCAGATCGACATCTTCTCCGAAGGCGATGCCGAGTATAAATTCCTGTTCATGGCAAAGGGTGGCGGCTCGGCCAACAAGACCTTCCTTTATCAGGGTACCCCGTCTCTTCTGACCAAAGATCGCCTGCTCGCCTTCCTCGAAGAGAAAATCAAGACCCTCGGTACCGCTGCCTGCCCGCCGTACCATCTGGCCATCACCGTTGGCGGCCTGTCTGCCGAGCAGAACCTTAAGACCACCAAGCTGGCATCTGCCCATTATTATGATGAGCTGCCGACCTCTGGTGACGAAACCGCCCGCGCCTTCCGCGATCTGGAGCTGGAAAAAGAAATCCACGCCATGACCCAGTCGACTGGCATCGGCGCCCAGTTCGGCGGCAAATACTTCTGCCACGACGTGCGCGTCGTTCGTCTGCCGCGTCACGGTGCATCGCTGCCGATCTCCATCGGGGTCTCCTGCTCTGCCGACCGTCAGTGCAAAGGCAAGATCACCAAGGATGGCGTCTTCATCGAGCAGCTCGAGGAAAACCCGGCGCAGTATCTGCCGGACGTTGATTCCGAGGAGCTCGGCGGTGACGTTGTCAAAGTCGACCTCAACCTGCCAATGGAAGAGCAGCTGAAGATCCTGACCCAGTATCCGGTCAAGACCCGCCTCAGCCTCACCGGCCCGCTGATCGTTGCCCGCGACCTTGCCCATGCCAAGATCCGCGCGCGCCTCGAAGCTGGCGAGCCGATGCCGGACTATCTCAAGAACCATCCGGTCTATTATGCTGGCCCGGCCAAAACCCCGGCCAACTATGCTTCCGGCTCCTTCGGTCCGACCACCGCAGGCCGAATGGACAGCTTCGTGGATCAGTTCCAGTCCTTCGGCGGATCAATGATCATGCTGGCCAAGGGCAACCGCTCGAAAGCCGTCACCAATGCCTGCCAGAAACATGGCGGCTTCTACCTCGGCTCCATCGGCGGCCCGGCTGCTCGCCTCGCCAAAGACTGCATCAAGAAAGTCGAGTGCATCGAGTATCCAGAGCTCGGCATGGAAGCCGTGTGGCGCATTGAAGTGGAAGACTTCCCGGCCTTCATCGTTGTCGATGACAAGGGTAATGACTTCTTCGCTGAACTGAACCTCGGTTAATCCGCGTTTCAGACTGAAGACAAAGAGAAGCCCGGAGCGATCCGGGCTTTTTGATTCGATTCAACGGCTTATCAAAGGATGTGAATCCACTTTGCGAATCTCTCGGGCTTTTGAACGCGTTTGTTGAGAAAGTGATTCAGCTTCTTCACAAAGTGATTCAAGTTACCGGCCAAGACCTACCAGCGGACGCGAAGTGCTAGGTTGCCTGCGTGGTTGCGTTCAACGCTGTTGAAGGACGCGTAATAGCTTGCCGACAGGGCGACGTTGGGGGTCAGGTTTGCCAGCACCGAGGCATAGAGGTTGGCAACATCGAGCGGCGGCTTGGCGCCGACATATTGGTAGGATGATCCCAGATCAGTAGAGATGCGGTTGGCGTTGGAGAGTTCGCCAAAGCGATGGCTCCAATAGCCGCCGATGGTCGGGACGATAGAGATCTTCTCGCCGACGAGCGCAGTCGAGAGGTTGACGCCGAGGCGAGTCTTACCCGTCCGAACGGTGTTGGCATAGGTCAGGATGGCAACATCCTCGTTGCCTTCTTCCATCACGCGGTCCTGCATCAACCAGTTGACATCCACCCCGGCGAGCGGCTGAACGACGACCCTTCCGGCAGACAGGCGAAAGCCCGTCTCAAAAGCTGCGCTGATCCTTTTGTTGGTAAAATCAGACTTCATTTCGCGCAGGTCGCCACTGCCATCGATGTCGATGGTGCGGCTCGTTCTGGTGCTTTCGGTTCCATAGGTGCCAAGACCGTCGAGATACCATTTGCCCACTTCAAGGGTTGCCGACACCCCGCCCATTGCGGAGACCACATCGATCTCGTTGTTGTTCTCGTTGATGTCGACATCCACGTTCTGGATGGCTCCGAGCACGCCAAAACGGAAATATTCGTTGGAGAATAGATCTGTCCCGGCCATGATCCCTGCAGACTCGACCTTGACGCTGGCAATGTCGGCTGTGGCATTCTTGGCCCCGATTGTGCCGAGCAGTTTTATCCAGATCGCCTTTTCAAGGGAAGGCAACTCGCCGTCTTCATCAAGGGCATATTCACTGGAGATCAGGGCCGAGCCTTCCTCGTCGGAAAGTGCTGACGCATAGCCAAGAACCATTGCGCCGGATGTGATCGCGGCCGACGGGGTCGCGGTCAGGCTGGCCGAGCCGGATACAGCACTGGCCGCCTCTGCCGACGAGGCTGCATTGGCGCTTGATGACTTACCGTTCGCGGAGACCTCGCCCACCTGTGTCTGATATTGCCAGAAGGATGCCGGAATGTTGCGGCACTCATGGGGGCGGTTGGCCGTCGTGTAAAGAAACTGGAAATATTCGGTCAAATTACAGCTGTTGCTACAGCGCGGGTCGTAGTTGCTGTCACCGGGTTTAGTGCTGCAACTGCTGACCGAGTTTGCCAACGCCAGATCGGGCACAGAGACTTGAAAGAGCGACGCAAGGGACCACACCAGGGTGAGTTTGAGTATTGTTTTCATCGCTCTGTTCATCAAATAAAGCCACCGGTCTGTTGCTGGCCGGATCCTGCCTGTTCTTTCTGGAAGCGAGAGGCTCACGCACACCGAAGGCACATGCCCGCACCAACTCACACAAAAGTACGAAGTGTTTGTTTCTTTTTATCAAGGAATGAGCAAATAGCAATGCTTGCTATCAGTTCTGAAACAAGCAGCAGCAAGGCTGTTGTCGCGATAGGCTGGAGAATCACTAGTCACTCAATTTTTGATGGCAATGTTCACCGACACCAACCCGTAATCACATTCAATCAAATGCGTGCTGCTACATATGTCCGAGCGAATGCGGGAAGTTGTTCGACAGGTGATCAAAACTGTTGCTGAAACACAACATTTCAAGATTCTGTCTCGGAGAAAACATAAATGTGATCGAAATTTGGCAAAAATTTCTTGCTCTCGGTAACCTTATTTAGAAAATTACGACACAAAATCCTCAGCAATCTTTGGGCGCTGCACCGGTGGGGACGGTTTGATCCATGTGTGGCACCCGGGTTCATTCACAGTTTTTAAGTTCGGGACAAACTAATGCGGAAAATTTTGACTTTTGCAGCAAGCCTTGCGTTGGGAGTGGTCGTGGCCATGACCAGTGCTCAGGCTTCTAAATATTACGATGTTTCCACCAAGACTTGGAAAGAAGCAGGACCTTACGCTGGTCGTTCACCGATCAAGCGCAAAACTGTCAGCTATGACGGTCGATATGCTAATTCGCCTGCTGGTACCATCATCGTGAATACCGAAGAACGCCGCCTTTATTACATTCTGGGTGATGGCAAAGCTATGAAATACGGCATTGGTGTCGGTCGCCCTGGCTTCCAGTGGACCGGTACGCATCGCGTCAGCCGTAAGGCCGAGTGGCCGGGCTGGACTCCTCCGCCTCAAATGCGCAAGCGCGTTCCAGGTCTGCCTGCCTATATGGAAGGTGGCCCGAACAACCCGCTCGGTGCCCGCGCCATGTATATCGGCTCGACCATCTATCGCATTCACGGCTCGAATGAGCCATGGTCTATCGGTCAGGCCGTTTCTTCAGGCTGCATCCGCCTTGCGAACGAAGATGTGATCGATCTTTATGAGCGCGTCAAAGTCGGTGCCCGCGTTCACGTCATTCAGGCAAAACAGCAGTAAGACTCTTCTCATTTGAAGGTCTGACAAGAATTGAAGCCGGTCACGCATGTGGCCGGCTTTCTTCGTTCTATCAATCTGTTGCGCTGGCTGATCAAATGCCTAATCGGGGCCCGGGATCAGGACCGGCTCAATCCCTTGGCCTCGAGTGCATCAAGATAGTCCTGCCAGATCGCTTCCATCTGCCTGCCCGATTGCAGAAAATAGTCCCAGGTGAAGAAACCGCTGTCATGCAGATCGGTGAAGAACAGCCTCACGGCATAATTCCCGACGGGATCGACTTTCATGATCTCCACATCCTGCTTGCCACCGATGGTCTTTTTCTGGTCGGGAGCGTGACCCTGCACTTCGGCGCTGGGCGAGGTCACTCGCAGGAATTCGGCGGTGAAGTCGAAAGTTTCGGCATTGTCGAAGGTGACGGACAGGGTTTTCTTGTCCTGCTTGAGACGGATTTCAGTCGGCCATGGTGCAGTCATTGCAAGATCCTGTTGGCATTTCATATGAGGGCTTGTGCAACAATGAGGCCGCTCACCTGCCTACCTGTCGCTCACTGACAACTAGACCCACTGCAGCAAAAGGTCAAACAGCAGGTTAGATATGATCGCCCGAATGCATCTTATATCCCTGATCTGGCGAGAGGCTGGCACTCCTTTTAGCGGCTGTTCAGTTTGCTTGCTCACTGACGCAACAGAAAAGTGAGTGGTGCTTGAAATCGAATTGCCTATAATCGTTTTTCCGTGTCAGGAGAAACCCTTGGCGCTGTCCAGAATGAAAGTAGACAGGAAGCAAATGACGTTTGACGGCGAAACACAAAACGGACCTTCCCTGATTGACCCCTTTGGTCGCCAGATCAATTATCTCAGGGTTTCGGTCACCGACCGGTGTGATTTCCGTTGCTTCTATTGCATGGCAGAGGACATGCACTTTCTGCCCAAGAAGGATATTCTGAGCCTCGAGGAGCTCGACCGACTCTGCTCCGCCTTCGTTCATCAGGGCGTTCGTCGCCTTCGTCTGACGGGAGGCGAGCCTTTGGTGCGCAAGGGCATTCTGACGCTGATTTCCTCCCTCTCCCGCCATATCGAGACAGGAGCTCTTGAGGAGCTGACCCTCACCACCAATGGCTCCCAGCTCAAGCGCATGGCGGATGATCTCGCCAATCTCGGTGTCAAACGCATCAATGTCTCCCTCGACAGCCTAAAGGAAGACCGCTTCAATGCGATCACGCGCTGGGGCAAATTCTCTCTGGTGATGGACGGCATCGAGGCCGCGCTTGCCGCCGGGATCAAACTGAAACTCAACATGGTAGCGCTCAACGGCGTCAATGACGACGAATTCGACGACATGATCCGCTACTGCCACGAGCGCGACATGGATCTGACGATCATTGAAACCATGCCGCTTGGCGAGATTGATCATGACCGGCTCGATCTCTATCTGCCGCTTGATCAGGTGAAACGCCAGCTGTCACAGAGCTGGACCCTTTCGCCCTCCCGCCACAAGACGGGTGGCCCCGCCACCTATATGAGTGTTGCCGAGACCGGTGGTCGAATCGGCTTCATCACGCCCCTCACCCACAATTTCTGCGAAAGCTGCAATCGGGTCCGGGTTACCTGCACCGGCACGCTTTATATGTGTCTGGGCCAGGAGGACGCCGTGGATCTCAGAGCGCCTCTGCGGGCCTCGGAGAGTGATGATCTGCTGTTGCAGGAAATCTGCGGTGCGATTGCCCGAAAACCCCTCGGGCATGATTTTATCATTGACAGAGAGCACAATCGTCCGTCTATTGGCAGGCACATGTCTGTAACCGGCGGATGAGACCCTATTTTCTCCTGCGCGACTGAGCGCCTCGCCGGTGTTTTTACTGTCAAGGTCCAATCAAATGACTGCTGCTCCGCAAGGAACGGATTCCAACCGTACGCCTGGCTCTCCGGTCCGTGTCGACAAAGGCAATATCTATGGCATCATCATGATGCAGATGACGATGTTCTGCTTTGTCACCAACGATACCCTGTCCAAGCTAGCGGGGTCGGATCTGCCAACAGGACAGGTCATTTTCATTCGTGGCCTGATCGCTGTGGCAGTCCTGTGTTTGGTTCTGGCTCTGACCGGAGACTGGCGCCGGTATCGGACCGCAAAAAATCCCATTGTCCTGTTGCGCGCGGTTGCCGAGGCGATCAGTTCGATCCTGTTCATGGTTGCGCTCCAGAAGCTGCCTCTGCCCAACGTTTCCGCGATCCTTCTGACGATCCCGCTCGCCACCACCGCGGCGGCGGCGATCTTTCTGGGCGAACAGGTCGGCATCCGGCGCTGGACCTCGGTCTTTGTCGGAATGCTGGGCGTTCTGGCGATCATCCGGCCGGGCCTTGAGGGGTTCAACGTCTATTCCCTGTTCGTGCTTGGTGCAGTGGTCGCGGCGTCAACCCGCGATCTCATTGCCAGAAAGATCCCGACAGGATCGTCCCTGTGGGTTGTGACCACCACCACGATGACCTTTTCCTGTCTGGCCGGTGGCTTGCTGGGCGTCAGTGAAAGCTGGACCGCGATCGATACATCCCAATCGATCTATCTCGTAGGAGCAGCCATCTTCCTCACCCTCGGGCAATTCATTGTCGTGATCGCGATGACCCACGGCGAAGTCTCGGTGGTGTCATCATTCCGATATATCTCGATGCCAATTTCGCTCTTCTATGGCTTTATGCTGTGGGGAGACATTCCCGATGCCCTCACCTGGCTCGGCATCTTCCTCATTCTGTCCGCCGGGATTTACACCATGTATCGCGAAAGACAGATCCAGAAGGTCAAGAAGCGCGATCAGGAAATACTGGCATCGCACGAACCGGTCTGATAGCCATAGAAGCTTGACCGGTGACAAACCACCGCAGGGGACGCCCTTTTCCCGATGCACTCCTGCTGGTCCTTTCCATTCTACAGTTCCTGCCGCGCAGTTCTCCTGACTGCTCCCTGGAGGCACCACATGACCACCGAAATCGACCGCGTTCCGGCCCCGTCCGGATCGCTTAGTCCTTCTCTTGCCATTCTGGTCGCTGTTACTGCGGTCAACCCGCTTGCGCTCAATCTCTATGTGCCCTCCATGCCAAGCGTGCAGCAGACCTTTGCGGCCCCGGCCTCCATTGTGCAGCTGACCCTGTCGCTGGGACTTGTGGGCACAGCCCTCATCCAGATTGTCATCGGCCCGATGTCCGATCAGTTCGGTCGTCGGCCCGTGCTTCTGACCGGACTGGTCGTTGCCCTTCTTGCGTCAATCTATTGCGCCGTTGCTGCCAGCATTGAAGGTCTGATCATCGGGCGGATCATCCAAATCGCCGGGGGCGCTGCCGGACTTGTTCTGGGCCGCGCCATCGTGCGCGACCTGCATGAGCCGAGAGAAGCCGCCAGCATGCTCGGCTATGTGACGATGGGCATGGCGATGGCGCCGATGATCGCGCCGACCATAGGCGGCTTGCTAGACGATCTGTTCAGCTGGCGCGCCGGGTTTGTCTTCACATCCGTAATGACCGCCATCATCCTGTTAGCGGGATGGTACACGCTGCCGGAAACCAACCAGAACCGGGGCAAGGCCAGTTCCCTCTCCGCCTTCTGGCGTGACGTCCTTGAACTGGTCACCATGCGCAACTTCTGGATCTACACGATGACGATTTCCTTCGTCGGCGGGACCTTCTTTGCCTTTCTCGGCGGAGCCCCTTATGTCGGTGATCACATCTTCGGTTTGACCAAGACCCAATATGGGCTCTATTTCGTCCTCGTAGCCGTTGGCTATGCGTTGGGGAACTATATTTCAGGCCGTTTTGCCTCACGCGTTGGCCTGTTCCGGATGATCTTCACCGGCAGCCTCGTCACGGCAGGTTTCTGCATTGTGATCGTGCTGCTCAGCATCATGGGTCTTGAAAATCCAATCCTGCTGTTCGGCTCAATGTTCTTTGTGGGGATGGGCAACGGGATGGTGTTCCCCAGCTCGATTGCCGGGGTGGTCAGTGTCAATCCGCGCCTTGCGGGCAGTGCCTCGGGGCTGTCGGGCTGCATCATGATGGGCATCAACGCGGCCTTCACCTACGTGGTTGCCTTCCTTCTGAGTGACAGCCTGCTGCCGATGGCCTTGTTGATGACCGGCTCAGCTCTGATCGCGGTGTTCTTCTCGCTGAAGGTGCCACGCCAGGCGGACTAGCGTGGCACAGTTTTGCCAACTCGATCCCTATTCGATGATGATCCTGGGCGCCGGTCTGACGGCACCTTCGAGTGACTGGCTGACCGTGGACGCGATGGCACGGTAAATAAGGCCGAAGTCGCCATCCGGTTCGGCGGCGACAATCGGCTCGCCGCTGTCGGAGCGCTCACGGATGTCCATGTGCAAGGGAACCTCGCCGAGGAAGGGCACGTTGATGTCGACCGCTGTCGTGCGCGCGCCACCATGACCAAAGATATCATGTTTTGCGCCGCAATCGGGGCACATGAAGAAGCTCATGTTCTCGATGAGGCCGAGGATCGGGATACTCACCTTGCGGAACATGGCAATGCCCTTGCGCACATCAATGAGAGCCAGATCCTGAGGCGTTGAAATCATCACTGCCCCGGAGAGCGGCACCTGCTGTGCCATGGTGAGCTGGATATCGCCGGTTCCGGGAGGCATATCGACCACCAGAACATCAAGCTCGCCATCCATATCCCACGCCACATCGCGCAGCATCTGCGTCAGCGCCGAGACGACCATAGGCCCACGCCAGACCATGGGCGTGTCCTCCTCGATCAGCAAACCGATGGACATAGCCGTCAGGCCGTGGGCCTTCAATGGTTTGAGCAGGCGCGTGCCGGGATAGGTTTCGGGCCGGTCGGTGATGCCCAGAAGGCGCGGGATCGAAGGGCCATAGACATCGGCATCAAGAATGCCGACCTTGAGACCATTGGCTTGAAAAGCCAGCGCCAGATTGACCGCCGTTGTTGATTTGCCCACCCCGCCCTTGGCCGAATAGACGGCGATAATGTGCTTCACGCCCTTGACCTCAAGCTTGGCCGGAGCAGCACCCTGTTGTCTCTGGGGCTGAGCGGGACGTCTCTGGGGTGCGGGGGATGGACCTCCCGAACCCGGCTTGCGCTCCGCGGTCAGCGCCACCATGACTTTTGCCACGCCGTCCATGGCCTTGACGAGGTCCTCGGCCCGCTTGCGCAGCGGCTCCATGGTATCCGCCTTTTCAGCAGGCACGGTCAGGGAGAACATGACAGATCCATCCTTGATGAAAATGTCCGAGACCATTCCGGCGGAGACGATGTCACCTGACCCGTCGGGCAGCGTGATGGTCTGCAACTGTTGCTCGATGACTTCCTTGGTCAGGGGTTTGCTCACTTGACGTTCCCTTTTTCTGTTCCAGAACACGGGGGCAGACCTCACTTGGCAGGCGGACGGTCCGAGCAAGCGGCCGTTCCGGGCGTGTGGACGATCCGGCGGATATCCGTAGATGTTTCAAATGATTCCGGCTGACAGCGCGTGCAAAGCCTTGAAAAAACATTTCTGATCTTCCATAGCTGGAACTTTCCGAGCCTCGCGTCAAGGGGCTTGAGTGCATTTGTCTCATTGAGCCCATGCGCGAGGGTCATCCGAAAGGTCTGCCATGAAAACGAGCCCTGATGAACTCCAAAGACTGGATGCAATGGCGGTTGATCTGGCCGCGCGTCTGATGGCGGGTGAGCGACCGGAGCAGTCTGCCAACCGCTGGAAGCACCGGGCTTTGGGTGTCGTGCTGGCTGGCGGTCAGTCGCGCCGCATGGATGGGCAGGACAAGCCCTTTCTCCCCGTCGCTGGCAAGCCACTGATGACACGGGTGATCGAGCGTCTAAAGCCACAGGTCAGCGGCATCGTGATCAGCGGCAACGACGATCTTGCACGCTATGGAACGGACTATCCGGTGCTGGCAGATGGGCTCGACGGACATGCAGGGCCGCTCGCGGGCATTCTCGCGGCCATGCGTTGGGCCGAAGCAAAAGCGCCCCATGCCTACTGGCTGATCAGTGCCGCAGCCGACACGCCCTTTTTCCCCACCGATCTTGTGGATCGGCTGATCATGGCCATGGGTGGCCCCGGCCCAGCGATCACGCTGGCACAATCGGGCGAACAGGTGCATCCCACCTTCGGTCTTTGGCCGGTCTCGCTGGCCGATGATCTCGAAGCCTATCTCCTCAAGGGAGAGCGTAAGGCACGGGCTTATGCGGAGGGGCATATCAACAGTCGGGCGGTCTTTGGCGGCATCATGATCGATGATCTCGCAATCGATCCTTTCTTCAATATCAATTGCCCGGAAGACATCGAGGTCGCGGAAGCCATCGCTGACGGCCTTGCCGAAGCAGAGCAGGAGTAGGCCATGGGCGCGTTTGAAAGTTTCGAGTGGCACGGCCACAAGGTGTTTGGCGTCACCGGCTGGAAAAACTCCGGCAAGACCACCCTCGTCACCCGACTGATCAGCGAGTTGACCGCGCGCGGTCATCGCATCTCGTCGGTCAAACATGCCCACCACAATTGCGACATCGACAAGGAAGGCACCGACAGCTTCCGCCACCGCGAGGCAGGCTCGGGCGAGGTCGCCCTCGTCGCGGCAGGCAAGCGCTGGGCCATCATGCATGAGTGCCGGGATGTTGAGGACACCGAGCTTGGAGACATCCTGTCGCGTCTGTCGCCTTGCGACCTCGTGCTCGTGGAAGGCTTCAAGACAGAGCCCTTCCCCAAGATCGAAGTCCGCCGGGCCGATGCCAAACATACCGATCCGATCGCACCCAAGGACAACATGATTGTCGCGGTTGCCAGCGACCGGCCAGACCTTCTTGCCGACAGTGCCGGTCTCGACTGCTTTGACCTCAACGCTGTTGCCGATATGGCGAGCCTGATCGAAAAGCTGATGGGATTGAAAGCGTAGGGTCTCTCACCGCGTGCGACATTTCCACTCCCAATTTGACGCATAATCGGATTTTCGACTGCCTAATTGCTATGCAATCTCAACGAGATATTCGCCGCGCTGTGATTGCCTGATGCGATGTCTTCAACCACTTTTCCCAAGAAAACCGCATACGGTTTTGCAATACCCCCACCAAACACGCTTTTATTTTCGGACAGACTAGATTTTAGGCGAAATTGATTGCAATTCCGGATTTTGCAGGATTGCCTGTTGTCAAGTTGATTAAAATAGTGGGAATATGCCCTCATGCGGCATCACGTCGCCAAAGTCAGAGAAACCTGAAACAGGTCTTTATATTGTAGAGCGGTCTTCGGGAATGGGTCCCGCAACATGCTCGGAACGCAATATGTCAAAGGGAAAATCGCATGCGTCTGCTGAAAAAATTCGCGCTCACTGCTGCTGCTGTCATGATGGTAGCCGGTGCTGCCCAAGCTGCTGATAAAATTCTCATCGGTACCGAGGGTGCTTATCCTCCGTTCAACGAACTGACGTCCGATGGCAAACTGGTCGGCTTCGACATCGACATGGCCAACGCGCTGTGCGAGGAAATGAAAGCCGAGTGCGAGTTTGTTGTACAGGATTGGGACGGCATGATCCCTGCCCTGATCTCAGGCAAGTTCGATGCCGTGATCGCTTCCATGTCGATCACTCCGGACCGTCTGAAAAAAGTCGACTTCTCCAAGAAATACTACAACACGCCGGGTGGCCTTGCCGTTGCCAAGGATTCCGACATCACCAGCACCGACATTGCCGCTCTTGAAGGCAAGGTGATTGGCGCTCAGTCCTCTACCACCCACTCCAACTTCGCCGAACAGAAGCTGACGGGCGTCGAGCTGAAACTCTATCCGACCACGGACGAGTATAAACTCGATCTGGAAGCCGGTCGTCTTGACGGCGTTGTCGACGACATCGTGCTGCTGTCCGATTGGGTCAATTCCGATGCAGGCGCTTGCTGCAAAGTTGTCGGAGCCTTCCCGATCGTTCCTGAAATCCACGGCGAAGGTGCAGGCATCGCGGTTCGCAAAGGCGAAACCGAGCTGGCCGACAAATTCTCTGCTGCCATCGCCGCCATCCGCGCAAATGGCAAATACAAGGAAATCAACGACAAATACTTCACGTTCGACGTTTACGGCGACTGAGTAGAGTGTCCAAGACAGCGCCCGGCGGCTTCCCCGCCGGGCTTTTTACAGGTAAGCAGTATTGATGACGGACTATCTCACCTTGTTGTCCTATGGACCGGACGGTTGGGGCGATGAAATTGTCTCGGGTATCCTGATCACGGTGTCTCTCGGGATCGCAACCTTGCCATTCGGTCTCGTGCTCGGTTTTTTTCTCGCCCTTGGCATCAATTCCAAAGAAAAGACCATTCAGACAAGCGCCAAGATCTTCACGACCATTTTCCGCGGCTTGCCCGAACTGCTCACCCTCTTCATCGTCTATTACGGTGGCCAGATCCTTATAAATCTGCTGTTCCAAAAGGTTCTGGGCACCCAGATCGAGGTCAATTCCTTCGTGGCGGGCATGATTGCCCTGTCCTTCGTCTTTGCCTCCTATTCGAGCGAGGTGTTCCTGTCAGCCTTCAAGGGGATCAATCAGGGACAATATGAAGGCGCTTTTGCTCTGGGGCTCTCCTGGGGACGGACGATGCGCCTCGTGATCATCCCGCAATTGATCAAGCTTGCCCTGCCCGGCCTCTCCAACCTGTGGCTGATCATGCTGAAGGAGACGTCGCTGGTCTCGGTCATCGGCCTTGCTGACACGATGCGCCAGACGGGCCTTGCAGCTCGCAACACCAAGGAAGCATTCCTGTTCTTCTCCATTGCCTGCCTGATCTATCTGATCCTGACCTTTATCTCGTCGGTCGGTCTTGAATGGATCGAGAAGCGCGTTCGGCGCGGCGAGGTGCGGACATGAACATGAAGCCCTATATCTCGAGCGGCATCATTGATGCGCGCCCGGCACCTGACGCGGTCAGGGGCAAACTGATGACCCGCAGCCGTGCGCTTGGTCTTGCTTTCCTGATTGCATGGGGTGCCTTCTTCATCGGGATCGCGTGGTTCCTCTATACGTCCTATGATGCGGATTATATGGCCCGCTACACGCCGAAATATCTGACCGGCTTCTGGACCACTCTGGAACTCGTGTTCTGGTCTCTGGTGCTTGGCGGCATACTGTCGCTGCCGATCGCGTTCGGTCGCATGTCGTCCAATCGACTGCTGCATGGCCTGTCGTTCGGCTATATCTATTTCTTCCGTGGCACGCCTCTGCTGGCTCAGTTGTTCCTGCTCTATTATGGCTTCGGGCAGTTCCGTTCCTTCTGGCAGGATGTCAATCTGTGGTGGCTGTTCCGGGACAGCTGGTCTATCGCCCTTCTTTCCTTCACACTCAACACCGCGGCCTATCAGGCGGAAATCCTTCGCGGTGCCATCATGAATGTGCCGCGAGGTCAGGTGGAAGGGGCGATGAGTCTGGGGCTTCCGAAATTCGTGACCTTCTTCAAGGTGATCCTACCGCAGGCGCTCATTGTCGCGCTCCGGCCCTATGGCAACGAAGTCATCCTGATGGTCAAGGGTTCCGCCGTCGTTTCGATCATCTCGGTCTATGACCTGATGGGAGAGACCCGCCGGGCCTTCTCCCAGACCTATGACTTTCAGGTCTATATCTACGCGGCTATATTCTATCTCGTCTTTGTCGAGATCATGCGTCGGATCTGGGACATCGTAGAACATCGCCTGACACGGCATCTGAGGCGAGACAACGTCTGAAGGCTCGCTCATCCTCTGCGCACATCAAACCGGATGGAGTTGACCTTCATCCGGTTTTTCTTTGGCCTTTCACTCTATTGTCCCAGTCGAAGTCCGGAGATGTCCTGCTGGATCCGGGATGCGAAAGCCAACACGTCGCCCTTGCGCATCCGGTCATAATGGTCGTGGATCTTGCGATTTTCCCTCACACAGGCTTCAGCCACCTTCGACCAGTAGCGGGCATAGTCCCCCATCATCATGATCGTGCGCTTCTGATCCTTCAGGATGCTGGCATCCTTGCTTGCCTGTTCCTGCCATGAGGCAAGCGTTCGGGGCAAGGCGAACAGCGAGGTCTGCATCGAATATCCCTCGATCCCGGCGTAGAGATCTGTCGGGATGACATTGGTCCAGCTGATGAAGGAGGTTGCCATCACCTTCATGACGTTGTTCATGAAATTCAGCTTGAGATCGAGAATGTGCTGATTGAACCAGTCATTCTGGGACAAAGCCGTCTTGTGCAACTTCACATAGCCTTGCGAGAGCTTCTCATACTTCTCGAAATGCTCGATGGCTTTCCTCGCAGGGCTACCTACCAGAGAGACCTGCGTCTCACTCTTTCGGGCCAGATCTGCTTTCAGATCCATAAGGGAGGCCTTGATGGACGCCCACTGGGAGGATGCCAGATCCAGCTTTCCGTTCATCAAACTGCCCGACAAGCTGTCCATCTGGCCACTCAACCGATCAAGAGCCCATTCCAGTTTTGTATCCTTTTCACCACGTGCGGTGAAATAGGCATTCTGGTACCAGATCCCAGAGTCGACCGGCAGATCGAGGACGAAATCCATCACGGTCGGTTTCTTCTCGGTAATCGGGGCGTCCTTGAAGGCGAAGACCGTATCGACAATATTACCTTTGGAATCGTATCTGTGGTCTGCTGCTATTGACTGGGATCGGGTCAAGCGCTGTTCAAAATGGATCTTGATCTGGTTGCCGTTGACGACTTGTCCGCTGATCACGGCATCGAGTATGCCGCGGTTGACGGGTCCCTTGGGATAGTTTTGAGGCAGGCTCATGGTTTCACGGTTCAACAGGTAAGTGTTGTAAATTACCTGTTGCCGGGCATGCAGGACTCCGTCGATGAAGGTTCCCTTTACAGTCGCTTCGCTGACAACCTTCAAATCTTTTACCTTTGTTTCGCTGCGCCAACTCCCGGACACTGTCTGTCCTCTGAACTGATAGATGATCGGGTCTCGCCAGTGATGTTCGATCCGGAGGGCTTTTTCGACTTCCAGGTCGAAATTCGCTGGCAATCCAGCGGCTGTGGCTGCTTCAGCACACGTCATCAGCATGAACAGTGATATCAGAATGGCTCTGAAGACCATTTTTCCTCCTCCTCCCGAGCCCGACGCTCTTTGTAGATTTTCGCCAGCCTTTCATAGTTTCGGCGAACGCGCGGTTTCCGAGATGGTAAACCCAGACATCAGGGAAGCCCTGATAGAGCAACCTGACGCAACATGACCACCACGTGTCGAAAGCTAACGCTGAACGGCAGGGTTGTTCGATGTGATATTTTGCCCCATCACTTTTTCAATCGGCGTCGGGAAGTCCCGCGAGGCCTTTTGCGCTGCTATGTCCAAGTTAACTGCATTTTATCAGTGACATTTCAGTCTCACCTTGCTAGGTCAAACACCCAACAGACATCCATTTTTGATCTTAAGTCGAGACGACCATGCCAGACCTTCTGCTTGAGCTTTTTTCCGAAGAAATCCCGGCCCGCATGCAGCGCCGCGCTGCTGACGATTTGCAAAAGTTGATCACGGGTGGTCTGGTGGAAGCCGGTCTGACCTATGAAGGGGCGCGCGCCTATGTGACGCCCCGTCGTCTCACACTGACCCTTTCCGGGCTCAGCGCCTCCTCTCCGGATCTTTCCGAAGTGCGCAAAGGCCCTCGTGTCGGATCACCGGAGAAAGCGCTTGCCGGCTTTTTGCGTGGCGCGGGCCTGTCCTCCATCGATGAGGCCGTGATCCAGTCCGACCCCAAGAAGGGTGACTTCTATGTTGCCGTGATCAACAAACCGGGCCGCAAGGCTGAAGAGATCATCGCCGAGCTGGTGCCCGACGTCATTCGCAAGTTCCCATGGGCAAAGAGCCAAAAGTGGGGACAAGCAGGCGAAGGCGCTCTTCGCTGGGTGCGTCCGCTGCATTCGGTCCTCTGCACGCTTTCTGTCGAGGGCGATGTGTCGGAAGTCGTTGCATTCGAGATCGAAGGCATCAAGAGCGGCAATCAGACCCGAGGCCATCGCTTCCACGGCAAAGACAGCTTTGCGGTCAAACGGTTTGAGGATTATGAAGCCGAACTCAAGGCTCGCAAGGTCATTCTCGATCTTGACGAGCGCAAGGAGATCATCCTCAACGATGCCAAGACCCTTGCCTTTGCGCAAGGGCTCGAACTGGTCGAAGACGCAGGCCTGTTGGAAGAAGTCGGCGGCCTCGTTGAATGGCCGGTCGTCTTGATGGGCGAATTCGAGGAAAGCTTCCTGTCGATGCCGGACGAAGTGATCCAGACCTCCATCCGCGAGCATCAGAAGTGTTTTGTTCTGAAAGATGGCAAAACAGGCAAACTTGCCAACAAGTTCATTCTGGTCTCAAACCTGATCGCGACCGATGACGGCGCGACCATCGTTGCGGGCAACCAGAAAGTCGTGCGGGCGCGCCTGTCCGACGCCAAGTTCTTCTGGCAGACCGATCTCAAGACCGGCCTTGAAACCCGCCTCTACAAACTCGACAACATGGTCTTCCACGAGAAGCTCGGCACCCAGAGCGAACGTGTGGCCCGACTTGTTGCGCTGTCCGGCGCGCTCGCGCCGCTGGTTGGAGCCGACAAGGACAAGGCCGTTCGTGCCGCCAAGCTTGCCAAGGCAGACCTTGTCAGCGACATGGTGTTCGAATTCCCCGAATTGCAGGGTCTGATGGGCCGCTATTATGCGCTCGCCCAGAATGAAGACGCGGCCGTCGCCGAAGCCATCGAGCTGCATTACAAGCCGCAAGGGCCCTCTGACGAGGTTCCCGGCAATCCGGTCTCGATTGCCGTCGCCCTCGCGGACAAGCTCGACCTCCTGACCGGTTTCTGGTCCATTGATGAAAAGCCGACCGGCTCGAAGGATCCCTTCGCGCTGCGCCGCGCGGCTCTCGGTGTCATTCGCATCATCGAGGAAAACCAGATCCGGTTGCCACTGCTTGAGATCTTTTCCAAGGCCCGTGATGGCTTTGCCGAAGGGGCCGATCTGCTGTCCTTCTTCGCGGACCGCCTCAGCGTTTACCTGCGAGACAAGGGTGCGCGCCACGACCTGATCGATGCCGTCTTTGCGCTCGGCAATCAGGATGATCTCCTGATGATTTCCAAGCGCGTGGATGCTCTTGGCTCGTTCCTTGCGAGCGACGACGGAGCCAACCTCCTTGCAGGGTATCGCCGCGCAGCCAACATCCTCAGAGCCGAAGAGAAGAAGTCCGGAGAGACCTTCGAGGGCATTGTCGAGGGTACTCACCTGCATGAGGCAGAAGAGATCGCACTGGCATCGGCCATTGAGAAGGCCCGTGTTGCAGCCGCAGAGGCCGTCGCCGCAGATAACTTCGAAGGCGCCATGTCGGCGCTGGCAACCCTGCGCGAGCCGGTCGATGCCTTCTTCGACAAGGTGCTGGTCAATGACGAGCGTTCCGAGGTCCGCATCAACCGCCTCAAGATGCTGACTCAGATCCGCGAAACCACGCTGACGGTCGCGGATTTCTCAAAAATTGCGGGCTGAGCACAATAGATTTTTCAAGGGGCGGTCTCTCCATGGCCGCCCTTTTCATTTTCCTGTTCCGCCTCCTCCAACAGGGAGGGATCGGGCCGCCAAAATTGGGAAGGGAGATTATCATGGCAAAAGTGACGTTCCTTGGCCTCGGAGTTATGGGCTATCCGATGGCAGCGCATCTCAAACACAAGGGTGGCCATGAGGTCACCGTTTATAACCGCACCACGGCCAAGGCCGAGAAATGGGCCAGCGAGCATGGCGGGTCCTTTGCGGCCACTCCGGCGGAAGCGGCACAAGGTGCGGACTTTGTCTTCTGTTGCGTGGGCAATGACGATGACCTGCGCGAAGTGACCATCGGCGAGAATGGTGCCTTTGAGACCATGGAAGCCGGTTCGATCTTCGTTGACAACACCACCGCTAGCGCCAAAGTCGCTCGCGAGCTTTATGAAGTCGCCAAAGCACAGGATGTGGGCTTCATCGACGCGCCAGTTTCCGGCGGTCAGGCAGGGGCGGAAAACGCCGTTCTGACTGTGATGTGCGGTGGGGACGAGGATGTCTTCGCCAAGGCGAAACCGGTCATCGATGCCTTTGCTCGCATGGTGGGTCTGATGGGTCCGTCAGGGGCCGGTCAGCTGACCAAAATGGTCAACCAGATCTGCATTGCCGGTCTGGTTCAAGGCCTGTCCGAAGGGGTCCATTTTGCCAAGACCGCAGGGCTTGATGTGGAAGCCGTCATCAACGTGATTTCCAAGGGAGCTGCGGGCTCCTGGCAGATGGAAAACCGCGCTTCGACCATGGCAAAAGGCGAGTTCGATTTCGGCTTTGCCGTCGACTGGATGCGCAAAGACCTCTCGATGGTCTTGGACGAAGCTCGCAGCAATGGTGCTCGCCTGCCCGTCACTGCGGTGGTCGATCAATATTATGCGCAAGTGCAGGCCATGGGCGGGAATCGTTGGGACACGTCGTCCCTGATTGCTTTACTTGATCGGAAGTGAGCTGAACCTTGGGCTGGGCTGGCCCGCCCATGGCTTTCTTTCCGATAAGCTTGCCTCGCGTTGGACCTTTGACCACAAATAGAAAACCCGCGATGCCTCATCGCGGGTTTTTCTTTGTCTGTAGCTATCAGGCACGCGGCGACTAGCGCCCGTCTTTTTCGGGCAGATAGTTCAGGGGTAGCGCCGTCGTGTATTTGATCTGCTCCATGGCGAATGTGGTCGAGATATCGCCCACCTCGATGCGCGAGATCAGCCGCTTGTAGAAGCTATCATAGGAATCGATATCCGGGACCACCACACGGAGCAGATAATCGACCTGCCCTGCCATGCGGTAGAATTCCACCACTTCGGGAAAGTCGCGGATCACGTCCGCAAAGCGCTTTAGCCACTCGGCGGAATGCTCGCTCGTCGTCACGGCGACAAAGGCCGTCACCTTGGCGTTGACCTTTTCGGGATCGAGCAAAACCACGCGCCCGGTGATGACGCCTTCCTCTTCCATCTTCTGGATTCGGCGCCAGCAGGGCGTCGTCGACAGGCCGACACGGCGTCCGATTTCCGCGACGGGCATTGTTGCATCTTCCTGAAGGATTTGCAGAATTCTACGATCAAGACGATCCAGCATTGTGTGCTCCGCTCTTGAAGTGGCTGCATCCCGGTCAGATACCGGGTTGCGTCATGTCATCCAACTTCGACAAGTGAGCATGCTATAAGAAAACTATTCTACTTACAACTACCTTACATCAGGCGACTTACTCGAACTTTGGTCAAATGGGGATATTTGAGCAAATTATTCCTCAAGGGAAAGCAGTGGTTCAATCTGTTGTCTGAGAAAGGGAATCGTCTCCTGCTCGAACCACGGATTTCTCTTCAACCATGCCGTGTTGCGCCAGGACGGATGGGGCAACGGCAAAACCTTGGGCACCCGACTTTCGTGCCAGTGGCGCATCGAGGCCTTTACTGTTTCGGTCAGCGTCTTCTGGCGCCGGTTGCCCAGATGATAGCTTTGGGCATACTGGCCGATCACCAGCACCAGTTCGAGCTGAGGCATCGCCTCGAAAATCCTGTCATGCCAAAGCGCTCGGCATTCCTTTCTGGGCGGCAAGTCCCCTCCCTTGGCGTCATAACCGGGAAAGCAGAAACCCATCGGAACAATGGCGATTCTCCTCTGGTCATAGAAGGTGTCCCGGTCGATCCCCATCCATTCCCTGAGACGGTCCCCGGACGGATCATTGAAGGGAATTCCCGTCTTGTGCACGCGCATTCCGGGTGCCTGCCCGGCGATACAGAGGCGCGCGGTTGAGGACAGGCGCACAACGGGATTGGGGGCATGGGGAAGCGGATCTCCTGACGCTGCGTCAACGCACGCGGTACATGCGGCGATTTTTTCCGCCAACAGGTTCAGATCCTCATTCTGTCTCGTCATCCCCTATCCTTCTGATCCCACGATCAAAATCCCGATTCTCCCGGCATTTTCAGGCTGCTACAAAAAATCACTTTTACGCTTTGTTTACCATGTTTTTCAGCAGCTTTTTAAGACTAGTCAGCGAGTATGAAACGCAAACAATTTTAGACAAATCGTGGGGAAGTCCTAGATGGCTGGTGTTTCCCGCACCAAAGGGTCGGCGAACAGCAAGAAGGATTCGAACGGCGTGCGTGCT